>JAIOPG010000007.1:0-300000 GCA_021414025.1 Planctomycetota bacterium | reverse complement strand
TCCACAACGATCGCACCAGCGCGGGATTGTTGCACTGTGCCGAAAGATGAAGCAGGACCACCTGCCGCAGCGGGTGACGGCGGTGCAGGTGAAGAACGGCTTCCAGCGTCTCGTGGTTGGAGAGATGGCCGCGCCCGCCCATGATGCGCTGCTTGAGAAAATCCGGGCGCGACGATTGCCGCTGCAGGTGCGTGTCGTAGTTGCTTTCGATGCAGAGCGCGTCGACGCCGGCGAAGAACTCCAGCGCCTCGGGCGGAACGCGACCCAGGTCGGTGGCCCAGCCCAGCGACGCGCCATCGAGCGAGATCCGGAACCCGGTCGAGCCCGCCTGGTCGTGGGGCAGCTCGATCGGCTTGAGCTCGGCGCCGGGCGCCCGCCAGCCGCCGTTGGGTTCGAACAAGAACGATTCGCGGATGCCGCCACCGCGGATGGCTCGGTGGTGCGGGCCCCGTGCGATCACCCGCGCCTTCTCGAAGGGCCAGCGCTGCGACCATCCGGAGTGCAGGTGGTCCGCGTCCGCGTGCGTCAGCAGGATCGCCGAAACCTCGGCGGGCGAGATCCCCTCCGCCGCAAGGGCGCCGCAGAGTTTCCGCGGCGAAAGGCCCAGGTCGATGATGGCGTGGATCGGCGCGGCATTGCGCGGGCGCAGCGAGAGAATTGCGGCGTTGCCCGAGCTGCCGCTGGCCAGGATCCGGAGACGAATCGGCGGATGCATCGTCAGGTGGGAACGATGCTGGAGGCGCCGCGCATGACGCTGCCGGTGTTGGGCGTGATCGGTCGCTTGGCGGCCTCGATGAAGCGGATGTACTCCTCGACCAGGGGATCGCCCTTGCGTTCCGCGAGCAGCGCCAGCATGTTCGGCCGCGAGAGTTTGCTCTTCTGCACCACGTCGAAGACCCAGCGCACCGTGTCGATGTCCGTTCGCTTCATGCCGCTGCGGCGCATGCCGACCAGGTTCAGGCTGCCGGCGACATTGATGCCGGTGAGCATGAAGAAGGGCGGCAGGTCCGTGCTCAGTCCGGTGAGCCCGCCGATGAAGGCGCCGCGACCGATGCGCACGAATTGGTGGGCGGTGCCCGAGCCGCCGAAGATGACGCCGTCGCCGACTTCCACGTGGCCGCCCAGGCTCACGGTGTTGGCGAAGATGCACCGGTTGCCGACGACGCAATCGTGGCCGGCGTGGCTGTTGGCCATCCAGTAGTTCTTGTCTCCAATTTGGGTCGGCCGCTCGGTCTTGGCGCGGTGAATGGAGACCGATTCGCGGAAGGTGTTCTCGTTGCCGATGATGCAGCCGGAGCCCGCCTTGTCGGGATCGAAGCTCAGGTCCTGCGGCGGATAGCCGATGGTCGATCCCGGATAGAAACGGTTGCGCTCGCCGACGGTCAGCGGCCCCTGCATCGAGACCATGTGCATCAGGCGCGTGCCGGCTCCGAGGGAAATGGGTCCGATCGTTCCATCCAGGACGCAGTAGGGGCCGATCTCGACACCGTTGGCCAGCTTGACGTCGCCGGTGAGGATCGCGGTGGGATGCACGTTGGACATGGGCCGGCATTGTATTGCGAGTCGGGGAAGATCGGCAGCGTAAACTGCACGGTCCGTGAACATTCTGCAGATCACCGACCTGGGCCGCATGGCCTACGCCGACGCGCTGGCGCGGCAACGCGAGGCGCACGCCGAAGTTCTCGCCGCACGCGCAGCGCGGGGAAAGATGCAGCTGCTGCTGGTCGAGCATGACCCGCAGGTCATCACCGTCAGCCGCCGGCCCACGGCCGGCCGGAACATCCTGGCCTCCGACGAGCGCTTGGCGGCGCTGGGCGTGCAGCGCGTGGAGACCGACCGTGGCGGCGACGTCACCTGGCACGGTCCCGGGCAACTGGTGGCCTATCCCATCCTCGATCTGGAGCGCATGGGCCTGCGCATCCATGGCTACATGCGCTTTCTTGAAGAGATCGTGATTGGTGTGCTGTCGGACTTCGGCGTACCGGCGCGGCGCGACCCGGAGGCGACGGGCGTCTGGACGGGGGCGGAGGATCGGCCGGGTCTGAAGATCTGCGCCATGGGTGTGCGCGTGAGCCGCTGGGTGTCCATGCATGGACTGGCGCTCAATGTGGACCCCGATCTTCGCGCCTTCGACTTGATCGTGCCCTGCGGGCTCGCCGGACGCGGCGTCACCAGCATGCGTCAGGAGCTCGGGAAAAAGTGCCCGTCAATGGACGAAGTGAAAGCCGCGCTCTCTCAAAGAATCTCAGCCGGTGTCGCCCGTCATGTCGCCGCGCTCACGGATCCTTCAGGCCCAGCTCCTTCATGACGTCGGCGGTGATGTCCAGGGACTCCGGGCAGCGCAGGAATGTGCGCGCCTGCACCTGGACCATGGCATCGCCCAGTTGCGCAGACTCGAAGGGCGCGGCGGCCGGAATGAAGCGGTAGACCATGTCGATCTTCTGCCGGTCGCAGACCACGTCCACCGCGGTCACCAATTCGCGGTAGGCGGTCTCGACCTGGCCGGCCATGAGCTTGCTCTGCGAGGCGGTGACCCCCTCGTTCCACTTTTGATATTGCTGGAAGAGGCTCTGCATCTCCTCCTTGCCCTTGGCCAGCTCGGGGTTGTCCTTGGCCATCTCGCCGTACTTGGACTTGATGGCCTCCATCTGCCGCTGGAAATCGTCGCTCTGCTTTTTGGCGGCGTCGTCGAACTGGTTGCGCTCCTCAACGAAGCGGTCGGTCTTGAGCATGGTCTTGAGGACCTTGTCCACGTGGACGGCCGCCGAGCTCCAGACCCGTGACGTGGGCTGCTCGCCCCAGGCCAGATGCGACGCTTCGTTGCGCAGGGTGAGCACGCCGTCCTTCCCTTCGAGCAGAATGTTTTGCGCCGGGCCGAGGTCGGCCATGAAGGGGGAGCGCGCGCTGGCGGGGGCGTCGGGCGATGGGCGGCCCAGAAGCATCCATGCGATGGCGAGCGCGGAGAGGGCGAGAACGAGCCGTTCGATTTTGTGCATGCGCGGAGTTTAGCGATCCGCGGTAGGCGCGTCTCGCCGCGGGGCAGGGTCGGACCGCCGCCCGGTCACTCGCCCTGGTCGAGGATGGCCATGAAGGCCTCCTGCGGGATGCTGACCATGCCGATGGTCTTCATGCGTTTCTTGCCCTTTTTCTGCTTCTCGAGCAGCTTGCGCTTGCGGCTCACGTCGCCGCCGTAGCACTTGGCCAGCACGTTCTTGCGCAGGGCCTTGATCGACTCGCGGGCGATGATGCGCCCGCCGATGGCGGCCTGCAGCGGAATCTCGAATTGATGGCGGTCGATCTGCTTTTTGAGTTTTTCCAAAATGATCCGGCTGCGGTGCTCGGCGGTGGATTTGTGCGTGATCAGGCTCAGGGCCTCGACCACCTCGCCGTTGACCAGCACGTTGACCTTCACCAGCTCGTCGGCGCGGAAGCCGATGACCTCGTAGTCCATCGTGCCGTAGCCGCGAGTGATGCTCTTGAGCTTGTCGTAGAAGTCGTAGATGATTTCGGCCAGCGGCAGCTCGTAGTCCAGGATCTGTCGGGTCTCGCTGACGAAGCGCTGGCTCTTGAAGAGGCCGCGGCGCGAGTCGCTGAGCTTCATCAGGTCGCCGATGTTCTCGTTGGGGCAGATGATCTCGATCTTCACGATCGGCTCCTCGATGGCCAGCACCTGGCTCATGTCGGGCAGGTCCGCGGGGTTGTGGATCTCCAGCCGCGTGCCGTCGTGCAGGACGATCATGTAGGTCACGGTCGGCGCGGTCTGCACGACTTCGACGCCGCCTTCGCGCTCCAGCCGCTCCTGCACGATGTCCATGTGCAGCAGACCCAGGAATCCGCAGCGGAAGCCGAAGCCCAGGGCCTCGGAGTGCTGCACCTCGAAGGTGAAGCTGGCGTCGTTGAGGTGCAGCTTCTCGATCGCCTCGCGCAGCCCCTCGAATTCGCCCTTCTTGCCGCTGCTGCCTTCGGCGTTGCTCGAGGCGGGATAGAAGTCGCAGAAGACCATCTGCTTGGGCTCCTGGTAGCCGGGCAGCGGCTCGTCGGCCGGGTCCAGATCCAGCGTGATCGTGTCGCCGACGCGCACGTCGGCCAGGGTCTTGATGCTGGCGGCGAGGTAGCCCACCTCGGCGTGACCGAAGCTCTTCATCTTCTGCGGGAAGGGAGTGTTGCGGCCGAGCTCGGCCACGGCGAAGACGCGGCCGGTGCCCATCATGCGGATCTTGTCGCCGGTCTTGATCGAGCCGTCGAAGACGCGGAAGTAGACCACCACGCCCTTGTAGTCGTCGTAGATGCTGTCGAAGATCAGCGCCCGCAGCTTGTTGGATTTGGACGGCGGCGGCTCGGGCAGTTTCTCGCAGATGGCGTCGAGCAGCTCGGCGATGCCCTGACCGGTCTTGGCGCTGACCAGGATGCAGGTCTCGGCGCGGAGCCCGAGCACGCGCTCGATCTCCATCGCCACTTCGTCGGGATCCGCCGCGGGCAAATCGATCTTGTTGATCACCGGAATCAACTCAAGGTTGTTGGCGACCGCCAGGTAGGCGTTGGCCACGGTCTGGGCCTGCACCCCCTGAGTCGAGTCGACCACCAGCACGGCGCCCTCGCAGGCGGTCAGGGCGCGGCTCACCTCGTAGGCGAAATCCACGTGGCCCGGCGTGTCGATGAAGTTGAGCTGGTAGGTCTGGCCCTTGTAGACATGCTGCACGGTGACGGCGCTGGCCTTGATGGTGATGCCGCGCTCGCGCTCCAGGTCCATCGAGTCCAGAATCTGCTCCTTGGCCTGGCGGCTGCTGACCGCGTTGGTCGCCTGCAACAGGCGGTCGGCGAGCGTGCTCTTGCCGTGGTCAATGTGAGCGATGATGGAGAAGTTGCGGATGGGCACGATGGGGTCTTTTGAGCGCCGCATTCTAGTCGACGGAGGCGATCAAGTCGCGACCGGGATCAGGAATCGTCCGCGGAGAGCCGCGTTCCGCATTCGGAACATCGAGCGACCGTGCGGTCCGCGAGCCGCTGCCCGCACGCCGGGCACATGGGCATGCCCATGGCGGTGAGCTCGCGGCGGACGAAGGGTGCGTAGAAGCGGTTCAGGACATAGATGAAGACCAGGTGCTGCAGCAGGATCCATCCCGTCACCGAGAAGCCCAGGATCACCAGAAATGGTGTCGGAGGGAGGGATCCGAAAAAGATGCCGTAGATCCTCCACAGGTTGGCTCGCCACATCAACAGAACCATGGCAAAGGTCGGCACGACGGAAATGAGCGACGAGATCACCAGAATCTTCGGCGAGCGGAGCATGCTCAGGTTGGCCCGCCAGTGCACCAGCAGCCGCGTCCGCAGCGGCAATTCCACGAACTCATGCATGCGGAAGGACCAGCCCCAGTACGACGGCCGCGCCGGCGCGTCGCCAGGATTCGATGCGTTGGTCGGCTCCATGCGCGAGGCGATCAGTGGCCGCGGCGGGTCCGGGCCATCGGCAGAGAGATGCTCCGGCCGGCTTCGTCCTCGGGACGCGCGACCAAGTCGTAGCCGTCGGAGTCGAAGGCCTCGCACATCACCAGCTCGCCGGGCGAGAACTCGCGCTTCGAGCGCACCACGGTGGAGCTGTCCACCTGCGGAGCCTGGAACCAGGCACGGCCGATGTAGGCATGCTCGCCCTTGCGAGCGCGCTCGGGATCCGGCGCGTCGATCAGCACCTCGAGTCGCTTCTTCGCCTTGGCCATGGCGGCCACATGCTCGAAGGCGATCTCCTGCTGCAGCAGCATCAGCTCCTCCTCGCGGCGGGCGGATTCCTCGGGGGGAACGTGCAGCTTTGGGTCGAGGTTCATCGTGCCGCTGGGAGTTCCCTCCTCGTGGCTGTACTTGAAGCAGCCGGCCATTTCGAATTTCTGCTCGCGGACGAATTCCAATAGCTGCTCGAAATCCTTTTCCGTCTCGCCGGGATGGCCCACAATGAACGTGGTCCGAAGCGCCAGGTTGGGAATCCGCTTGCGGAGGCGGCCCAGCAGGTCGCGGGTCTCGTCGCCGGTGATGCGCCGGCGCATCAGCTCAAGCATGGAGTCGCTGGCGTGCTGCAGCGGCATGTCCAGGTACTTGACCACGCTGGGCAGCGAGGCGATGGCGTCGATCATCTCGTCGGTGAACTTGCTGGGATAGGCGTACATCAGGCGGATCCAGCCGCCGCCATGCTCCTGCGCCGTGCGGTCGAGCGCCGCCAGCAACCCCGGCAGGCCGCGCTCGTCGCCGATGTCGAAGCCCCAGCTGGTCGTGTCCTGCCCGATGATGTTGAGTTCGAAGGCGCCGTCGTCCATCAGGGCGCCGGCCTCGGCGACGGTTTCGTCGAGGCTCTTGGAGCGCATCTTGCCGCGGATCGAGGGGATGGTGCAGAAGGCGCAGCGCTGGTTGCACCCTTCACTGGCGCGAAGGTAAGCCCAGTGGCGCGGCGTGAGCCGGAAGCGGTTGGCGTCGGATTCGAAGTAGCCCACGCCGCGGCCGTCGGCGCCATTTACGGTGAGGCCGACGGTCGTGCGGCCGCGATCCTTCGCCGCCTGCAACGCGTTGGCCGCGATCCAGTAGGGAGGTCGCTCCGCCTCGGAGCCGAGCTCAGTGCGCGACGGCGTGATGCCGGTCACCGCCTCGACCACGCGGTCGCGGTCGAAGACGCCGATCATGGAGTCGACGCCCGGCGCCCACTCGAGGATCTTGGCGCGGTGCCGCTGCACAAGGCAGCCGGCGACGACGACCCGCTTCAGTTCGCCGCGATCCTTCCGCCGCAGCGCGTCGTGGATGACTTCCAAGCTTTCTTCCTTGCTGGCCTCCAGGAATCCGCAGGTGTTCACCACCAGCGCGTCGGGGGAGTCGCTTTCATTGACCGGGGTCAGCCCGCCCTCGCGCAGCATGGAGAGCATTTTTTCGCTGTCGACCAGGTTCTTCGGGCAGCCCAGGCTGACGAACGCCACGCGCTCGATCGACTTGTTTCGCTTGGTTCTGGGCATTGGGTGATCTTAGGCGAACGGCAAGTTGCAATCACGCGGCGAACGCACCAAGAAGCCGGCGCCATTCGTCGTAGCGATACTCGACCGCGAGCTCCTGGTGCAGGTTGCGGATGCGGCCCAGCCACGATTCCATGGCGGCTTCCTGCCAGCCTGCTCCGGCCTGGTCACAGAAATAGGCGCGGCAACCCAGCGGACGGGCGTGATGGATGCCGCACATGCCGTCGACGAGAAACGGGCATGTTCCCTGGCGCACCGACGCGGCGACGAGGTCGGCCGGGGGCGCCGAAGGAAGCTGCGAAAGCGTCCACGCGACTTCCAATCCGGTGAGCCACATCGAGTGGCCATGCTCCTCGAAGTGGCAGCACTTGCCGCTGGCCAGGCAGATGGGCCGGTGAAGGCGCAGCTGCTCCGCGGCCTCCTGCTCAAGCTCGCGCATGAGCGCGCCCACGCGAGGATCGCGGGCCGCGGCTTTCCATGATTCGATGGGGTCGCTCACCACGCCGCACCTTCGCTCGAGGCTCGCTCCGCTCGAAGGGCCTCGAGGATTTTCTCGGCGGGAATCAGCGGGCCGCTGCCCATGCCGGGACAGGGCGCCGATTTCTTTGCCTCATCCCAGGCCTTGCGCGAGCTCAGGGTGCGCTCCCAGAAGGGCCAGGTGTGGCATTGCTTGGGGCGGTCCTGGTAGACCTTGCAGAGGGCCTTGCCCGGCACGCTCTCGCGGTCGAGCAGGGCGCAGTCATGTCCGCGCCGAAGTCCCGCCGGGCCGGTCCGCTCCTGCAGCGACCAGCGGGCGCCGATCTTCCGCGCGTAGGTCTTGAGAAAATCCTTCTCGCTCATGCCCAGTTTGGCGGCCATCTTCTGGCCCTCCTCCCGGTCGAACCAGACTGCGCCGGGCTCGCCGCTGCAGCAGTTGCCGCAGCAAGTGCACTCGAAGCGCAGGCCGTCGCGCCACCAGGGCGCGCCGCCGCCGCGGCCGTCCGGCTTCTCATCGCGTTTGGCGCTTGGCCTCGGTGTGCCGCTCAATCGGGGTCCGTGTCGTCGCCGGCTTCCGTGCTTTCGTCGATCGCGATCAACGAGCCCTGCTCGGAGCCTTCGCCCAGAGCCGCCACGCGGTCGCCCACGGTCGGGCCTGCCCCCTGGCGCTCGGCGCCCAGGGATTCCGCCTCGTCCGCGGCGGCTTCCAGCTCCGTTGCGTCGTTGTCCTCGTCGCCCATCGGCTCAGCAACCAGTTTCTGGATGCGGATGGCCTGGTAGGCCTTGTAGCCGGTTCCCGCGGGAATCAGGTGGCCCAGCAGCACGTTCTCCTTGAGGCCGACCAGCGTGTCGACCGCGCCCTTGAGCGCGGCCTCGGTGAGCACCTTGGTGGTCTCCTGGAAACTGGCACCCGAGAGGAAGCTCTCGCTCTGCAGGCTGGCCTTGGTGATGCCCAGCAGCAGCGTGCGCGCCGTGGCGCGCTTGGGCTTGCGGGTCTTGGCCTTCGACTTCTCCTGCCCCTCGGCGGTGGTGTTGGCTTCCTTCACCTCGTCCTTGGAGTAGAGCTTGCCCTTGACCAGCGCGGTGCCGCCGGAGTCCTCGACCACGAGCATGTCGTCGAGTGCGGAGTTGACGTTCTTCAGATTGAAGCGGTCCATCACATCGTTGAGCAGCACCACGGTGTCGCCCGAACTGGTGATCTTCATCTTGGAGAGCATCTGGCGAAGAATGACTTCGATGTGCTTGTCCGAGATCGGCACGCCCTGGGCGCGATAGACGTTCTGCACCTCGTCCAGCATGTAGACGTAGAGCGCATCCTCGCCGTTGATGCGGAGGATGTCGGCGGGATCGCGCGGACCTTCGACCAGCGGATCGCCGGCCGTGACGGTGTCACCGGCGTGCACCAGCAGATGGGTTCCCTGGGGCACGTGGTGCTCCATGAAGGTGTCGCCCTCGCCGACGACGCGGATGGTCATCTTGCCCTTGCGCTTGTCGGAGAGCAGCTCGACCACGCCGGAAATCTCGGCGAGCACGGCGGGCTCCTTGGGCTTGCGGGCTTCGAACACTTCGGTGACGCGGGGCAGACCACCGACGATGTCCGCGGAGCGGGCCGCTTCCTTCGGGGTGTGGGCCAGCATCTGTCCGGCGACCACCTTGGAGCCGTTGGGCACCTCGATGCGGGCCTTGGCGGGCAAATGGTGGAAGTCCAGGATCTGGCCGTTGGCGTCGCGCACCTCGATGCGCGGATGGCGCTCGCCCTTGTGCTCGATGACGATGGTTTCGCGGACGCCGCCGGTCTTCTCCTCGACCTTGATCGTCTCGCCTTCGATGATGTCCTCGAACTGGATCGTTCCCGACTTCTCGGCGAGAATCGGCATGCGGTGGGGATCCCACTGCATGAGCAGGTGTCCCTTCTTGACCATCTCGCCGTTGCGAGCCATGACGAAGGCGCCGTAGGGCACCTTGAAGCTCTCGAGCTCCCGGTCCTTGGCGTCGCGGATGCGCAGCAGTCCGGTCTTCTTGAGGACCACGCGGCGGGTGTTGCCCGCGGCGTCGGTGACATCGACATCGTTGCAGTCCACCAATTCGACGCGGCCGGGATTGACCGACTTGTACTCGCTCTCGGCGGCGGTGGTGTAGGCGATGCCTCCGGTGTGGAAGGTGCGCATGGTGAGCTGGGTGCCGGGCTCGCCGATGCTTTGCGCCGCGATGATGCCGACGGCCATGCCTTCTTCAACGGCCTTGCCGGTGGAGAGATCCATGCCGTAGCAGCGGGCGCAGATGCCGTGCTGCGATTCGCACGCCAGCGGGCTGCGGACCTGGAAGACGCCGTCTTCGCCCAGGAACGCCTCGATCTCGCGGGCGATCGCCGGGTCGATGAGCTGTCCGGCCTCGACGATGGTCTTCTCGGTGCGCGGATCGATCAGCGCCAGCAGGGCGGTGCGGCCGCGGAGCACGTCGTTGAGCGGAACTTCGACGTCCTCGCCCTTCATGACGGCGCGCTTCGGAATGCCGCGCTTGGTCTTGCAGTCGTCCTCGCAGATGGTGACGCTCTGGGCCACGTCGCAGAGCTTGCGGGTGAGGTAGCCGGAGTCGGCGGTCTTGAGGGCGGTGTCGGCCAGTCCCTTGCGGGCGCCGTGGGTCGAGCTGAAGTACTCGAGCACCTTCAGGCCTTCGCGGAAGTTGGAAATAATCGGCGTCTCGATGATCTCGCCGCTGGGCTTGGCCATGAGGCCGCGCATGCCGGCGAGCTGCTGCATCTGGCTCTTGTTACCGCGGGCGCCGGAGTCGGCGAAGAGATAGACGGGGTTCAGGTAGCGGCGGAGCAGGTTGGCCTGCGTTGCCGCGGCGGAGTTCTCCCGGCCGTCCATGTCGCGACGATCGTTCTTCAGGGTCTCCATCAGCTTCTCGGAGACTTCGTTGCGGCACTTGGCCCACGCCTCAAGGACCTGGTTCTTGCGCTCCTGATCGGTGATGGCACCGGACTCGTAGCTGCGCTGCACCTTGTTGACGCGCTTCTGAGCCTCGTCGATCAGGCGGGTCTTCTCGGCGGGGACGCGAAGGTCGGCGATGCCGAAGGAAAGGCCGCTGCGCGTGCTGTAGCGGAATCCGATCTCCTTCATGCGATCCAGCAGGGTGATCGTGTGCGACTTGCCCATCTGGCGGAAGGTGTCGTCGATGACGCGGGCGGCGCCCTTCTTGCCCAGCGAGCAGTTGTAGAAGGGCATGCCGTCGGGCAGGATCTCGGAGAAGAGCAGGCGGCCGACGGTGGTCATCATGCGGCGGTTGGCGCGCATCTTCTTGGCCGGCTTGGCTTGGTCGAGCACGACCTCGTTGAAGCGGTCCAGGCGCACTTCGATCCAGGTGTGGTAATCAAGCGCGCCGGTTTCCCAGGCCAGAATGGCTTCATTCGGGGTGAGGAAGTGGGGGATCTTGGCGAGGCGCTTGCGCTCCTCGTCGCCGATCTCCCCGTCGCCCTCGACAAACCGGTCGAGCGAGGCGGGAGCCTCCTCGAGCGTGCAGGTGAGGAAGTAGACGCCCATGACGATGTCCTGGGAGGGGCTGACGATCGGGTTGCCGTTGGCCGGGCTGAAGATGTTGTGCGTCGACATCATCAGCACGTGCGCTTCGGTCTGGGCCTCGACCGAGAGCGGAAGATGGACGGCCATCTGGTCGCCGTCGAAGTCGGCGTTGTAGCCGGTGCAGACCAGCGGATGGATCTTGATGGCGTTGCCTTCGACCAGCACCGGCTCAAAAGCCTGGATGCCCATGCGGTGAAGCGTGGGGGCGCGGTTCAGAAGCACCGGATGATTCTTGATGACCTCTTCGAGCACGTCCCACACCTCGGGGTCGCGCCGATCGAGCATGCGCTTGGCGCTCTTGATGGTGTCGGCCAGGCCGCGGTCCTTGAGCTTGCGGATGATGAAGGGCTGGAACAATTCCAGCGCGATCTTCTTGGGCAGACCGCACTGGTGCAGCTTGAGCTCGGGGCCGACGACGATGACGGAGCGCGCCGAATAATCCACGCGCTTGCCAAGGAGATTTTCGCGGAAGCGGCCCTGCTTGCCCTTGATCATGTCGGTCAGGGACTTGAGCGGGCGGTTGCTGGAGCCGAGCACCGGACGGCGGCAGCGGCCGTTGTCGAATAAGGCATCGACCGCCTGCTGCAGCATGCGCTTCTCGTTGCGCACGATGACTTCGGGCGCGTTGAGGTCCATGAGCTTCTTCAGGCGGTTGTTGCGGTTGATGATGCGGCGGTAGAGATCGTTGAGATCGCTGGTGGCGAAGTTGCCGCTTTCGAGCATGACCAGCGGGCGAAGATCGGGCGGGATCACGGGAACAACGTCCAGAACCATCCACTGCGGATCGTTCTGGCTGCCGCGGATCTGCTCCACAAGCTTCAGGCGCTTGGAAAGGTCCTTCTGGCGCTGCTTGCTCTTGGTTTCGTCCAGCTTCTGGCGAAGCTCCACGCTGAGTTCATCGAGGTCCAGCTTGCCGTCGGAAAGCAGCTCGCGCACCGCGTCGGCGCCCATCATGGCGGAGAAGCTGCTTGAGCCATGCTTGTCCTGCTCGCTGCGGCACTCATCTTCGGTGAGGACCTGCTTGAATTCCAGATCGGTCGCGCCGGGATCGGTGATGACGTAGTCCTGGAAGTAGACGACCTTCTCCAGGTCGCTGGTCTTCATCTCGAGCAGGTTGCCCAGGCGGCTGGGCATGGCCTTGAAGAACCAGATATGCACGACCGGCGCGGCCAGATTGATGTGGCCCATGCGCTTGCGGCGCACGCGGCTGTGGGTGACCTTGACTCCGCAACGATCGCAGATGATGCCCTTGTACTTGGTGCCCTTGTACTTGCCGCAGGCGCACTCGTAGTCGCGCTCCGGCCCGAAGATGCGCTCGCAGAACAAGCCGTCGCGCTCGGGGCGGTAGGTGCGGTAGTTGATCGTTTCGGGCTTCTTGACTTCGCCGAAGCTCCACGAGCGGATGTCGTTGGGGCTGGCGAGGCTGATGCGGACGGCGCCGTAATCGTTGACTCGGTCGTAGATGCTGTCGTTCGCGATGGTCATGGATTCAGTTCCGATTCGTGGAGGGTGCGTGATCAGGACAGGCGCGATCATTCGTGGGATGGGCTCCGCCGCCGCGCCGCGGGGGAGCCGCCGAGTCACGGGTTACAGCAGCGGGTCGATGTCGTTGGATTGCTTCTCGAGCTGGATGTTCATGCCCAGACCCTTGATCTCGTGGCAGAGCACGTCGAAGACCACCGGCATGCCGGCGTCGAGCGTGTTGGTGCCCTTGACCATGGAGTCGTAGATCTTGGTGCGGCCCTCGACATCGTCGCTCTTGACGGTGAGGAGCTCCTGCAGCATGAACGCGGCGCCGTAGGCCTCAAGCGCCCACACTTCCATCTCGCCGAAGCGCTGGCCGCCGGTGCGGGCCTTGCCGCCGAGCGGCTGCTGGGTGATGAGGCTGTAGGGGCCCGTGCTGCGGGCGTGGATCTTGTCGTCCACCAGGTGATGCAGCTTGAGCAGATACATGTAGCCGACGGTGGTGCGCTGATGGAAAGGCTCGCCGGAGCGGCCGTCGTAGAGCTGCACCTTGCCGCCGAAGGGAATCTCGGCCAGCAGCTCGCGGGCGTGGCCCGGATCCTTGCCCGTCGACTCGAAGTTCGCGACGCGGGTGCGGACGTGCTTGTTGGCGGTCTCCATCGCCTCGAGGATCTCGGCCTCGGTGGCGCCGTCGAAGACCGGCGTGATCGCCTGGAATCCCAGGACCTTGGCGGCCCATCCCAGATGGGTCTCAAGGATCTGTCCCACGTTCATGCGGCTGGGCACGCCCAGCGGATTCAGCAGGACCTCCACGGGAGTTCCGTCCTTCATGAAGGGCATGTCCTCCTCGGGGACGATGCGGGCGATGACGCCCTTGTTGCCGTGGCGGCCGGCCATTTTGTCGCCGACCGAGAGCTGGCGCTTGGTGGCCAGGTAGACCTTGACCATCTCGAGCACGCCGGAAGGCAGCTCGTCGCCGCGCTTCATGTGTCCGAGCTTGCGCTCCTTCTCCTCGCGGAGTGCGGTGATGCGCGGCCAGAACTGTCCGTAGACGGTCTCGGCCTTCTCCTTGGCATCGGCGGATCCCTTGATCCACTTCGGCGCGAAGCCGTCGATCTGCTCGAGGATGACCTCGGGGATGTCGCTGGCGCCGACGGTCTGTCGGGTGCTCGGATCGATCATCGGGGAGCCGGTGATGTTGACGATCTCCTTGGTCATCTGGCGGAAGAGATCGATGCGCTTCTGGTCGATCTCGGTCTCGAAGGCTTCCATGTCCTTCTTGAGCTGCTTCTTCTGCTCGTCGCTCAGATGCATGCGGCGGCTGAACCGGCGGGCGCCGATGACGATGCCCTCGGTGCCGGCGGGAACTTCCAGCGAATCATTCTTCACGTCTTCGCCGGCGCGGCCGAAGATCGCGTGCAGCAGCTTCTCTTCGGGGGAAAGCTCGCTCTTGCTCTTGGGGCTGACCTTGCCGACGAGAATGTCGCCGGGGCCGACCTTGGCGCCGATGCGGATCACGCCCTTGTCGTCCAGGTTGCGCAGCAGACGCTCGGAAACGTTGGGGATATCGCGGGTGAATTCCTCGCGGCCAAGCTTGGTCTCGCGCAGCTCCACGTCGAAATTCTCGATGTGGATGCTGGTGAAGGCGTCGTCCTTGACCAGGCGCTCGCTGATCACGATGGCGTCTTCGAAGTTGTAGCCGTCGAAGGTGTTGAAGGCCACCAGCACGTTGCGACCGATCGAAAGCTCGCCCTGCGAAGTGCTGGCGCCGTCGGCCAGGATGTCGCCGGTCTTGATCTTCTGGTTCATCTTGACCAGCGGCTTCTGGTTCTGGCAGGTGCGCTCGTTCAGTCCGACGAACTTGCGCAGCACGTACTCGTCGGCGTTGTCAATGATGATGCGCTCGGCGTCGACCTGGGTCACCACGCCGCCGCGGCGGGCGCGGATGATCATGCCGCTGTTCATGCCGACCGACTTCTCCATGCCCGTGGCGACCACCGGCGGGTCGACGCGGATCAACGGAACGGCCTGGCGCTGCATGTTGGAACCCATCAACGCGCGGTTGGCGTCGTCGTGCTCAAGGAAGGGAATCAAACTGGCGCTGACGCCCACGATCTGCTTGGGGGAGATGTCGACGAACTCGACGTCGTCGGACGGAACCGGCGTGAGATCGCCGTCGCGGCGGGCGACGACATTCTCGCCGCTGAGGCGGCCTTCGCGGTCCAGGCTGTCGCTCGGTGCGAGCACCTTGCGGAGTTCCTCGTCGGCGCGGAGCTTGCGGATCTTGCCGGTGGCCTTGCCATCCTTCACTTCCCGGTAGGGAGTGAGCAGGAATCCGTAGGCGTCGACCTCGCTGTAAATACCCAAACTGGCGATGAGTCCGATGTTGGCGCCTTCAGGCGTTTCGATCGGGCAGATGCGGCCGTAATGGGAAATGTGGACGTCGCGCACCTCGAAAGTGGCGCGCTTGCGGTTGAGTCCGCCGGGGCCGAGCGCGGACAGACGGCGCTCATGCACGAGCATGGAGAGTGGGTTGGTCTGGTCGACCACCTGGCTCAGCTCGCTGCGGCCGAAGAAGAACTCGATGGCGCTGGAGATGCTCTTGGAGTTCACCAGGTCGGCGATCTTGCCGAGCTCGCTGGGGTCCTTCACGCTCATGCGCTCCTGCACGGTGCGGCGCAGCTTGAGGAAGCCCTTGCGGATCTCCTCGACCGCCAGCTCGTCGAGCGTGCGGAGGCGGCGGTTGCCGAGATGGTCGATGTCGTCGGGATGGGCCCGCGGATTGCGCGAGCGCAGGTCGAGGATGTACTGCACCACGGCGAGGAAGTCCTCGGCGCGCAGGCTCTGCGTCTTGGAATCCGCCTCGGTCCACTTCCAGGTGCGGCCCTCGGCCTTGTCGCGCTCCTTGTAGATCTCGAACTTGCGGTTGATGCGGAAGCGTCCGACGCGCCCCAGGCGGTAGCGGTTGTCGTCGAAGAACTTTTCCTTGAAGAGGGCGCGGGCCTTGTCCACCTGCGGCGGATTGCCCGGACGCAGACGGCCGTAGATCTTCAGGTTGGCGGCGTCGTACTCGGTGACCTCGGCGAGGAAGTCGAGCTTCTCTTCGGCGATGGTGTTGAGAATGAGCGAGTCGGTCGGGTTGGTGATCACTCGCGCGGTCTTCAGGCTGGACTGGATGATGATCTCCAGGCCCTTGACGCCCAGCTGCTGGCCGGGATTGCAGACCACTTCGCCGGTGTCGCTGTCCACGATGAGCTCGGCCGAGTGATGCTCGGGCTTGAGCTTCTCGACCTTGACGTCCTCGATCTCGTAGAAGAGCTTCAGCAGGGATTCCGTGCTGGAAAAACGCTCGTCCAGGGCGCGCAGGAAGGTGGTCGCCGCGATCTTGGTGCTCTGGTCGATGCGCATCGCCAGCACGTCCTTCTTGGTGACCTCGAGCTCGATCCAGCTGCCGCGCTCCGGGCTGATGCGGGCGCTGTGCAGCGGCCGGTCGCCGACGCGCGAGGCGATGGAGAAGTCGACGCCGGGGCTGCGGTGCAACTGGCTGACGATGACGCGCTCGGATCCGTTGACGATGAATTCGCCGCCGCCCATCATCACCGGGATCTCGCCGAGGTAGATGTCCTCTTCGCTGATCGTGGTGGTGCCGTTGCGGGTCAGGCGCACCTTCACGCGGAAGGGCAGGCCGTAGGTCAGGCGGAGTTCGCGGCACTCGTCGGGGGTGTAGCGCGGCTGCTCGAGCTTGTACTCGAGGTACTCCAGCTTCACCGTGCTGTCGTAGCTCTCGATCGGAAAGACCTCGCGCAGCAGCGACTCGATGCCGATGGTGGTGTCGCGCTCGTTGGGGGCTTTTTCTTTTTGGAGGAAACGCTCGTAAGCGTCTCGTTGAACTTGGGTGAGGTTTGGGACGGAAGTGGCATCACCGCGTTTTGAGAAATCGCGGATGGTCTGAGTGGGCATGGGAATGCGTCGTCCTGGATTCTCTGCAACGCCGAAAAAGAGCCGTGTTCCCGCCAGCCGGGTTCACTTCGAAACTGATTCAAAATATTCAGCCTTGGATCTTCCGAGTTGCTTGCACCGCCGAGCCCCGAAGGCTAGCAAGAGCCAAGCCAAAACTCAAGATGAGAAACAGTCAAGAACTTGAAAAAAATTATCCTATTCCTAAAGTTATACGGACCTTGCAAGATCAGCCAATGGTCTCCCGAATGGGAATCAGCCTCTTTTTCCGACCTTTTTGTCCAATAGAAAAGCCCGTTCCAGAGTCTGGAACGGGCTTGTTTTGCCAAAAAAATCCTCGAAATCCAGAGATTTCGATTACTTGATGACGACCTTGCCGCCGGCGGCCTCGAGCAAGCCCTTGAGCTTGTCGGCCTCCTCCTTGGTGATCTTTTCCTTGATCGCCTTGGGGGCTCCGTCGACCATGTCCTTGGCTTCCTTGAGGCCAAGACCCGTGGCTTCGCGAACGACCTTGATCACCTGGATCTTGTTGGCGCCCGCATTGTCGAGAATGACGTCGAACTCGCTCTGCTCGGCAGCGGCTGCGCCTGCGGCAGGTCCGGCGGCAGCCATCATCACGCCACCACCCGCAGCGGGCTCAATGCCGTACTTGTCCTTCATGTACTCGGCAAGATCGACCGCTTCCTTCAGGGTGAGGGAGGCGATCTCATCGCCGATCTTCGTGACCTTCGCTTCAAACGTTTTCGCATCTGACATGACTCAAACTCCTATGGGCCTTTCCTGTGAGGCGCCGGAACATCCGGCGTTTGACCCGAGAGGGCCTGACAGAAATCGGCAAAAAGACTGTTTCACAAACCAACACACATGCAAACGGTTCAGGCCTTGGCGGCGATGGTCTCGCCCGCCTCGAGCTTCCGTTGAATTTCCTTGACCAGACCGACCGCGGCCCGTCCCGGTCCGCACACCGCGCCGACCACGTTGCGGGCCGGGCTGAGGTAGAGGGTGACGATCGTGGACAGCGCCTCGACGCGGGTCGGGAACTTGCTCAGACGCTCCACGCCGGCCTTGCCGTCGAAGATCACGCCGTCGATGCAGGCGCCCTTGAACTGAAGGCTTTCCTTCTCCTTTGCCCAGGCGACGATCTCGCGGGCGATGTCCACGGCGCTTTCGGCGCCGGTCAGCACCGCGGTCGGGCCGACCAGGTACTTGGCCAGCCCCTCGAGCTTGGTGCCCTCGAAGGCCTTGCGGGCCAGGGTGTTTTTGACCACGCTCACCCGGATGTGCTTCTCGAGCAGGGTGGTGCGCATGGCGTTGTTGGTGCTGGCATCCATGCCGCGGATCTCGACCAGCACCGCGCCGGAGGCGCCGTCGAAGCGCTTCTTGTATTCGCGGACGATCAGTTCTTTGATGGTTTTGCTCATGGGGGTGTTCCTTGTCTGGGCGTCAGGCGCTGACCTGCACGCTCGGGCTCATGCTGCCCGCGATGACGCACTTCTTCAGGTAGACGCCCTTCACGCTCGAGGGCTTGACCTTGTGGATGACGCCGATGAAGTGCTTCAGGTTGTCGACCAGCTGGTTGTCCTTGAAGCTCATCTTGCCGATGACGCACTGCACGTTGCCGCTGTCGTCGTTGCGGTATTCCTGCTTGCCGGCGCCATACTCCTTCACCGCGGCGGCGACGTCGGCGGCGACGGTGCCGGCCTTGGGGCTGGGCATGAGCCCCTTGGGACCCAGGACCTTGCCGAGCTTGGAGACGATGCGCATCATGTCGGGGCTGGCGACGGCGACGTCGAATTCCATCCAGCCGCCTTCGATCTTGGCCACCAATTCATCGGAGCCGGCCTCGATGGCGCCCGCGGCCTTTGCCGCTGCGACCTTGTCGGATCCGCAAAAGCAGACCACGCGCGAGGAGCGGCCGATGCCATGGGGCAGGCTGATCGATCCGCGGAGGGCCTGGTCGGCGGCCTTGGGATCGATGCCCAGATTCACGACCACATTGACGGTCTGGTCGAACTTCGGGGCTTTGAACTTGCGCAGCGCCGACACCGCCTCCTCAGGGGAGACCGCGGTCTTCGGACGCAGCTCAAGGCTCGCGCGCATGCGCTTGCCGCCGTGGAACTTGGTTGTTTTTTGTGCTGTGATTGCCATGGTTTAGCCTTCCACCGTCACGCCCATGCTCCGGGCCGTGCCTTCGACGACGCGCATCGCGGATTCCACGCTGCGGGTGTTGAGATCCTTCAGCTTCTCCTCCGCGATCTTGCGGACCTGGGCCTTGGTCATCTTGCCCACCTTCACGGTGTTGGGCGTGCCCGAGCCCTTCTCGATCTTCAGCGCCGCCTGGATCATCACGCTCACGGGGCTGGACTTGATCTCAAGATCAAAGGTCCGGTCGCCGTAGACGGTGACGATGCAGCCGACGATGCGGCCGTTGAGCTCGCGGGTGAGCTCGTTGAACTTGGTGATGAACTGTCCGGGGTTGACGCCGTTGGCGCCCAGCACGGGGCCCAATGGAGGAGCCGGCGTTGCCTTGCCTCCCGGCGCCATGATCTTGAAAACTTTGGTGATCTTCTTGGCCATTGCTTCTTACCTCCTACGCAGCGAGCTTCTACAGGAAGCCATTTCGATCAGCCGGATCGAAACTTGTCGCGACGTAGTTCAAACGGCGTGCGAAAGTGAGCCGAACACTGTACCCGAAGCCGGGGGCGGCTTCAACGCCTTAAAGGATGAAATTTTGACCTTCGGATGGGGCGAAATTCAGGCCCGGTCCAGGGCCAGATGGCAGAACATTTCCACCCCGGTGGCGATGGAATCGTCGTTGAAGTCAAAGGCGGGATCGTGCAGGGGGGGAAAGGCCTGATTCGGCCGCTTCTGACCCAGAATGAAGAAGCAGGCCTTGGCGGCCACTCCATATTCAGAGAAATCCTCCGCCCCCATGACCGGACTGGCCATGGAACGGACCCGATCGGCACCCAGACCCGCACGGGCGACGCGCTCGAAGCGCTCGAAGGTCTCCGCGTCGTTGAAAGTGGCCGGTGTCCCGGGAAGGAACCGAACCGTTGCCGACACGCCCAGCGTCGCCGCGATGCCTTCGCAGATGGCGTGGACGCGCCGGTTCACATGTTCGCGCACCGGTTGACGCAGCGCGCGGGTGGTGCCGCGCAACGTCGCCGTCGGTGGAATCACGTTGAAGGCGCCGCCGGCATTCAGCGCCGAGACCGTCACCACCGCGGCGTCCAGGGGATCGATCTCGCGCGACACGATGGTCTGCAGCGCCTGCACGATTGAAGCGGCCGCGATCACGGGGTCCGCCGTCAGATGGGGCCAGGCGGCGTGGCCGCCGCGCCCCTGGATGACGCACTCGAAGGAATCGGCGGAGGCGAGCATGGGACCGGGGCGCGACGCCACGCATCCCACATCAAGCGTCGGCCAGGCGTGCATGCCGTAGATGCGCCGGACTGCGCTGCCGATGCGCGATCCGTCCAAGGCGCCATCGGCGACCATGCGTTCGGCGCCCATGCCGGTTTCCTCGGCGGGCTGAAAGAGAAAGGTCACGGGATTGGGCAGCGGCGACTGGCGGGCCAGGCGCGAAAGCACCCGCGCCGCCCCCAGCAGCATCACGGTGTGTCCATCGTGGCCGCAGGCATGGGCGCGGCCCTCCACCTTGCTGCGCCAGTCGCAGGGAGTCTGGTCGGGCATCGGCAGGGCGTCGATGTCGGCGCGAAGGCCGATGGATTGAGCTCCAGGTTCGGCGCCGGCGAGGTGGGCGACGGTGCCGGTTCCCCCGGCAAATCCCGCCTCGAAGGGAATGGCGAGTTTTTTCAACTCATCGCGGATCAACGCCGCGGTGTTGACTTCCTCGAAGGCGGACTCCGGATGCTGATGCAGGTGGCGGCGAATCTTCACCAGATCGCCAAGGGCTTCCTGGACCAGCGCGCGAATCTCCGTCGGGGAAGCCATGGGGAAAGTTTAGCAGGCGGCGCGGGTATCTCGTGATTGCGCAGGGCAGCCCACACCGGCGCAGGCGATCCGAACCGCTCACGGCAGGCGTCGGTGCAATCGCATGGAACTATTTTCGAATCGGCGGCAGACCGACTTCGACACGGCCCTCGTTGACCCGCGCGAAGGCGGCCTTGTCGTGGTGGATCAGCCGGCTCAGCTGGCTCATGGTGATGCCGAGCACGCCCGCCGCGCCGGCCAGGTCAAAGCGCCGCGCGACCACCACATCCAGCGCCTCGGCCAGCAGGCCGGGATAATCTTCGTGGTCGGGATTCACGCACATCTTGTCGCCCTGCCGCCGCGAGCGCCACAGCTCCGAGGCCGCGTGACGGTCGCGGTTGGTGGCCACTCGCAACTGGATTGCCAGCCGGCGGCGCAGGCGCTTCAGCGCCATGCTGCGATTCTGCGCCTGGCTTCGGCGCTCGGTGGCCTGGGATTCGATGCCCGTCGGCGTGTGGATCATCCACACCGCGGTGTCGCGGCGGTTGCGGTTCTGTCCGCCCGGGCCCGAGACGCGGCCGAACTCCACCTGGCACTCCTTGAGCAGCTCGATCTCGTCGATCGTCGCGGGATGGGGCGCCGGCACCATCTGGAATTTGTCGGAGACATGCGGAGGTCGGTAGGTCATCGGGATCGCAATCGGGAAAGGGGCTCGGCGGCCAGCGAAAGATCATCCCGCTCGCCCGCCGCCAGCCGCAGCAGCGCGAGCCCACCGATCATCACGGCGTTGTCCGTGCAATATTCCTTGGGCGAGAGGAACAAGGGAACCTTCTCCCGAAGGGCGAAGTCTTGCAGCATGGTACGGACGCTTTCGTTGCGGATCACGCCGCCGCCGGCGCAAATCGAACGGGCGGGATGCGCTTCCCACGCGGATCGCAGGCATTTCTCCAGTCCCTGCACCACGCCGCGCTGGAATGAGGCGGCCAGATCGGCCTTTCGCGAAGGGGTGAGCTCGGGCGGGGCGGGCCGCGAGGGGCGATTGGGTGCGCCGGGAACACCGCGGACTTCATAGAGGAAGGCGGTCTTCACGCCGCTGAGCGAGATGTCGGCGCTGCCGGCGAAGTGGCCGGCGCGAAAGTCGAAAGCTCGCTCGTTGCCGTCGCGGGCGAGTTTTTCCAGCAGGGGTCCTCCCGGCCAGCCGAGCTGCAGAATCGAAGCGGCCTTGTCGAAGGCTTCGCCCGCGGCGTCGTCGCGGGTGCGGCCGACCACGCGTGCCTCCAGCGGCGATTCCAGGAACATGAAGTGCGTGTGACCGCCGCTGGCGACCAGCCCCAGCGCCGGATAGCTGGGAGGTTCCGGCTGGAAATGACAGGCGACCAGATGGGCGAGCACATGGTCGACTCCCAGAAAAGGTTTTCCCAGCGACCAGGCCAGCGCCTTGGCGGCGCTGGTCCCCACCAGCAGAGACCCGATGAGTCCCGGCCGGATCCCGACGGCGACCGCATCGAGCTGATCGAACGATGCGCCGGCGCCGCTCAATGCGGCGCGGATCGCCGGCAGCAGCTTTTCCAGATGGGCGCGGCTGGCCAGCTCGGGGACCACGCCGCCGTACATGGCGTGCACCTGGTCCTGGTCGATGACGGCGCTGGACCGGGCCACGAGCCGCCCTTCGCGCAGCTCCACCACCGCCGCGGCGGTTTCGTCGCAGCTGGTTTCCAGCGCCAGCACGGTGAGCGGTGCATTCACGCCCGGCATCCTAGAATCGTTTCGTGGAAACGGATCTTCATCGCGGCTCGACGCTTTCCGAGTCCGCCATCCTGGTGCAGGTGCATTTGCCCGACTCCGATTTCGATCACCACGATCCTCTGGCGGAATTGCGAGCCCTGGTGGAAAGCGCCGGCGTGAAAGTGGCGGGCGAGCTCGAGCAAAACATGAAGCAGCCCCGCGGAGCGACCTATCTGGGCAAGGGCAAGGTGGAGGAGCTGGGCCTGATGGCCAAGCAGCTCAAGGCGGGCGTGGTGATCTTCGACAACGACCTCTCGCCGAGCCAGTTGAAGGGACTCGAGGAGGCGCTCAACTGCAAGGTGATCGACCGCAGCGAACTGATCCTGGACATCTTCGCCAACCGCGCCTCCACGCGACAGGCGCAGCTGCAGGTCGAGATCGCCCAGCTGCAATACACCGCGCCGCGCCTTCGCGCGATGTGGCAGCACCTGGGTCAGGTCACCGGCGGCTCGCCCATGGGCGTGGGCACGCGCGGGCCCGGCGAGCAGCAGATCGAAATCGACCGGCGCATCGTGAAGGAGAGGCTTGACCGTTTGCGCCGCGAGCTGGTCGAGATCGCCCAGCGCAAGGAGCGCGAGGTGCAGGGGCGCCGCGACAGCCATTTCACCGTGGGGCTGGTGGGTTACACCAACGCCGGCAAGAGCACGCTCTTCAACGCCCTGACCCGCGGCGGCGCCTTCGCCAACGATCAGCTTTTCGCGACGCTGGGCACACGCGTCGAGGAGTGGAGCCTGGGCGGCGGCAATGCCTGCATGCTCTCGGACACGGTCGGCTTCATCCGCGATCTGCCCCATCATCTGGTCGCGAGTTTTCGCAGCACGCTGGAGGACGCGATCCACGCGCACCTGCTGCTGCTGCTCATCGACGTCTCGGATCGGCGCGCACCGCAGCAGCTGGAAGTGGTCGAGAAGACCCTGGAGGAGATCGGCGCCACCGACCAGCCGCGCGTCCTCCTGCTCAACAAGGCGGATCGGCTGGGCGAGATCCGCGGCCTGGCGGCCAAAGGGGTGCGGCCGCTGGACGAGTGGCTGGAGCTCAAGCCCGACGCGATCGTGATCAGCGCGCAGCAGGGGAGCGGCCTCGACCTGCTGAAGCAGCGCGTCATGGACGCGATGCGCGGCGAGCTGCGCACCATCGCCGTGACCGTTCCGCTCAAGGAGGCGCGAATGATCGATTTCCTGGAGAAGCGCTGCCAGGTGTCCCATCGCGATTACACCGACGGCGTGGTGACGCTGACCGTGGAGGTGGGGCGGCGACATGTCGACCTGATGCTGGCGCGGGGGACGCAGTTTCAGATCGAGGGCATGCCCGCGGCCGACTATGTGCGCAATCATTGGGAGGCCGCCGCTGCCGCGGTGCCTCGGCGCCAGCCGCCGCACGAGCGATTGGCGGATTCGGTCGCGATTCCGGCGCCGCGCAAAAAAAGTCGCTCCTGAGACTTCGAACGAGGTCGCGCCGGGCTAGCGGGTTCGAAGCAAACCGCGCCGGGCGAGCGTGATGGACGCGTCGAGCGCCCCATCCTCCTCGCGCGCCAGCAGGACGCCGGGCGACAGTTCGACTTCGTCGCCTTTGATCTGGATCGCCAGGGAAACCGCGAGCCGGCACCACGGCGCGCGGTGGTGCGACCACATTCCATCGTCGGCGCGGCCGTAGGCGCGCCGTTCGCCCCGGCTGGGATAGCGATCCCACCGCTCCACGAAGCCGCCGCGCAGCGCAACGTCGAAGAGCTCCCAGTCGTCGGCGTGGTCGCCGACCAGCGCGATCACGTTGGCGGCGCGCGGCATGCACTGGTCGAAGGCGCGGAGGATCAGCCGCTCGATCCGGTCCAGGGTCCGCGCCCGGTCGCCGCGCTCCAGGCGAAGCTCCATGCGCCGCGCGGTGGGTCGGTGGATGCGGATGCGTCCGATCTCGCGGTCGGGCGCGTCGCGCACCGAGAGCGACTCGCCGATGGCGGCCTCGCGCAGGAAGGCGTCGAAGGAGCGCCCCAGCCGCGCCAGCGCCCTTGGCCCCAGGCGTGGCTCCCACCAGAGCTCGCCCCGCACTTTGCGGCCGCAGTGGATCGCACTGCGCAGCGGACGGGGGATGTCGAGCCGCGGTGCGGCGCCGGTGATCAGCCGCTTGACGTGCACGCACATGCTTTCGCCGCGGCGCGTCGCCCGGAAGTCGCAGCTTCGTCCGCTGGGCGTTGGGACGTCCGCCTCCACGGCGAAGCCGGCGCGGATGAGCCGCAGCGCGACCAGCGCCTCGGCGGCCGCGGAGGGGAGTCGCTCCGGTCCGGCGCGCTCCAGCAGCATGCACAGGCGCTGCAGCGTGCGAATCGTGTGCGCGTCGCGCGAACGTCCGAGTTGCCGCGCCAGTCGGGCCTGTAAAAGGAGGTGTAAAACGCGATTCACCTGGGGTTCACCCCGGCCTGAAGCGATGCGATCGTCGCCACCGTTACAGACGGAAAAACCCCGGCGCAAAGACGCGAATTCATCTTCAGTCGCGGTGGGAAACCCCCGATCAATTGCTCATGAAGAATTTCACGCCGGGCATCTGCAATGTGAGTCGTCGACAGGCATGGCAGTTCGCGATGGTTCCCCTGGAGGCCAGGGGAAACGAGCTGCACCTGATGTCGACCGCGGAGTTCGCTCCGCGCGCCGGGCGTTTCGTCCGGCGCGTCCTGCTCATGCATCCCTGCGTGCGTCTGGTCGGCGAGCATGTTCTGCGTGAGCGGTTGGATCGGGAGTATGGATTTGCGGGCGGGCTGCCGCGGGGCATTCGTCCGGGCCGGGCCCACTGGCCGTCGGACGGTGAAATCGAGAATGGCAACTCCCGGATTTGAACCGGGGACACCCGCATTTTCAATGCGATGCTCTACCAGGCTGAGCTAAGTTGCCGAAGCAAGAGAGGATGCGTTTCTCTTGGCCACGGGCTCAAGCCTATGGGGGTTCGCGCCCATGTCAAGCCGCGCCCCGATCGGCACTTCGATGAGGGACTCGAGGCCGCCGAAAAGACGGTCCGCGAGCCAGTGCCGCAGCGGGCGCAGTCCCGCGAACCATTGCAGTCGCGGCAGCGGCCATCCATCCTTGCGGCATTCGCCGATCCCGCCGCAGGTGCCGATGCGCAGCTCGCTCCAGAAGCGGTGGGCCGCGAGTCCGCCATCGACGCCGAAGCGCTCCATGGCGGCGCGCTCCAGGCACCATCCATGCTGAGTGGCCAGCTCGACCCAGGCCCGCGCGTTGCCGGAGATGCAGGCGACGGCGTGGACGATGCCCTCCAGATTTTCAAGCACGCGCTCGGGACGCGAGGCGACCGCGAGGCCGGCCTGCGAAAGATGCTCGATGATTTCGTCCGGGCTCACGCCGAATTCCCGCATCGACTTTGACGCGGCGCCGAAGCAGCCCCGGCGGATCCGACCTTCGAGGTCAGGATTCAGTGGGACAGCCCGCGGCACCACAGTTTGATTTGGATTCATCGTTCGGCCAAGGAGTTGCGACGCCACGGAACATTCATCACACCCGCGCAGTCTAAAGTGTTCCGCTGTCCAGTCAACAATCCGGCGCGACTTCTCCACAATCATTCACGCGGCAGCGACCGAGCCAATTCCGGCGGATGTCCCGTAACGCGGGGAACTTGCGGCGCCACGAACGGGTTTCCCCGATATCAACCTCGGCCGCGAGCACTTCCGGCTTGTCCGAAGCCTCGGCGATTATTTCGCCGGCGGGACCAATAATGAGCGAGCCGCCGGAATACTGGGTGTTTGGCTCGCTGCCGGTGCGATTGCACGCCACGACCACCGCCTGGTTCTCGATCGCTCGCGCGATGGCAAGGCTGCGCCAATGGCCGCTCCGAGTCGCGGGCCAGCAGGCGGAAAGCGAGAAGAGCTCCGCGCCCGCGAGTGCGGCGTGCCTCCACAATTCGGGAAATCGCAGGTCGTAGCAGATCATCGGCGCGACCGAAACTCCCGGCATGCCCACCGGTGTGCCGGTCGTTGTCAGCCTCGCGACCGTCGCGCTGCTTCCCGCGGAATAATGGGCAGGCTCGCCGGAAAGCGAGAAGAGGTGCGCCTTGGCGTAGCGGGCGATGATCTTTCCCTCAGGGGAGGCCAGCGCGACTCGGTTCTGAAAAGAGCTTCCGACCGCGTGGGTGAAACCATGCTGCAGGAAGCAGCCATGCTTCCTGGATTGATCGCAGGCGAACCGCTCGGACTTGCCGTCGGTGCAGTGCTCGGGATGGTTGGTGAATCCGCTCTCCGCCATCTCCGGCAGCACCACCAATGCACCGGACAGGTCGCCGGCCTCCGCGAGCAGGTCGGCGATCAGCCCGCGGGACTTCTCCACGTTCTCCCAGGCGGGCGGGAATTGAATCGCGACGCATTTCACAAGAAAGGGCGATCGACGGGATTTGAACCCGCGACCCATGGGATCACAACCCATTGCTCTACCGACTGAGCTACGACCGCCATCCGAAGCAGGGGACTTTACGGCATCTGAGGCGTCGCGGTCAAAGAGGGTCATGATTTGCGATGAGCCGGCTCGCTTGGATTGGACGTCGGGTTCGTGGTAGAGTCCCTCGTTTCGACTTTGTCCCAGTTAGGAGCCACCGCCATGCCAACCGCCACCGATCGCAAACTTGATTTTGGCACCGCTGCCATTCACGCCAACCTGCCCGTGCCGCGACTGGTCGAGCTGGCCCTGGCCCGTGGCGAAGGTGTGTTGGCGGCCAACGGTGCCCTGGTCTGCGACACCGGCGACCGCACCGGCCGCAGCCCCAACGACAAGTTCCTCGAGGACACCGCCGGCATCCACGGCAACATCGACTGGGGCAAGGTCAACCAGGCCATTTCACCGGAGAACTTTGAAGCCCTCGACGCCCTGGCCATGAACCATCTGCGGCAGCGCCGCGATCTCTTCCGCTTCGACGGCTATGCCGGCGCGGACGCGAATTACCGTTGCAAGGTCAGCGTCTTCACCGAGGAGGCGTGGCACTCGCTCTTCGCCAAGACGCTTTTCATCAACGCCGAGGCCAAGGAGCTCGCCGCCTGGAAGCCCGACTGGACCATCATCAACGCGGGATCGATGAAGCTGACCGATCCGGCGAAGTACGGCGTGACCGGCGGCGTGGCGATCGTGCAGAGCCTGGAGCGCAAGCGCGTGGTCATCATCGGCACGCGCTATGCCGGCGAGATCAAGAAGAGCATCTTCTACGCGATGAACCACGACCTGCCCGACCGCGGCGTCTTCCCGATGCACTGCTCCGCCAATGTGGACCGCAAGGATCCCAAGAACGTGGCCATCTTCTTCGGCCTCTCCGGCACCGGCAAGACCACGCTGAGCGCCGATCCCAACCGCGACCTGGTCGGCGACGACGAGCATGGCTGGAGCGATCGCGGCGTCTTCAACATCGAGGGCGGCTGCTACGCCAAGTGCATCAAGCTTTCGCTGGCCACCGAGCCGGAGATCTTCCAGGCCATCAAATTTGGAAGCGTCCTGGAAAATACGACGGTGGATCCGGTCACGCGCGTGCCCGACTACGACAGCACCAAGCGCACCGAGAACACCCGCGCCACCTATCCGCTGAGCCACATCGCCAACGCGGTGCTGCCCAGCGTGGCGGGACATCCGACCAACTGCATCTTCCTCTCCGCGGACGCCTTCGGCGTGCTGCCGCCGCTCTCCAAGCTGACCCCCGAGCAGGCGCAGTACTACTTCCTCAACGGCTACACCTCCAAGCTCGCCGGCACGGAGGCGGGCGTGACCGAGCCGCAGCCGAACTTCAGCGCCTGCTTCGGCGGACCTTTCATGCCGCGGCCGCCGATGGTCTACGCGGCGATGCTCGCCGAGCGCATCCGCAAGCATGGCACCGATGTCTGGCTGCTCAACACCGGGTGGACCGGCGGCGCCTACGGCACGGGCAGCCGCTTCAAGCTCTCCTACACGCGTGCGATGGTGACGGCGATCCTCAATGGCTCGCTGAAGAATGTGAAGACCACCACGCATCCGATCCTGGGTCTGCAGATGCCGGTGGAAGTGCCCGGCGTTCCCTCCGACGTGCTCGATCCGCGCAAGACGTGGAAGGATGGCGCCGCCTACGACAAGAGCGCCAAGGAATTGGCCGCCAAGTTCCGCGCCAACGACAAGAAGTTCGCGATCAGCGACGCGGTCCGCGCCGCGGGCCCGAAGGTTTGATGATCCGGCACCGGTGCGGGGTTCCATCGTGAGCAGCTCCGTCGCGGCGGACGTCAGTTACCAGGACATCGTCGACGCGCAGGCCCGCATCGCGGATGGAATCATCCGCACCTCCTGCCTTGAGAGCGCCGCGCTCTCCGAGCTCTGCGGCGCCACCATCTTCTGCAAGGCCGAATACCTGCAGCGCACCGGCAGCTTCAAGGAGCGCGGCGCCCGCAACGCGCTGCTTCTGCTGCCTTCCGCCACCCGCTCACGGGGCGTGATCGCGGCCAGCGCCGGCAATCATGCCCTGGCCCTGGCCTATCACGGGCGCGAGCTGGGCATCCCGATCACCGTGGTGATGCCCAAGGGGGCGCCGCTGGTGAAGCAGACGCGCTGCCACGCCTTCGGCGCCAAGGTGCTGCTGCATGGGCAGAACATCGCCGAGGCCAAGACCCGCGCGGATGAGATCGCGGCGGCGGAGCAGCTGACCTATGTCCACGGATTCAACGACGCGGCCATCATCGCCGGCGCGGGCACGGTGGGCCTGGAGATCGTCGAGCAGGTCGGCCACCTCGACGCCATCGTGGTGCCCGTCGGCGGCGCGGGGCTGATCGCCGGGCTGGCGATCGCGGTCAAGGAAAAAAATCCGCGCCTCAAGGTGATCGGCGTCGAGCCCGAGCGCTGCCCGAGCCTGCTCAAGGCGATGGCGGCGGGGCGACCCGTCGACGCCTGGGTCGGCGCGACGCTCGCCGACGGGTTGGCGGTGCCGCAAGTCGGCGACCGCGCCTTCGCCCTGGCCCGCAACCGGGTGGACGAGGTGGTGACGGTGCGCGAGGAGGAGATCGCCCTGGCCATCCTGCGGATCCTTGAATTGGAGAAGGGGGTGGTCGAGGGTGCCGGCGCCATCGGACTGGGGGCTTTCCTGGCCGGCAAGTTGAAATCGCTGCATGGGAAGCGGGTCGCACTGGTGCTCTGCGGCGGCAACATCGATCCCATGGTGCTCAGCCGTGTGATCGAGCGCGGCATCGTGCTGGATCACCGCATGGCCCGGTTCACCGCCGTGATTTCCGACCGGCCGGGCGGGCTGGCGGAGCTGGCCTCGACCATCGCCCAGGCCAGCGCCAGCGTGAAGCAGATCGAGCACGACCGGACCTTCGGCGGGGCGGACATCAGCACCGTGATGGTGAAATGCACGGTCGAGGTCCGCGATGCGGAGCATCTGGCCCAGCTTCGCGAAGCCCTGGCGAGCAAGGGGATCCGGGTCATCGCCGAATCCAAGCCCCTTCAGGACTCCTGAGCCACTCCGGCCGAGGGGGAAGGGCGGTCTGTTCCGCGCCAATAACGGAAAAAATTGAAAGTGGAAACCCACAGGCTTAAGTCGCCCCGGTGTTGGACCGATTGGTTTCGAGCCATGACCGAAACACTCCATCAAGAACGTGTCTACACCACCGGCGAAGTCGCCGCGATCTGCAATGTCGCGGCCCGAACGGTGAGCAAGTGGATCGACTGCGGAAGGCTCGAGGGCTACCGCATCCCCGGAAGCCGAGACCGAAGGGTGACCCGAGAAACGCTCGAGCGCTTCATGCGGGCCCACGGTTTGCCCCTGACCGGATTCACCCAGTCGACCGGCGAGGGAACCCTTCTCATCGTCGACAGCGATCCCAACACCAGCAAGATCCTGCGCGACGTGATCGCCCAGGAGACCAAGCGCGACGCGGTCGTGGTGCGCAGCGCCTTCGAGGCGGGAGTGATCTGCGAGCGCTCGCGCCCGAGCTCGATCATCGTGGACTGCAACATCGGCGTGAACGAGGCCGCCGGGCTGGCCTCCTGGCTCCGCGCCGAGAAACGAAATTCACGGGTGGTGGCCACCGGCGAGTCGATGACCGCGGGCGACGAGGCCACGCTCATTCGCGCCGGCGTCTCGGCCATCGTGCCCAAGCCCTGCACGGTCCGCGCCATCCTGACCGCGGTCGATGACCACTGGTCGCAGGCGAGCTGAGCGAAGGTCAAACAGCAATCGGAAGAATTCGTAGCATCCGCACGATGCGAGCGGCTCTGGCACAACTTGATCCGACGGTCGGCGACGTGGCGGGCAACCGCCGGCGGATCGCCGACGCCGCTGAATCGGCAAGAAAACAAGGTGCTTCGCTGCTGCTCACCGGGGAGATGGCGCTGCTGGGCTATCCGCCGCGGGACTTGGTCCTGCGCGCCGGGGTCGCCGAGGCGTGCGAGAAGGCGGTCGCGGAACTCGCCCTGCAGTTTCCCGACCTCACCATGATCATCGGCACCGTGCGGCGAGTCGAGCGGGCAGGCCGGGGGCTCGCCAATTCACTCGCGGTGTGCCGCAAGGGGAAAGTCGAAACGCATTACGACAAGCGCCTGCTTCCAACCTACGACGTCTTCGACGAGGACCGCTACTTCTCACCGGGAGCGGGTCCGCTGGTCGTGGAGCACGAGGGCGAAAAATTCGGGCTGCTCATCTGCGAGGACCTCTGGGTCGCGGACGACGTCTCCATCCCGCGCAACTATTCGATCGATCCCGTTGCGGAAACGATGAAGCTGGGCGCCACCGCGCTGCTGGTGGCCAGCGCCAGCCCCTTCGTGCTGGGCAAGCGCGCCCGCCAGCGGCAGCGGCTGGTGCAGATCGCGAAAAAGTTTTCGGTGCCGATCGCGTCCTGCCAGCAGGTCGGCGCCAACGACGACCTGGTCTTCGACGGGTCGGGACTCTGCGTTGACCGCGCCGGCAACGTGGCCCATGCGGCGAGGTTGTTCGAGGCCTCGCTGGCGGTGGTCGATCCCAAAGCCGCGGCCGCTGGAAAGGAGCCGCCGCCCCCCGGCGACGAGAGCGATCTGGTGGGGGCCATCGTCTGCGGCATCCGTGGCTATTTCCGCAAGACCGGGCACACGCGGGCCACCATCGGACTCTCCGGCGGCATCGATTCGGCCCTGGTGGCGTGCCTGGCGGCGCTGGCCATCGGTGCTGCCAACGTCACCGGCATCATGATGCCCTCGAAATACTCCAGCGCCGGCAGCGTCGACGACGCCCGCGAGCTGGCCAAGCGGCTGAAGCTTGGAAAGCTGCTTTCCTTGCCCATCGATGCCGCGCACGATCTGATGGCGAAGCGGCTGAAGGAGGGGCTGGGCGCCTTCGAGGGGCTGCCCGACGAGAATCTGCAGAGCCGGCTGCGCGGTTTGACCTCGATGTCGGTGAGCAACTCGGATGGTTCGCTGGTGCTGGCCACCGGAAACAAGAGTGAGCTGGCCACCGGATATGCCACCCTCTACGGCGACATGGTGGGCGGCATGGCGCCGATCGGCGACCTGCTCAAGACGCAGGTCTACGCGCTTGCAAAGTGGATCAACGCCAATTTCAAGTCGCTGGGCTTCGCCGAGGCGCCGATCCCGCAGGCGAGCATCGACAAGGCGCCCAGCGCGGAGCTGCGTCCCGATCAAACGGATCAGGATTCGCTTCCGCCCTACGAGGACCTCGACAAGATCGTCACCGGATGGATCGAGCATGAAGGCGACGTCGCCGCGATCGCAAGCATCACCAAACTGGATCCCAAGCTTGTGGAGCGCTGGTGCCTCGCCATCGACCGCGCCCAGTTCAAGCGCGATCAATCCCCGCTGGTCATCAAGGTCGCCGCGCGAACGTTCGGACGGGGCCGCCCGATGCCCATCGCGGCGCAGTGGCGACTGGCGTAGCGCCGAATCCGTCGCGCGAAGGCTGCTGCGAGGGCACCATGATCAGGCGATCTTCTTCGATGCAGTAGGCGGTCAAGGATCCACCGTAGGCGCAGCCCGTGTCGACATTGACCACGATGGGATCGCCGTCGCGGCGCAGCACCATCGGCTCAAAGAGTGGCTTGTGACCCACGATGATCAATCCATCCTCGCCGTTGTAGGACTCCCACCAGTGGGGGCGACCCGGCGGGGCCTTCTTGTGGATCTTCTCGAAGTCGCTCGTACCCGCCAGCCCAAGCTGCGGATCGATGCCGCCATGCACGACCGCCCAACCGGGGCCCTGGATGTGGGTGCGGGAGATGGTCTCGGTCAGGATGCGCCGTGCTGCGGTCAGCTTGCCGGAGCGCTCGAGAACTCGGATCGCATCCTCCTCGGCTGGGGCCAGCTCGTCCATGGTGGCGCCGGCGTCGCAGCGGCGCAGCGCGTCCATCAAGCGAAGGTCATGGTTGCCGCAGACGCTCTCGACGCGTCGACCCGCTGCGCGCAACTCGGAGATCACCTCGACGACCAGGTCGGGCCGCGGTCCTTTGGTGAAAAGATCTCCAACAAGAATTATTCGTGCGTCCACCCGATCGCGTCGCGCGATGTCCAGGAGTTCGACGAACTCCATCCCGCATCCATGCAGGTCTCCGATGACGAGGGTGGCCATCCTGGGCAAAACCATAACGGAACATCGTCAATTTGTCCCGGCGCGAGCGAAAAAATCGCGTGAAGTCTTGGTGAAGAATGGGGGACCGGCGGGGGACAAACCGGCGCCGATAGAATCGGGCGATGCCGATCCGCCGACTCTCGCAGCACCTGGTCAACCAAATCGCGGCCGGCGAAGTGATCGAGCGGCCTGCAAGCGTGGTGAAGGAGCTGGTGGAGAACGCCCTGGACGCCGGGGCCACCCAGATCGAGGTGCGCATCGAGGGGGGAGGTCGCGAACGGATCGAGGTTTCCGACAATGGCGGCGGAATCTCCGCCGAGGATCTGCTTCTGGCGGTCTCTCCGCATGCCACCAGCAAGATTTCCACCGCCGAAGACCTGGCCGGCATCGGCAGCTTCGGCTTCCGCGGCGAGGCGCTGGCAAGCGTGGGTTCCGTTTCGCGTCTGGTGGTGGTTTCCCGGCCCGCTTCCAGCGGATCCGGTGGCCAAGGAGCCTCGATCGAGGTCGATTTCGGCCAGTTCGCACCGGTTCGACCGGCAGCCAGTCCCGTGGGAACCCGCGTCGAGGTGCACCAGCTGTTCGGACAGGTTCCGGCGCGGAGAAAGTTCCTTCGCAGCGACCCGACCGAGGCCGGCAAGGTGGTCGATGTCCTGGAATGGCTGGCGCTGGGCCGCCCCCAAGTCTCGTTCCGGCTCTACCAGCATGACCGCATGACCCTTGAGTTGCCCGCCGTGGAGGATCCGCAGCTGCGGGTCGAGGCGGTGTTGGGCGATGAGTTTGCCGGGAAATTAATTCCGGTGGATCTGAGCGGCGCCGGCGCCGTGGCCATCTGGGGATTGATCGGACGACCCGACCAGGCGAAGGCCTCGGCGAATGGATTGCGGATCACGCTCAATGGGCGGCCGATCTCCGATCGGGGTTTGATGCATGCCATGCGCGAGGCCTACCGGGGGCTGGTCGAGCCCGGCCGCACGCCCGTGGGCTTCATCGCCATCGACATTGATCCGCGCGAGGTGGATGTGAATGTCCATCCCGCCAAAAGCGAGGTGCGCTTTCGCCAGCCTGCGTTGATCCACTCGGCGCTGCTTCGCGCAGTCCGGAGCGCTTTGCAGGGGGCGAACCTGGTTCCATCGCTGCCGTTGGGCGGCTCGTCCTTCGGCGCGCCGTGGCGAACAAGTTCCGGAAGCGGAGCGCATCAAGGCGCGTCGCCGCGCTCGGCCGAAGACTCCTGGCAGAACGCGAGCTTCACTCCTCACGGGGGCGAGCGCGGATTTGAGTTCGCATCTCTGAGAGATGCACTGGGCATGGGCGGCGCCTCGGGCGCCGGCGCGTCGAGCTCCGGCGCGGCGCTGGCGGAAAATCCAGCGGCCGGCGGAACCATGCATGAGCCGGGCTTGCTGGCGGCGCCGCGTCCCGCGACACGCTTTCTCCAGGCAGGCAAGGCGTGGCTGCTGACCTTCGACGCCGACGGCATCGTGGTGGTCGACCAGCACGCGCTGCACGAGCGGGTCATGTTCGAGCAGTTGCGGTCCAAATTAACTGCTGGATCGCTGCCCTCTCAACCGAGGCTGGTCCCGCGAATGATCGCGCTGGACGCGGCGCAGCTCGAGCGGCTCGAGGCTTCGCAGGAGCTCCTGCAAAGGCTGGGCTTTGATGTGCGGGCCGCAGGTCCCAAGAGCGCCGCGCTGTTCGCCGAACCTCTCTTCCTGGTCGAGCGCAAGGTCGATGTGGCCGAGCTGATCCTGGGCTGGCTCTCGCGCGACCGCGCCAGCACCGAGGATGGCGAGGCCGTGCTCTCCGAGGTGCTCGACATGATGTCCTGCAAGGCGGCGGTCAAAGCGGGCGACGCGCTCTCCGACGTTGAGATTGCGTCGCTGCTTCAGGATCTGGAGCGCGTCGAACGATCGACCAACTGTCCGCATGGCCGGCCCACCGCGATGCGCATTCCCTACCGCGAACTTGAGCGGCGCTTCGGCCGGGGCTGATCCGCTTCTCAGGATCGCGCAGGTGACCCGGGCTCATCCTGGTCGGTAAGGATCTGCACAAATGAAGTTTGCCCCGTCCGAAGGCAGCGGCGCAAGTACGGTCTGCAAAGCCCGCACCCGCCGCCGCAGCCGAGCGAGAGCTCGACCTCCTCGAAGGATTGCTTTTGGGCGCGGGCCTTTTCAAGCACCGTCGCGAAGGTGAGATCAAAGCAGACGCAGCGGTCGATCACCATGTTCAACGCGGATCGTAGGCGGAGTCGTCGCCGCTCAAGAATCCATTGCGGGGAAAGTCCACGACGTATTTCAGCAGATCGGCGGTGGAGAGGGCGCTTCGGCAGGGGTCGCCGAAGGTGGCGCCATGCCCATCAAGAAAGCAGGCGTTGCAGCAGCCCCGATGGCGGAAGGCGCTGGTGCCCGCGTGGATCAGGCCCGCGTCCGACTCCACGGTGTTGCCCGGGGCGCGCATGAATCGGTTGGTCCCGCCGCGAAAGCCTCCATCGGCGAACACCGCCACGGTATCCGTGCGCCGCCTCTGCGTCGCGTTCAATCCGAGCCGCACACGCGACCATCCATCGTGCATGCGGCCGTCGCTTCCAAGTTCGGGATAGAAACCCTCGTGGCCGATGAACGAGGTGTTGTAGTGATAGCCCGTGAGCGGCTCACGCCCCGGCACCGGCTCATAGTCGGGGCAGCGCAGGGCGTCCAGCGCCTGGTCGACAAAGAGCGCCAGCGACCCGGGCTTGGTCGCGCCGCCTCCATTGCTCTCGAAATCCCAACCCACCGTGCGCACCGAGTCGCCCTGCTGAAAATAAATCACCGCCGCGGGAAACGAATCGTGATAGGTGGAGGCGTAGGCTTCCGCGGCCACGCCGAACTGCCGCAGGTTGTTCGAGCAGCGCGAACTTCTTGAAGCGGCCATGGCGCTGCCGAGCCCGCCCATGGTCAGCGCGACCAGCAGGCTGACGATGCTCGCCACCACCAGAACTTCGATCAGCGTGAAGGCTCTTGCGCCGCGACTAGATCTCATTGCCCATATCCAGAAGAAGAAGGCCGACATCACCGCCATCCACCTCGCCCGAACCATCGAGATCGGTGGGGCAGCCGGGGCAGGGACCGAAATCAAGGAGCACCAGCCCCACGTCGCCGCCGTCAATCACGCCATTGCCGTCGAGATCGCCGAAGAGCACCGGCCGCACCACCATCACCGCGTCGACTTCCGGCGACGTCGTGGCGCCGGTGACTTGCCGGATGCGGACGAAGTGAGCCTGGCTCAGTCCGACGCTGGCGAGATCGATGCCCGCTCCGCCGCCCGAGCCGCCGTAGGCATTCACGACATCGACGAAGTCCAGATCCTGCAGATCGGCGAGCTCGATCGCGGGGTCCATCGGCTTGCGAAAATCCGTCGGCAGCGCGCCCGGCGCGTGGTCGAAGGGACCCGCGTCGATGTAGCCCATCGTCGGCATCGGACCGTCGGCCTGCACACCCGGAACCTCGAACCACGTGGAGCCGTCATCGCTCACATCCACAAAGCCGCCCTCGCCGAAGCAGATGCCCGGGCTGCCAAAGCCGCCGGAGACATCGGAGAAGAAGGCGTTGGAAAAAACGATCAAGTCAATACCGAAGGGATTGTTGGGCGAATCGATCGCGGCCTGTCCGAGCTCGAGCACGAGCGAACCGCCGGCGCCGATCGAGACCACCTGGTCGGGCCGCCAGGGCGGTTGAAAAGGTGTCACCGTCTCGGGCGCGCTGGCGGGGCCGGTGTCGCGGGCCGGCTCGCCCAGCGCCGACTGCGGATTGCGGTGGCCCGGCGAGGCGCCGCTGCCGGGCGCGTAGGAGACCACGCGGGTCGCGAAAGGGGAATCGCCAAAGCACTCCGCCGCCAATAGCAGCGGCAGGATCATCGCGGGACGAAAAGAACGCATGCCGGGCTCCAGAAAGGAAGCCTTGTCCTTGCCCTAAGTTCGCGAGGGCAGTGACCGTGGGTCCAGGCAGGTCTTCCGGCTTCGAGCATCCGAGCGGCCCGCCTTCCCAGTCCCGCGAGGGGACCAGTGGCTATTGGGCGCTCGAGCGGGATGACTCCCGCGGCTCGTTACGGCGGCGCGTCCGCGGCGGATTCTCACCGCCTTCCCTAAGCAACTTTTGCGGAGCGGCCGCAAAAGGTGCCCGGCCATCGAGGAACCACCCCGATCCACCAGGACCGGCGGAGTCTAGCGGCTTTGAGCCGGAGTTTCCGGCGGGCCGCTTCATTTTCTTCGTTGACCCGCGAAGCATTTGTGCCGTAGATTCACCCCTTCGCCTGATTGAAAGACCCCGTACGGAGAACCCTGTGAAAGTGATTGCCCCCTCGATTGCGTTTGCTCTGGCTCTGGCGAGCGTTTCGCTCGCGTCGCGCGACGATTCCACCGACGCGAAGCCCGCGGGCGAGAGCGAGCCGATGGCCGCGCCCGCCGCGCAGGAGGAGCCCGCCGCCGCGGTTCCGGCGCAGTCCGACGCGCCGGCCGACGCCCAGGAGGCCGCCAAGCAGAAGGCGATGGAGGAGTTTCTCTACAGCGTGCTCGTGGGCCGCAAGGAGCGCGCCGAGACCAACGCCAAGTTCCTGCTCGACAGCGGCGCCACCAACCGGCAGCTGGCGCAGATGGTCGACGGAGCGGGCTACCAGGAGCGATTGACCCGCGCCGTGCGCGCCGCCAAGGGCATGGGCGATGTCGCCGAACTCGCTTCGCAGATCGAGGTCCGCGTCGCCGCCGGACGACTGGAATTGGCGCGCGACCTGAAGCGCATCGACGAGGCCGTGCGTCAACTCGGCGGCACCATGCGCCAGCAGTCGATGGCCAAGGGCACACTCACCGCGGCGGGGGCCTACGCCGTGCCCGCGCTGCTCAAGGCGATGCGCGACGACGGCAATCCGCAGCTGGCTTTGCGGGCCACGCAGACCCTGATCGCCATCGGGCGCGGGGCCGTGCTGCCGCTCTCCGAGGTGCTGGTGACCGCCGCGCCGCCGGAGCAGGTGGCGATCTGCAACATGCTGACGGCGATCAACTCGAAGCTGGCGGCGCCCTGGCTGGCCAAAACCGTCCGGCTCGCTTCTTCGAGCGATGTGCGCCTGGCCGCGGAAGCGACCCTGCGCTCCCTGAAAAGTGATGGCGCCACCGAGCTGGGACTCTGGACCTCGCTGGCCCGCGACTACTTCGTCTCGCGCGACGCGCTGACGCCCTATCCCGGCGAGCCGACCCAGGTCGTCTGGTCGGTCGAGAGCAGCGGCACCATCGAACCCAAGCTGGTTCCGACGGACATCTACGGCGACCTGATGGCCAAGCGCTGCGCCGAGGAGGCCATGCGCCTCGATCCCGCCGCGGTCGACGCCCTCTCCATCTACCTGGCCGCCGGACTGCGCAGCGAGACGGCGATTCCTGAGGAGGAGCGCAGTGCGCACTCCATGCTGAGCATCACGCTGGCCGCGGGCTCCGCCCAGGCGGAACGCGTGCTGAAGCTTGCCCGCGACGTCAACGATCCGGGTCTCACCATGATCGCCATTCACATCCTGGCCAAGACCGCCAGCGAGTCGATGCTGGTCGACTCCAAGGCGGGCAGCCCGATCCTGGGATGTCTCTCCAATCCCAGCCGCACCATCCGGACGGCCGCCGCGCTGGCGATCGGCCACGCGATGCCCGAGAAAGCCTTCCCAAGTTCCGACCGCGTGGTGCCCATTCTGGCGGCGGCGGTGCAGCAGGGCAGCGCTCCCCGCGTGGTCGTGATCGCGGCCGACGAGTCGCAGCGGCGCGAGCTTGAGGGCCGGCTGCCGGCAATCGGCTGCGCACTGCTCTCCTCCGACGCCTCGGCGCCGGCGGTGCTCTCCACGCTTGCGGGCCGCGGCGCTCCGGACATGATCGTTGCCAGCGGCGGCGCGGACGAGATGAAGGCGGCGATGAAATCCCTGCGCGGCAGCTCCGCACTGGCCGCCACTCCGATTCTGCTGGCCATTCCTGAAGCGGACGAGGTCCGCATCGACCGATCCATCCGCCAGGACCCCTCGGTGGTCGTCTGGTTCCAGGGCCGCAGCGAAGCGGAGTTCCAGGCCGCCGCCAAGCAGCTCATGGGCCGGACCATCGGCGTCGCCGCCGCGGGTGCTGACATCGCCGCGGAGTCCAAGGCTCAGCAGCAAGAGGCGCTGCAGGTGCTCCGCACCATCGGGCAGATGCAGGTGACGCCGCTGAAGGTCTCGGACGCGTCGCGCGACCTGATCGACGCACTGCAGTCCACCACGGAGGAGACGCAGATTCTGGTGGCACGGGTGCTGGCGGTGACGCCGACCACCGAGGCGCAGCGGGCACTGATCAATGCGGCGCTGACCGCGACCGAGGCCCAGCAGATCGTCCTGTTGCAGTTGGTGGCTGAGAGCGGACGTCGCTACGGCAATCAGGCCGAGGAGAAGCAGATCGACCGGTTGCGCCAGGCTCTGACCGACGCCAAGGGCGCCAACGCCGACGCGCTCTCGGAGGCCTACGGGGCGCTCAACGTGGGCACGGCGCAGGTGCTCAAGCTGATCCTGCACTGACGCCGTCGGCGTGGACGCACGGCTACACTCCATCCCCGCGTCGCAGACGCGATGCCGCCTTGGCTCAGTTGGTAGAGCGGAGCTTTCGTAAAGCTCAGGTCACGGGTTCGAGTCCCGTAGGCGGCTTTTGCGCCCTTGCTTTGGCCTTGGGCAATTCGTTCCACTTGGTTGTGTACCGCGGCGACCTGCTATCGGATTTGCCCTGCCATTGCATGGTGCGCCCAGGAGTCAGACGCAGGGCAGCCGCAGACCCGATGCGCAGCGCATCATCACCCCATTCACGATTCACATCGTCCATCAGGCGCATCAGGCGGCGCGACCGCGCATGATCGCGGCCATCGAAAAGGCCCGCTTGCATTCTCTCGCGGCGGCACAGCCGATGCAGCATGACGCCCGCCTTCTTGTAGCGATGCCCGGCACGGTACACGCGCTCCAGGCAATGCAGCGCGGCCTGGGCAATCTCGCGTGTGTCGTAGGCGGGCACGGCCAGGCCCACCCCGTGGCTCGCGTGGTACTGCGGCACCTGCGGCGGGGCATGGATGTTGGTCCCGATGAAAACCGTGATCGCGCCGGTCGCCAAGTCCTGCCGGCGCAACTTGGCCGCGGCCAGTGATGCGAATGTGGCCAATGCGCGATGCAGGTCATCCTTGCGGATCGTCTCCTCACCGAACGAGCGCGAGCAGCAAATGTTCTGCTTGTCCGGCGGCGTCAGTTCAAGGCCGATGCACGGGATGCCGCGCAGTTCCAGCACGATGCGCTGACCGACCACGCCCAGTCGCGCGAGCACTCGATGCTCGTCCGCGTCGCGCAGCTCCAGCGGCGTCGATACGCCCATGGCTTCCAGTCGTTTGCGGTAGCCGCTGGAAACCCCCCACAGGTCCGTGAGGCCGACACTGCGCAGCGCGTCCTCCACGTCACGGGCTCCCGCCAGGACGCACACGCCGCCGCGCTCCGGAGTTCGCTTGGCGACACGGTTGGCCAGTTTGGCGAGGGTCTTGGTCGCGGCGATGCCCACGCTGATCGGCAAACCAAGCCACTGCGCAGCCATGCCCCGGATGCGCCGCCCCAATGCCTCCAAGGGCCGTGACTCGTCCAGGCGCATGAAGCATTCGTCGATGGAGTAGGGCTCCACTTCCGCGGAGTGCATGCGATAAATCTCAATCAGGCGATTGCTCATGTCGTCGTAGAGCGTGTAGTTGCTGCTCAGCACACGCGCGCCGATCCTGGCCAGCATGGAGCGTGCCTCGAAGTAGGGCTGCGCCATCTTGACCCCCAAGGCTCGCGCCTCGGCGGATCGGGCCACGATGACGCCGTCGTTGTTGGACAGCACAACCACGGGCTTGCCGCGCAGCGCCGGGTTGAAGACCTGCTCGCAACTGGCGTAAAAGTTGTTGGCGTCCGCAAGGGCAATCATCGCAGCCTCACGATGGACGCCGTGACGACGCCCTGCACCATCGTTTCGTCGCCGGCGCGCAGGTGCTCCACGATGAACTCGCCATCGCGCGCGGAGACCACCAGCAGGCCGGGCTTCGGCGTCACACTGCGATCCACCACAAGCACGGCACCGCTGGGCACGCCGTCCACCTTGTGCGAATCGCCAACCACTCGGAAGAAAAAGGTGGACGCCGGGTGGGTCACCAGCAGTTTTTGCAGGTCGATGCCTTGCTCTTCGTACCCCTCGGAGGCGCGGGGAAAACCGGCACCAATTCTGCCCAGCATGACGATGTGCATACCCGTACAATACCCTAACAAACGACCTGGGAAAGTCAGCCGTTGGCGGCAAGCGGACGAATGGCCAGAAGCGAGCGCTCATCCGGCAGCGGGCCAAGCCGTTGTGCCACATCGGCAAAGGGCCGAACCCCATCGAGCCATGCTTCCACATCCTCGCGCTGCCGCAGGAAGCACACCATGCGCGGGTCGCCGGGGTTTGCATTGTGGATTTCAGCCCAAGCGCGGTTCGCATGGCATGTCAGCATCGAGCACACAGCGCCGCTTTCCTTCGCCGCCCATATTCCGGCCACGGCCCCAATGCACCCATCGGAAAATCCAATGGAGTGGGGCACCTTGCGCAGTCGGCCCGCTTCGTCGGTGCGATGCTGCCACTCGATCGCCTCCGACAGCGGGAAAACGCAGCGCGTGCCAAGATGCCGTTTCCAGAATGCGCTGGTTGCTGCGGTTTCCGCGCGCGTGTTGTTGATCGGCTTCGATCCCTTGAATGGGGGAAAGCCCCAAGTCATCTCCTGAAGCATTCGCCCCTCAGCTGCTTGCACGATCACGGGGACCGATTTGCCCGGGAAGAACTCGGCCACGATCGGCTCGCGCGGCAATCCCTGCAACGCACCGAAGTACGCGACGAACTCATCCGGCTTGGCTCGGAGTTTGTATCTGTTGCACATGGGGGCACAGCCCGCTGCGGGGGCTGTCGCAGTTTATGAAAGAATCAGCTCCCCAGGCGTTCCAGCTGCGCCGAGATCTGCTCCGCGTAGTTGATGAGCCCCACGGCGCCCTCCGCCTCCACCTTGATCCGCGACATCGTCTTGGACATGTCATCGCGCTCCGGCGGATTTGTCTCGCCGCGCTGCAGCGCCGAGACCAGCTCGATCATGCCCACCTGCAGGGCGCCCGCGTCGCGGCGCAGATCCTGGATCGCGCCCTGCACGCGCGTGCGGGCGAGCAGCGCCGAGGAGGCCGCGGCCGGGGATTCCGCCTGCATCTTCTGCAGGCCGCGGAGCAGGTTCTGCCGCAGCGCACTGGAGCCAAGGTCGCCGGCATTGGTGATGTTCATGTCCTTGGCCGCCCCCATCAGCGCCTCTTGAAGCTTCTTGGTCGCCTTCTTCAGGCCGCTCTCGGCGACATCGATGTCCTTCCATGCGGTCGCGACGGGGACCTGCTTGACCTGGCTGGAGCAGGCCGCCAGCGACAGCGCGGCGCCGAGGCCGCACAAGGCGAGGGCCCGCAGCATCGAGTTGGACTTGGCGGAGATGGATTTCATTCGATTGGGATTCGGCCGCCCGTAGAGTACGAAATTCTGCGCGGTCCACGCGACGCGGCCGCCGCGACGAAACTCAGGCCGCGCCGAGCCGCGACGGGCGATCGGTCATGCCTTCGGCTATCCTCGGCCAAATGACCCATCCGTCCAATTCTCACCATGCTCCGCCGCATAATCCGCGGAGGTTCCGGCACGCCATCCGGCTCTTCATTCTCAACGCAATCCTCTACGGTGCGTGCTCCGCCTTCGCCGGCGTGATCGTCGGCGACTCGCTGCGGGACACCAACCAGATGAAGCTGCTCCTGGCCTTCGGCGCGGTGCCGCTGGTGCTGGCGGTGGTGAGCACCATCGTCCACGTGAAGGCGAACCGGTGGACCAACGTGGACGACATCGCCGAGCGATTCGCCCATCCCCACCAGACCCCGCACGAATAGGCCTCTTCCTCCCGCGCGGAGACCCTGCGATGCAGCGACGATTGTTCATCGGAAACCTCCTGAAGCCCGTCGGCCTCTTCGCCGCTGCCTGCGCCGCGGCGCCGTTGGCGGCGCAGAGCACGCCGGGCGCGCCGAACACTCCCGCGCCAAACACCCAGGCGCCGCTTTCGCCGGAGAAGGCGGCGGCTCGTCAGGCCCAGGCGGCGCTCAATCCGCTGGCGGTGTCACAGGCCTCATTTCACCGGCTCTTCAAAAACGGCACGGTGACGGTCGAAAGTTTCCCGGAATTCGTGACCTCCAAGTGCGGCCTGACGCGCGTCCAGTGGAGCGCGCCGCTGCTGCCCGGCATCACCGAGGCATCCGCCAAGACCCTTCGCGCGGCGTGCGACGCGCGTCAGGTGCGCAGCACCCTTCTCGATCCGGCGATCGGTCCGGGGCTGGCCTCCGCCGACGAGAGCGCCCGCAGCGCGGCGATCGAAAAATTGAAGCCCTGGTGCGCCATCGCCTCGGCGCTCTCCTGCACCGGGTTGGCGATCGATCTGCGCGGCGAGGGCACCTACGAGGAGCAGCTTCCGCGCGCCGTCGCCGGGGCCAACCTCGCCTTCAAGATGGCCAGCGAGGCCGGGCTTCCGCTGGTGGCGCAATGCTCGGGCGGGCTCACCAGCAACGGCACCTTCATGGCGGCGCTGATGGAGCAGTTGAAGAATCCCGCGATCCGCCTCGAACCCACCTTCGATTCCTGGAAGGTCAGCGACAAGGACACCTACAACCGTTCGCGCGGCCTCGAGATGCTCATTCCCTATGCAGCCTCCGTGCTCGCGGACTATCTGGCCTTTCTTCCCACCGGGGAGTCCACGACCTTCAAGACCGACTACCTCATGAGCACCGTGCGCAAGAGCACCTTCCGCGGCCCGGTGACCATCCTCTACAAGGGTCCCGCCGACGAAGTCGAGAGCGTGCTCAAGGCGAAGAAGATCCTGACCAAGTACAAATGCGTCGCCTGAGAAAGCAACCATGAAAACCACCGCACCCGCAGCAGAGAGCGCGTCCGCGAGCGGACTGCAGCGTCGCAAGGCCATCCTGGTCACCGGTGCCGGCGGCGAGCTGGGCCACGCGCTCATCGAACTGCTGGCGGCCCGCGGCGGCAGCAGCGTGGTCGCCGTGGACATCCGCGAACTGGCTCCCGGCATCCGCGCGCATTGCGACAACGCCTTTGTCGGCGACATCTGCGATCACTCGCTGCTGGAGCGCCTGCTGGCGATGTACGAAGTGGACGAGGTCTTCCATCTGGCGGCGCTGCTTTCCACCCGCGGCGAGTTCGCCCCGGAAACGGCCCACCAGGTGAACGTGGTCGGCACGTTGAACCTGCTCAAGCTGGCGTCCGAGCAGGCGCGAAGCCACGGCCGCAGCGTGAAGTTCCTCTTTCCAAGTTCCATCGCCGCCTATGGGCTGCCCTCGCTGGAGGAGAAGAAGCGCGCCAAGTCCGTTCGCGAGGACCAATATTTGGAGCCGCACACGATGTACGGCATCAACAAGCTGGCGGGGGAGCACCTGGGCCGCTACTACCAGGAGCACTACCGCAAGCTGGCGAAGGACCGGGCGGCGCAGTCCATCGACTTCCGCTCGATCCGCTTCCCCGGCATCATGAGCGCCGACACGGTGCCCGCCGGAGGCACCAGCGACTACGGACCGGAAATGGTCCACGCTGCGGCGCAGGGTCGGCCCTACGCCTGCTTCGTGCGCCCCGACAGCCGGATTCCCTTCATGACCATGCCCGAAGCGGTGGGCTCGCTGATGCAGCTTTCCAACGCCCCCAAGAAGAGCCTGACGCGGAGCGTCTACAACGTCGCGGGATTCTCGCCGACCGCGGCGGACTTCGAGCGGATCGTGAAAAAGTATTTCCCGTCGGCCAAGATCTCCTTCGCGCCGGATCCGGGCCGCCAGTCCATCATCGACAGCTGGCCCGAGGACATCGACGACTCGGCGGCGCGGCGCGACTGGAACTGGAGGCCGCTGCACACTCTTGAGAGCGCCTTCGAGCACTACCTGGTGCCCGCGGTCCGCAGCCGCTACGCCGCGAAATGATCCGATCGAATCGAAAGAGGCAGATTTCATGAGCACCGCCACCACATCGAGCTTCGAGAGCCGCACCCATCAGATCCTCCAGCAGCTGGAGCAGAGCGGGCAGTTGAAAACGCTGCAGACCATCGAAGGACCGATGGACGCCACCATCAAGCTCCGCGGCTACGGCGAGGTGGCGTGCTTCTGCAGCAACAACTACCTGGGGCTGGCCAACCATCCCGAAGTGGTCCAGGCGGGCGTCGACGGGCTGCGGAAATACGGCGCCGGCACCGCGAGCGTGCGCTTCATCTGCGGCAACTTCGACTGCCATGAAAAACTCGAGGCCACGATCGCGCGATTCTACGGCGTGGAGTCCAGCTACACCTTCACCAGCTGCTGGAACGCCAACGAGGCGATCTTCCCGACGCTCTGCGAGCCCGGCGACGCCATCGTCTCCGACGAGCTCAACCACGCCAGCATCATCGACGGCATCCGGCTTGCGGTCAGCATCAAGAAGGGTCTGCTGCGCGGCGTCTACAAGAATGGCGACGCCAAGTCGCTGGCGGCGAAGCTTGAGGAGCTGCGCGGAAATCCCGAATGCACCGGGACGCTCTGGGTGGTGACCGACGGCGTCTTCAGCATGGAGGGCAGCGTCGCCAATCTTCCGGAGCTCCGCGCGGTGTGCGACGGCTTCGGCGCCAAACTGGTGGTGGACGACAGCCACGGCACCGGCGTCATGGGGGCCACGGGCCGCGGCACGCATGAGCACTGGAAGATGCCCGCGACCAAGATCGACTATTTCACCGGGACGCTGGGCAAGGCGCTGGGCGGCGGCGCCGGCGGCTACATCGCCGGAAGCCGCGAGGCCATGACCCTGCTGGTGCAGCGCGGCCGGCCGACCTTGTTTTCCAACGCCTTGCCGGCCACGATCGCCTGCAGCGCCAATCGCGCCATCGAGATCCTGGAGCGCGAGCCGCAGCGCGTGGCCAAGCTGCGCGGCAACGTCGCCGCGGTGCGCGAGGGGATCCGCAAGGCGGGATTCACCGTGCTCCAGAGCGAGACCGCCATCTGCCCGATCATCGTGCACGACACCGCCAAGGCCATCGCCATGAGCCGCGGGCTGCTCGAACTGGGCGTCTTCGTCATCGGCTTCGGCTATCCGGTGGTGCCCGAGGGCCACGCCCGCCTGCGCGTGCAGGTGAGCGCCGCCCACGAGCCGGCCCACATCGAGAAGCTCGTCGGCGCGCTGGCCGCGCTCAAGCGCAAGTTCGCGATGTGAATTCGCAGCGGCGCGCCGGCGGCGCCTGGGCAGCCCCGCTCAATCGCACATGCGCTTGGTGATCCGCTCCAGGGCCACCAGGCTGACGAAGCTGCCCGAGTAGTAGATCACGATGGTGGTGGTGATGATCCAGAGTCCCGCCCGGACCTCCGTGTTCATCAGCGCCTTGCCTTCCCAGAGAAAGAGGAGCAGACCCAGGGCAAAGACCTCGAGCATGCACCATTCATGCAGGATGCGAAGCCGCCGGTTGCGCGAGTGGTGCATGGCGGCCGTGGCCGGGGTGACCCAGATCCAGACCTGCTGCACCAGCGCCATGCCCGGGGCGATGATCAGCGTGATGGCGACCAGCGCCGCCAGCGCGGGCTGCTTCGACTGGATCAGCGCCGTCACGCTGGAGAGAATCGAATAGCTGTCGCTGGACAGCAGAAACTGGTCGAGTTGGAAGAAAGGTGTGATGAGCGCGATCAGGAAGCAGACGCCGGAGATCGCGACCGTCGTGGGGCCGGCAATGCCGAGCCATCCACTGGCCCGGATCAGCACCGTCTTTCGGTCGGGATCGGCGACCTTCATGTAGGTGTGCTTGTGGGCCGGATTGAACGCCCGGTCCACCTGCATCGCCACCGTGGAGAGCGTGATGGCCGAGGCGATGCCGGCGAGAAAGAGGTAGACCCCGGAGAAGGTCTGGGTGGACACCGCCCACTGGTCGGTGGCCAGGACGATGAGCAGGATCACGATGAAGGGGTCGAGCATGGACCATTTGCCCAGCAGGCCGAGCCAGTGCAGGACCCGTTTCCGATTGTGGGTGGGTGGGACCGCGATCCAGATCAGCAGCAGCGAAGCCAGCTTCAGGAAAGGAAAGGTGATGCTGAAGAAAGCGATCAGGATCGCCACGATGTAGAGCTCGGACTGCCACATCAGCTTGACGGAATGGGGCAGGGAATAGACATCGCTGCCGACCAGAATCACGTCGATGGACATGAAGGGCACGAAGAGGGCCAGAGTCTGGATGCAGAAGGTCATCAAAAGCACGACGAGGTAGATCCATCCGACGATGCCGCTCTGGTGCAGCAGACTGTCCTCGTGCTTGATCGCCATGCGGTGGGCAGTCTAGCGGGCGGGCGCATCGCGTTTGGATTTCATGAGGCCGTGCGGCGTTGCTCTCGTTCGCCAATCGCGCGGCCTCCCGGTATGCTCCCTCGCGATGATTTTTCGGAAGCGACATGCATGGAGAACGATGGTCGGGGTGTCGCTCTTTCTTGCGGTTTCCTGCATGGTCGGCCCCGACTACGAGCGGCCCAAGCCGATCCCGATGGAGCCCTTCCGGCCCGTCGAGGGCGCGCCATCGCAGGCCCGGGAGGCGGAGCTCGAAGGGTGGTGGAAGAACTACAACGATCCGGTGCTCACCAGCCTCATCGAGCGCGCCGAGAAGGGCAACCTCAACCTGCAGCAGGCGGCGATGAACATCGCGGCCTACCGCTCGGGCTACGGCATCTCCTTCAGCAAGCTCTTTCCCTCCATCAGCCTGGACGCCAGCTACGCCCGCGTTCTTTCCAACCGGGCTCTCAACCAAGGCGCCCTCACGCCGGACACGCCGTTCAACTATTGGAGCGAGGGGGCGATGATGACGAGCTGGGAGATCGATCTTTTCGGCAAGATCCGCCGCGGCATGGAGGCCTCCAAGGCGCGACTGGAAGGATCGGTCCAGGCGTGGCGTTCCGCGCTGGTCGCGGTCCGCTCCGATGTCGCCAGCGCCTACCTGGCGGTACGAACGTATCAGGCCGAGCTGGGGCTGGCGAAGATGAACGTGGACCTGCTGGAGCAGGTGTTCAAGGTGGTCACGAGCAAGTACAAGGCGAAGGTCGTGTCGCAGATCGATCTTTCGCAGGCCGCGGCGCAGCTGGCCGTCTCGCGGGCCATGGTTCCCAAGTTGGAGGCGTCGATCCAGCAGCAATGCAACGGCCTGAGCGTGCTGCTGGGCGAGTCGCCCGGTCCCATGCAGGACGAGCTGCGCCAGACCGCCGCCATTCCGCTGCCGGAAGGCATGGTGGACATCGGCATTCCCGCCGACCTGATCCGCCGCCGCGCCGACATTCTCAGCGCCGAGATGGACCTGGCTGCGGCGACCGCCGAGATCGGCGTGGCCGAGGCGGGCTACTACCCCGAGCTCACCATTCAGGGAGACTTTTCCATCGCCGCCACTGATTTCGCGGGGCTGGGAAATTGGTCGAACCAGGTGTATGCCTTCGGGCCCAAGATTTCCTGGAACTTCTTCAATGGCGGACTCGTCACCAGTCAGGTGAGTCAGAGGCAGGCCATCGCCTTCCGTCTGGCCATTCGCTGGAAGGAGACGGTGCTGAAGGCGGCAAGCGAGGTGCAGTCGGCGCTGGGCAACTACGGCGGGGCATTGCGCCAGATGAGAGACTTTCAAAGCGGCCTGAGCGATGTGGAGACCGGATTCAAGCTGGTCTTCGCGCGCTACAAGTCGGGCACCATCGATCTGACCAATCTGCTGTCCTACCAGCAGATCGTGCTTCAGGCGGAGTCGGGCTACATGCAGGCGCGGGGACTGGCGGCCCAGAATCTGGTCGACCTCTACCGCACGCTCGGCGGGGGCTGGGAGACGGCGGAAATTCCGGTGCCGGGCCGGGACGCCTTCGAGAAGAATGGACCCGACATGTTGAAACCCATGCCGTCCCTCAAGGACGAAGCCGAAGGAAATACCTGACATGATTTCACGATCGACACGATTGTTCTGGACCGCCGCGCTTCTGGCTGCATGGCTCGGCGCCGCGCCCGGGTGCAAGGAAGAAGCCAAGGTCGCCGCCGCGCCGCCGGCGATTCCGGTCAACGCAATCACCACCGCGGCCTCCGATGTCCACCTGCACACCGAGTATCCGGCGATCGCCGTCAGCGTCCGCACCGTCATGATCGACGCCCGCGTCGAGGGCTGGCTGCTCAAGCAGCGCTTCAAGGATGGCGCCACGGTCCAGGCCAACCAGTTGATGTACGAGATCGATCCCACGCCCTTCCGCATCGCCCTGGAAAAAGCCGAGGCGGAACTGGCCTCGATGGAGGCGGTCCACTTCGACGCCAAGCAGAAGTACGAGCGGAACAAGCCCCTGGTCGCCACCGAGGCGGTCAGCCAGGAGCAGTTCGACCAATACGAAGCCGCCTACCTCGCGAGCAAGGCCAACGTGCAGACGGCCAAGGCAAACGTGGACAATGCCAAGCTGAACCTCTCCTACTGCGTCATCACCTCGCCGCTGGCGGGGCAGGCCGCGAAGACCAACGTCTATGAAGGCACGCTGGTCAAGCCCGCCACCAACAGCCAGCTCACCAACGTCCGCCAGCTCGACCCGATCTGGATCGAGTTCGCGCCGGTGGCCGGCGACCTGCCGGCGCTGCGCGACCTGATGAAGGCCGGCGACACCAAGGTTGCGGTGCGCGATCCCAGCGGAACGTGGACGGGGCAGGGGCGCGTCGTCTTTATCGACAACAGCGTCAGCCAGACCACCGGCACCATCCTGGCGCGAATCGAGGTGGCCAATCCCAACTTCCTGGTGATGCCCGGGCAGTACCTCAGCGTGGCGCTGCCGACACAGAGCTTTCCCGGCGCGATCTCGGTTCCCGAAGCGGCGGTGGTCTACCAGACCGCCATGCCGACGGTCTGGGTGGTGGGCAGCGATGGCGCCGTGCAGAACAAGCCAATCGTCCTGGGCGAGCGGGGCGGCGCGGGTCTGATCGTGACCTCCGGGCTCGCCGCGGGCGAACAGGTCATCACCGCGGGCCAGCAGAAGCTCCGCCCCGGCACCAAGGTGAGCGTCGCGCCGCCGGTCGCAGCTCCCGCGGAGACGCCGGCGGAAGCCAAGACTCCGGCCGCACCCAAGTAGCGCCACATGATTTCATTCTTCATCAAAAGACCGATCTTCGCCGGCGTTCTCGCCATCCTGATGACGCTGGCCGGCGCGCTCTCGATCAAGATCCTGCCGATTGCGCAGTTCCCCAACATCGTGCCGCCGGTGGTGCAGGTCACTGCGACCTACCCCGGCGCCAACGCCAAGGTGACCGGCGACTCCGTCACGCGGCCGCTGGAACTGGCGATCAACGGCGTCCCGGGCATGATGTACATGTCCAGCGTCAGCACCAGCGCCGGCAACTCCATCATCACCGTGACCTTCAACGTGGGATACGACCTGGACATCGGCGCCGTCGACGTGCAGAACTACGCCAACAGTGCGCTGGCCCAGCTGCCCGAGGGGGCGCAGCGCCAGGGCGTCACCTTCAAGAAGCAATCCACCAACCTGGTGATCGTGCCGGCGCTGACCTCGGACAATCCCGCCTTCGACAGCAAGTTCCTGGGCAACTACATGGACATCGTGCTGACGCCGGCGCTGCTGCGCGTACCCGGCGTCGGCGCCATCAACAACTTCGGCCTGCTGCAGTACTCGATGCGGGTCTGGATCGACACCCCCAAGCTGGCGGCGATGGGGATCAACCCTTCGGAGGTGGAGGATGCCATCCGCGGGCAGAACCAGGAGGTCATCGCGGGATCCTCCGGCGCTCCGCCCTTCCTGGGAAGTCCGGCGCAGTCGCTGCAGGTGGTGGCGCAGGGCCGGCTCTCCTCCATCGAGGAGTTCTCCAACATCATCGTCCGCACCGAGAGCGACGGGCGCGTCGTCCGGATCCGCGACGTGGGCCGGGTCGAGCTCGGCGCGGCGAACTACACCACCAGCTCGCTGCTCTCCGGCAAGCCCAGCGGATTGCTGGGCATCTACCAGAATCCCGACGCCAACGCATTGGCGGTGGCCCAGGGGGTGCGCGACGTAATGACCTCCATGCAGGAGACCTTCCCGCCGGGAGTGAAGGGCAGCATCTGCTTCGACAGCACGCGCTTCGTTAGCGAGAGCATCTCGGAACTGGTCAAGACGCTGATCGAGGCCGCGGTGCTGGTGCTCATCGTGATCTACATCTTCCTGCAGAAGGCGCGGGCCACGCTGATTCCGCTGATCGCCATCCCGGTCAGCATCATCGCCACCTTCGCGGTGCTGCTGCTCTTCGGCTTCAGCATCAACACGCTCTGCATGCTCGGCCTGGTGCTGGCCATCGGCCTGGTGGTGGACGACGCCATCGTGGTGGTGGAAAATGTCGAGCGCAATTTCGAGGCGGGCGAAACCGATCCGCACAAGGCGACGCGCAAGGCCATGTCGGAGGTGACCGGCCCGATCGTGGCGACCACGCTGGCGCTGGTGGCGGTCTTCGTGCCGGCCAGCCTGATGCCCGGCATGACCGGACAGCTCTACAACCAATTCGCCATGACGATCGCGATCTCCGTGGTCTTCTCCGGAGTCAATTCGCTCACGCTCAGCCCGGCGCTCTGCGCCGCCCTGCTCAAGGGCGGGGGCCATGCGGCCAAGAGCGGGCCCTTCTTCCTCTTCAACAAGGCCTTCTCCAAAGTGGAGCACGCCTATGAAAAGCTGGTGGAGGTTTTCGGGCACCTCTGGCTGATCGTGGTCGGGTTCCTGATCGGAATCGCGGCGCTGGCGGGATGGTTCTTCACCCACATCCCCACCGCGTTCATCCCCGACGAGGACAACGGGTATCTCTTCGTCCTGGTTCAGTTGCCCTCCGGCTCCTCGCTGGCGCGCACCCAGGAAGTCGTGGCCAAGGTGCGCGCGATCGTCGAGAAGAATCCGGTGGTCGAGAATGTCATCGAGGTCGACGGCCTGAACTTCCTCACCAGCGCGACTCAGAGCTACACCGGATTCCTTATTCCCGTACTCAAACCCTCGGACCAGCGCAAGGGGCCGGGCGGCAGCGCCTTCGAGGTGATTGACCAGCTCAATCGCGAGTTCTTCGCGATCCCGGACGCCTTCGTCTTCGCGATCGGCCCGCCCGCTATTCCGGGACTGGGCAACGTCGGCGGATTCCAGTTGCAGGTGAACGATCTCACCGGCTCCGGCGGCGACGAGCTCTGGGCCGCGGCAGGAGAGCTGCTCGCCGAGGCGAGGAAATCCCCCAAGTTCATCGGACTGAGCACCACATGGTCCACCGGCGTTCCGCAGACGGAGCTTTCGGTGGACCGCGTCAAGGCGCAGACCCTGGGCATTCCCATCGACAACGTCTTCAAGGTTCTGCAGGCGAATTTCGGCTCCGCCTACATCAACCAGTTCAACAAATTCGGCAAGGTCTACCAGGTGTACATCCAGGCTGACGCCCGCTACCGCATGACCCCCGACAAGCTCAGCGCCATCTACGTCGAGGGCAAGTCGGGAATCCCCACGCCGCTCTCCTCGTTCTGCACGGTGCGACAGGAATCCGGCAGCGACCTGATCACCCACTACAACGCGATGGACTCCGTGCAGATCAACGGCAACACCGGGCCCGGAGTCTCCAGCGGCGAGGCCATCGCCTCCATGATGCAGATGGCCAAGGACATTCTTCCCGTCAAGTTCCAACCGCAGTGGACCGGCATCGTCCAGCAGCAGAACGCCGCGGGCAACGCGGCGCCGATCGTCTTCGGCCTCTCCATTCTCGCCGTGTATTTGCTGCTCGCGGCGCAGTACGAGAGCTGGACGCTGCCGCTGCTGGTGCTGACCGCGGTGCCCGGGGCCATGTTTGGCGCCGTGGGCACGCTCATGCTTTTCCACAACGCGCTGGACGTCTACGCGCAGGTGGGACTGGTGATGCTGGTCGGGCTTGCGGCCAAGAACGCCATTTTGATCGTGGAATTCGCCAAGGACGCGCGCGAGAAGGGGCAGAGCCCGATCGAGGCGGCCAAGACCGCGGCGAAGTTGCGCCTGCGTCCGATTCTGATGACCTCGATCTCCTTCATCCTGGGATCGCTGCCGCTGGTGCTGGCCAGCGGCCCGGGCTCCAACAGCCGCCACTCGATCGGCTACACGGTGGTGGGCGGATTGCTGGTGGGAACCGCCATCACGCTGCTGATCACGCCGATCCTCTACATCGCGCTGGAGACCTTCCGCATGCACTGCGGCATCGACTCCGTGAAGAACAAGGCCAAGCTGCTCGAGGAGATCTAATCACTCCGCGATGGTCAGGACCGGACGGTCGGTCCGGCCCGCGACCTCGGCGAGCATCACCTGCGCCGAGATGCGCTGGCACAGGGCGTCCAAGGCCGCGCCCATCGCGGCATTCTTCCAATTATCCAGGGGCTTGCCCACATCCGAGTTGCGGCAGAGCTCGACGTGGATCGGGATCGATCCCAGGAAGGGAAGCCCCATCGTCTGGGCCATGATCTCGGCGCCGCCGCGTCCGAAGAGGTCGTATTCCTTCCCATCGGGGGCTGCGAAGTAGCTCATGTTCTCCACCACGCCCAGCACCTCAATGCCCAGGTTCTGGAACATCCGCGCCGCCCGCCGCGCGTCATCCTGGGCGACCCGCTGCGGGGTGCACACCACGACGGCGCCGGAGACCGGCAGCAGCTGCGACATGGTCAGGGCCACATCGCCGGTGCCCGGCGGCAGGTCGATGATCAGATAATCGAGCGCCCCCCAGTCGGTCTGCGTCGCCAGTTGCTTGAAGGCGCCATGTGCCATCGGACCGCGCCACACCAGGGCCTTGTCCGGATCGACCAGCTTGCCGATGGTCATGGCCTTGACGCCATGCACCTCGAAGGGCAGCAGCATCTGCCCGCGCGCCTTGGTGCCCACGTCGTCCAGTCCGAGCATGGTCGGCGCGCTGGGCCCGTAGATGTCGGCGTCGAGCAGCCCGACCGCATGGCCCATCCGGGCCAGCCCCACAGCAAGATTTACGGCGACAGTGCTTTTGCCCACGCCACCCTTGCCAGCGCCGACGGCGATGATGCGCTTCACCAGCGGCAGGGGATTCTCCGTCTTCGCGCCAGGGGCCGGTGCCGGCGCCGCGGCGGTCTTGGGCGCAGCAAACTCGATCTCGATGGTTTCAATCTCGGCCTGCGCCGCCTTGGCGGCCTCGCGCAGGGCGCGATCAACGGCCGAGCGGAGGTGCTCCTGGCGCGGGGCAAACTGCGGCGAAAGCTCCAGCACGATCCGGATGGCTCCCTCGAAGGCCGCGATGTGCTTGACCATGCCCAGCGTGACCAGATCCTTGCCGGTGGCCGGATCCAGCACGGTGCGAAGCGATTTTTCAATGGCGGGCTTGTCCAAGGGCATGGGTTTTGATCCTAGAACCTAGTTATACCAACGCCGCCGCTTGGATTCGGGCCCTCTTGACGAATTCGCCGGGCCGCTCTGCAATAGGAGGTCGCATCGTGCATTTCTCAGCCCAGACCAGAATTCTCTGGTCACGAAAGGAAAATTATGCGACCACTGACTCCCGGTTCCGTTCTCTCGATTCGAAATGTCCTGGCGGCCACCACGCTGCTGGGATGCATGAGCTTCGCCGCGAGCGCGGCTCCCCCGTCCAACCCGCCCTCCACTCCGCCCGCGAATCCCAACCTCGGAGGACCGCCGGTGGCTCCGGGCGCCTCAGACAGCGAAAAGGGTTTTGACGGCGGCAAGCAGGGCGGCAAGAAGCGTCCCGAAGCCGGCGGCCCGATGGGCGAGGAACGCGGAAAGCACATGGCGTGGATGCGTACCTTCGAGGAGATCAAGCCGACCCTCAGCGCCGAGGTGCAGGCCAAGGCCGAGGCGATCAAGGCGCAGTACGAGGCCTCGATGAAGACCTGGAAGGACGCCAACGCCGACAAGTTGAAGGCGCTCGCCGAACAAGCGAAGGGACAGGGCCAGAAGCCCGACAAGGCCACGATGGAACAGTTGAAGGCGCTGCGCGAATCGGCCCCCAAGCCGGAGGAATCGCAGAAGCAGATCTTCGCGCTTCTGACCGAGCCTCAGCAGGCCGACTTCAAGACCAAGCTCGAGGCCAACGAGAAGAAGATGAAGGCCCTGGGCGTCCGACGCGGTGAAGATGAGATGGGTGACGGAAAGGGCAAGGGTCCTGGCAAAGGCAAGGGCGGTCCTGGCGGCAAGCCCGGCGACGCTCCTCCAGCCGATGGCAAGGACAAGACTCCTCCGCCTCCTCCGTTCGATCCTTGATTCTCACTGAACGATTGGAATTGAATTGAAAAAGAACGGACGCCCGATTGCGGGCGTCCGTTTTCTTTTGCATGCAGGAGTCGATCCGATCGACTCGTCGATGAATCGATCCGATCAGCCGCCGCCGAAGAGGCGGATGTCGTCAAAGTTGTCCAGGCCTGCAAGGCCCGATTTGCTGAGCATGACTGCCGGGGTCACGGGCGAGCCCTTGGTGCCCAGACCGTCGACGCGGTTGAAGTACACGCCGTCCTTGCCCGCGGAAATCAGGATGTATTTGCCTCGAGCTGTGCCGGAGAGCGGTGTCGTGGCGTCGCCGAAGCCGGGATGGCGAAGGATTTGCGCAAACAGTTCCTTCTGCTTGGCCGGCGTCGTTCCATCCTCAAACAAGCTGTAAATTTCGGAGCCCGCCGCGTCCGCCTTGGTCTGGGGCAGGCTGAGCTCGCCAAGACCCGCCGAGCCCAGGTAGGGATCCATCGCGCCGTACAACTTTCCGGTGTCGTCCATCACCAGGAACTGGGCGCGCTCGCTGTTGCTGCCGGCCAGCGGTCCGACGTTGCGGGCGGCGCGGAGGAAGATGATCGGATTGCCCCAGGAGTCCACCAGGTCCGGCATGCCGCCGGCGGCGGCCAGGGCGGGGAGTTCCCCCGCGGTGCGTGTGCCCGAGCTGCTGTACATCTGTCCCGCGGCCGGGCGAAGTTCGCTGGCCTTGGGCGCGAAGAAGGGCGGGTACTGCTTGTTGTTGATCTTGGGGCCTTCGCCGATCTTTCCGGGATTGATCTTCACATAGAACTTGTCGTTGGGGGCCGCGTTGCCGGTCTTGAAGGTCAGCTCGATCCAGCCCGGGGCGCCGTAGCCGATGGTCGTGTTGGTGTAAGAGGCCGAGTCCACGTCGTTCTTGCGAACGCCGCCGCCCATCAACTCCAGGATGGCGTTCTCCGTGCCGGAGATCTGCGGATCATTGGCGAGGATCTCCTCGGGCACCAAACCCGGATAGCGGCCGAACTCCTGCTGGAAGGCGTCGCAGGCCTTGGCAAATTCCTGCATCAAGCCCGTGGTCTGGGTCACCTTGGCCCGCTCCTGCACCTTGCTCAGTGCCGGAAGCAGAATGCCCACCAGCAGGGCGATGATTCCGACCACCACCAGGATTTCAATCAGGGTGAAGCCGCGACGCTGTTGTGGGGAGTTGTGCATGAATGGGTCCGTGGAGGAAAGCGAATGGGGGTCGGCAAACATGGCCATGGGACGACCCAGGGCCGTGGGGTCAGGGATGCATCCGATGCCCATATCGTAATGGTTCCCCGGAATTCAAAGAGGAATGCAATCCCCTGAGGTGGAAAGCTGCCGGATGCCCTCGTACACCCCGCAGGCCACTGCCGTGGCCAGATTCAGGCTTCGGCAATCGGGATGGTCGCGAAGCGGAAACCGGATCCGGTGGTCGGCCCCGAAGTCGCGGTCGACCCACTGGTGGATCTCCGGCGGGGTGCCGGCGGTCTCGTTTCCAAAGAGCAGGAAGTCCCCGCGCCGCATCGGGGCCTTCCAGTGCGGCAGGGTCGCGTGCGACGAATAGAGCCAGACCCGCTGCGGGCGTTCGCTGCGGAGAAAGGCCTCCCAACTCTCGTGCTCGCGGCAATCCACCAGGTGCCAGTAGTCCAGGCCGGCGCGGCGCACCGCCTGCTCGTCCATGTCGAAGGCGATCGGCCGCACGATGTGCAGCCGGCACCCGGTGACCGCGGCGGTGCGGCCCACATTCCCGGTGTTGTTGGGAATCTGCGGATGGATCAGCACGATGTTGAAGAGGGGATCGCTCACGGGCCGCGAGGCTCCGGTGAAGTGGCGCTGCGCAGCTTGACGCCCTTGATTTCAATCGTGTCCAGCAGCGCGCGACCCTCGCGCTCGCCGCGCCGGATCGCCAGCTCGGGGTCGGGCTCGAAGGTGAGCGTCGCTGGAAGAGCGGTGTCCCATTGCTTGGGGATCGTGAAATTGGAAAGCTGCCCTTTGTATCCGGAGGTGAAGGGGGCGGACATCCAGAATTGCCCCGCTTCGGCCGCGTGATCTCCCTGCGCGACCTTGACGCGGTAGCCCAGGCTCAGATCGGCGGGAAGAAGACTCGCCTTGTAGGCGGGCAGTTGCACCACGCCGCTCTGATGCACCTCGTCGACTTCGATCGTGCTTGCGGCGAGCCACTGCTGCACCCGGCCGGCCAGATCGGGATCCGATTCAAACGAGATGAGCGTCGCGGCGGGATCGCGGATCCGAAAATTCCAGGGAAGGACGAGCGTGCGTTCGAAGGGCGCATCGCGTTTCGCGTCGCCCGCTTCGACGATGCGCAGGTCGATCTGGGCCTCGTAGACGCCTGGGGTCGTGGGGGCAAAAAGGGCGAGGGTGGCGAAGCCGCTCGGAGTCGAGTCGCCGGCGGTGAATTGCTTCACGGTCTGCGGCGCTTCGCCCTTGAGAGCGATGCGGAGCGACTCGATCGAGATCCGAAGGCCCGGCCACGAGGCATTCAGCGAGCCCGGCGAGGCCTGCGCGGGATCCAGGGGCGAGCTCGACTGGATGGTCAGCGCGATGGACTTGCCCGGCATGAAGGTGCCGGCGCTGGTGATCGTCACCGAGTCATGCTTGAGCAGAAATTCCAGCAGCGCGTGACGGCGCTGGGGCGTCCAGCGGGATTGCAGTGTCATTGAGCGCAGGAAGGGTCTCGCGTCGTCGTAGTTGGCGATGGTGTTGGGCGGCTTGAGCGCGGCGGCCGTGGCAAAGGAGAGCACATCGTCGATCTCGCCCTCGGAGAGCAGCTGGGCGTTGAGGCGCCGGGTCCATTCGCGCCAGGCGTCCTCGGGATCGCTCGCCGCGACGGAGATCAGCGTGGCGACCGACTGCTGCGAGCGCCACCACTCCTTGATGCGCGGCAGGGTGGTCGGCTTGTTGGCGATGAAGGCCAGCGCCGCGACCGCGCTGAGCAGAAACGCGGCGAAAAAGGTGCCGGCGGAGCGGGTGCGGGCGGAGGGCGCAATGGAGCGCGGACGCAGCAGATCGGCCCCGCATTCAGGGCATTTCACCAGTTCGGGAGGAACGGCGTGCAACCGGAAGCGGCAGCGCGAGCAGGAGGGGCGCCAGTCGGAGATCCGACCCTGGAAGGCCAGCGCCCACAGGGCGCCGGCGCCGAGCGTGGCGAGCACGCCGGCCCAGAAAAGAGCCCAGGTCAGCGAGAGAAATAGGTTCCAGGAATTCATGGGCCGCGGCGGTGCAGTCTAGTCAACCCCGGCACTCGCTCTGATCGCCTCGTCGCCCGCAGTACGACCTTTGGTGGCAGGCATCGCGGCCTCAAGCTACACTCGGCCGATCATGATTCAGGTTCTTCTGGTCAACTTGGCGTGGGTGATTTTCCTGGCGGCTTGGTGCATCGCGTACTTCATCCAAGCGAGGGTGGATCGCGCCAAGGGCGGCCGGTACATCGCCAACCTCGAGCCTGAAAACAAGGACTGAGGTCCTTTCCCCGAACGCCCCGCGCGCGACTTGAACGCGCGACCTCCAGTTTAGGAAACCGGTGCTCTATCCAACTGAGCTAGCGGGGCCGCAAGCGTGAAAGTCAATGCCGACGGGCGGACTCGAACCGCCAACCTGAGCGTTATGAATGCTCCGCTCTAACCGGTTGAGCTACGACGGCGCAGGCGAACAGTTTAGCGAAAGTTTTCCGTCGTGTCCGCGCAGGATTTCGATCGTAAAATGTGAAATGAGCTTGGATTGCCCGGCTGGAAAAGCCGAAAGATTCCTTTCCACAGGAGCCCCCATGAACCCCATCGACGCAGCCGCCCGAGTGTCCATTGCTTTCCTTGCGACGTTCTCCATCGCCTTCACAGCGCCCGCATTGGCCCAGGGAGGCGGCGCGAACTCATCCGCCGTGGTTTCCGTTGCTGCCGCCGACACCGAGTGGCCGCAGACGCTCAGCCGCGATGGTTACACCTTTGTCATCGCGCGGCCCGCCTTCCAATCGATCAATGGAACCGCCGTCAACCTGGTGGCCAACCTCGTCGTGACCCAGCCGGGCGGGACGCAGAACCAGGGCACGCTCTCGCTGATGGGCTTCACCGCGACCGGCGACCGCCCGCAGGACATCGAGATCAACCAGCTCTCGGTCGAGCAGGTGCAGATGCCCAATGGCGGCGACGCAAGGGCGGCGCAGACGGCGCTCTCTTCGCTCATGGCGGGGCTGGCGGTGGAGATTGACCGGCGACTCGTCGCGCAGCAGATGACGATCGATCCCATCACCACGCCGGGCCTCGGCGCGCAGATGCCGGACATTGTGCAGCGCAGCGTGCCCACCGTCCTGGTGCAGGTCGCAGGGGTGCCGCAACTGGCGCCGCTGGCGGGCACGGGATGGGCGCGCGTCACCAACACTCCCTTCATCTTGATTCAGAATCCCGCCAAGGCGTGGTTCGTGCGGCTGGGGCAGGGCAATTGGAAAAGCAGTCCGTCAATGGATGGACCCTGGTCTGCGGCAGCGGCGCCTGATGCGGCCGTCACGCAGGCGCTGGGCGTGGTGCCCACTCCGCCAGCCGGCCTGAACGACGCTGCCGCGAAACCACCATCCGCGATTCCTTCGCCTTCGCTGGACATCCTGGTGGCGACGCGACCGACCGTGTTGATCGCCTCGAATGGGGCGGCGCAATTCACCACCGTCTGCGAGGGCGTGCAGCAGATGACCAACACCAACTCGACGGTGCTGCGCACCTTGTCGCCCGCCGCGGATTGGGTCCTGGCCAGCGGGCGCTGGTTCCAGAGGGCGCAGGGCACGACGATGTGGCAATTCGTTCCGCCGGCACAGCTGCCGCCATCCTTCGCCAATCTGCCCTCCACCGGTTCGTTGGCCTCGGCGCGAGCGAGCGTTCCCGGAACCCTCGAGGCGAAGTCCGCAGTGCTGGCCGCATGCCAGACGCAGACCGTCACGCTGCTGCGCTCCAAGGCCGTCTGCGGCGTGCGCTACATCGGCGCACCGCAATTCGCATCCATCACAGGGACCAGCATGCAGTACGCGACCAACGCCTCGGTGCCCGTGATCCAGTCGGGGTCCACGTTCTACTGCTGCGACGACGCCGCCTGGTTCACGGCCTCCGGCGCCGACGGCCCATGGGTGCTCTGCGACACGCTGCCCGCCTCGTTCGCCGACATCACAGCGGCCTGCCCGGTCTACTGCGCCACCTATGTCGATCCGGTTTCCAGCACCGCCGACTCGGTCACGTTCGCCTACACCAGTGGATACCTGGGCACCTACCTCAATGGCGGCACGGCCGTCTTCGGAACCGGCGTCAACTATCCGACCGCGGCACTCGCACAAGGTCAGTCGCAGACCTATCCGCAGACCTACGGATCGGACAATGAATACGACGAGAACACCGGCACCTACGCACCGGACTACGACTACTACGACGAATACCCGGCGGTGCAGCCCGCGGTGTACGGCTACGGCTACGGCGGCTGGGGCTATTCCTCCGCGTGGACTCGCGCCTGGGGCTGGGGCGTTGGGCACGACGCGTGGTGGAACCATGACAACTGGAACAGCTTCCATCCCTACGGCAACCGCTGGGCGGATGGATACAGCGACTGGCAGCGCGATCAGAACCGGCTGAGCGAGAACCGCCGCGCGGACATGGCGGCGACGCAGCGCACTCAGGCGCAGCGGGCGAACGAGGCCCGCGCAAATCCCAATGGGGAGATGGCCAACCGTGCCGCAGGCGCCGAGGGATATGGGCGCTACACCGGGTTCCATCCCCAGGCTCACGCCGACGCGGCGGCCCGTGGAACGAATCGAAATGCAGCCCAAAACCATGCCAATCAAGCCACCCATCGGCCGCAAGTCCACGCCCAGGCTGCCCAGCACTCGGGCGCTGAGCGATCAGGGGGTGCGTCGCATGGCGGCGGGGGCGGACGGCGTTAATCAGTGCGCCGCGGCGGTCGCGCTCGGGGCGTTGAGCCAGCGCGCGATGCGCTCGTCGGTCGCCGACTGCGGATGCTTGCGGATCAGGGCCGCGGCCACCAGTCCCATGAAGAGCGGCTGCGGATGGGTCGGCCGGCTGGTGAGCTCGGGATGGAACTGCGCCGCGACGAAGCAAGGGTGCTCGCTCGCGGAGAGCTCCAGCACCTGCATGATCGGATGCTTGGGATGGCGCCCGCTGAAATGCATGCCCGCCTTGGTCAGGGCCTCGACGCAATTCGGTTCCACCTCGTAGCGATGGCGGAAGCGCTCACGCACCAGGCGCGATCCGTAGAGGCGCTCGGCGAAGGATCCGGGCTCGATCAAGACATCTTGACCGCCCAGGCGCATGGTGCCGCCGACGATGCCTTCGAGTTTCTTCTGCTCGGGCAGCTCGCTGATGAAGGGATGCTTGGTGTTCGGGTCGAACTCCGTGCTGTTGGCGTCGGCCAGGCCGAGCACGTTGCGGGCGAACTCGATCACCGCCATCTGGAATCCCAGGCAGATGCCCAGGAAAGGCAGGCGCGTGGTGCGGGCGTGCTCGACGCACATGATCTTGCCCTCCACGCCGCGCTGGCCGAAACCACCGGGAACGATGATGCCGTCGATGCCCTGCAGCACCGCGGCGACGTCCTTCTTGGAGTCCAGCGTGCTGGTGTCCATCCACTGCAGCTCGACGGAGGCGTTGAGCCAGATGCCGCAGTGCTCGACCGCCTTGTCGATGCTGGCGTAGGCGTCGCGCAGGCTGGCGTACTTGCCCATGATCCCGAGGGTCACGCGGTGGGCGCGCGGCGCCACCAGCCGCGAACTGAACTCGCTCCACTTGCGCCGTGACTGATCCTCGTTGACGGCGTTGACGCGGTTGTGCAGCTGCAGCAGGGTCAGAATCTCGCGGTCCAGACCCGCGGCGCGCATGGCATCGGGGATGAAGTAGATGCTCTCGCGGTCGTGCATGGAGAAGATGCGGTTGAGCGGCACGTTGGAGAACATGCCGATCTTCTGCATCACCTTCTCGGTGACGGGATTGGTGGCGCGGCAGGCGATGACCTGGGGCTGCACGCCGCACTCCATGAGGCGCTTGATGCCCAACTGCGCCGCTTTGCTCTTTTGCTCGCCCAATGTGGCCGGCTCAAGGATGTAGGTGAGGGCCACGAAGCAGGTGGACTCGGGGCCCTCTTCGAAGGCGAGCTCGCGCAGGGCCTCGATGTAGAAGCCATTTTCATAGTCACCCGCGGTGCCGCCGACCTCGACGAAGACCACATCGGCAGGCCCGCCGTTGGGACCGCCGGTCATGGCAAGCTGGCGCAGGTGCATCTTCACGGTGCCGGTGACGTGCGGAATCATCTGCACATCGCGGCCCAGGAAGTCGCCGCGCCGCTCGCGGTCGAGGATCTCGCCGTAGATCTGCCCCGCGGTCACAAAATTGCGCCGCGAAAGATTCTGGTCGAGGATGCGCTCGTAGGTGCCCAGGTCCATGTCGGTCTCGAGGCCGTCCTCGAGCACGAAGACCTCGCCGTGGCGGAAGGGATTGAGCGTGCCCGAGTCGATGTTTAGGTAGCCCTCCATCTTGATCGGCGCCACGGAGAGGCCCTTGTCCTTGAGCAGCTTGGCCAGGCTCGAGGAGAAAATGCCCTTGCCCAGACCGCTCATCACGGTGCCGATCACGACGACGAATTTGGTGCGGCCCTTCTGATAGCCCTGGGGCGTCGGCGAGAACCACTCCTTCTGCTCGTCGGTCGCGGCGAATTGGGAGAGAAATCCCGGGCTGTTGCTTTGATTCGAGGACGTCGGGGGTTGGGAACGATCCTTGGAGGGCACGCTTGATCGTACCAAACGCGGCTCTCGGCTCAAGTTCTTCGGTGAATTTTTCTTTTTCGCCTGTGCAATTTCGGGCAAACTTGGGAGGATTCACGCCATGAGCACCCCGTTCCTTCATCGTGCGCTCGCCGCATCCGCCTTGCTCGCCGCCTCCATGGTCCTGACCGCCACCGCGGATGACTCGAGCCTGGGGTGGGACTTCGAAAGCGGCTGCCTTGAACACCGGCTTGAGATGGCACAGCGCCCACCCAGCCGGGGCACCGGCCAGGCCTGGAACGAGGCCACCGGAGCGGACTCCCGCAACTGGCCGCCCAATCCACTGGTGAATTATGAGCACATCAAGATCGCGCTGCGCTTCCCCGACCTGGTCGCCGCCGAGGCTGAGGGGGTGGCCACCTACACGGTTCGTCCGATCGGCGTGCCCGTGGAGAACCTGAAGCTCAACGCCGAAGGGCTGAAGATCGAGACGGTCAAGGTGAATGGCGCCGACACCGAGCACTACAGCGACGGCAAGGTGCTGACCATGAAGTTCGCCAAGCCGCTGCCCGCGGACAAGTCCACCTCGATCGAAGTGGGCTACAAGGTTTCGCGGCCCACCGACGGCATGACCTTCTCGCCGGCCTATCCCGACCGCGCCGGCTACGGCCCGCAGGTGCACACGCAGGGGGAGACCGAGAGCAACAATTACTGGTTCCCATGCCATGACTTCCCCAATGTCCGCCAGAGCACCGAGCTGCTGGTCGATGTGCCCAAGGGCATGAGCGTCAGCGGCAACGGCAAGCTGGTCGACCACTCGACCAAGGGCGACCGCGAAATCTGGAATTACCTGCAGGAAAAGCCCCACGCCGCCTATCTGGTCAGCCTGGTGGTGGGCGACCTGGAGGCGGTGCCCCTCAAGAGCCCGCTCTCGGGCGTGCCGATGCATGTGTGGGTCCCGAAGGATCGCGCCGGCGACGTCGAGCGCACCTATGGTCGCACCGACCGCATGATCGCCCTGTTTGAAAAAGTGTTTGGCCAGAAATATCCGTGGGCCAGGTACGACCAGCTGCTGGTGCGCAACTTCGGCGCCGGCGGCATGGAGAACACCAGCGTCACCAACATGTACCCCAACGCCATCCTCAGCGAGACTGCGGCGAAGGAGGAGGACCTCGACGGTCTCATCAGCCATGAGCTCTGCCATCAGTGGACCGGCGACTTCATCACCTGCAAGAGCTGGGCGCACATCTGGCTCAACGAGGGATGGGCGACCTACGGCACGGCGCTGTGGATGGAGGAGCGCGACGGCCCCGACGGCTACTTCGAATCGGTGCTGGACAACGCGGGCGTGGCCCGCAACGACAAGACGGAGAACACGGTGGGCATGGTGAGTCCGATCTACAAGAACGCCGGCGAGACCTTCGGCCGCGCCGCCAATCCCTACCCCAAGGGCTCCAGCATCCTGCACATGCTCCGCGAGATGCTCGGCGACGAGATCTTCTTCAAGGGCGTGCGCGCCTACATGGCCAAGTATGGACTTTCGACCGCGGAAACCAGCGATTTCCGGATCGCCATGGAGCAGGCGAGCGGGCTCGGACTGGAATGGTTCTTCGACCAGTGGTGCATGCGGCCGGGTTCGCCCAACATCACCGCCAAGGCCACCTATGACGGCGCGACGCGCATGCTGAGGATCAAGGCCGATCAGACGCAGAAGATCGACGAGCGCACGCCGGCGATGCGGGTGCGCACTCCGATCTGCGTGCGCACCGCTTCAGGCGAGAAGACTGTGCCCTGGGAGTGGCGCGAGAAGTCGGCGGACATCGAGATTCCGCTGGACGGACCGCCGGTGTGGGTGGCCTTCGATCCGCGCTTGAACACGCTCAAGACCCTGAAGATGGAGTGGCCGCTGGAGTGGCTGCGGGCGCAGGCCAAGAGCGGTCCGACCATGGCGTCGAAGCGGCAGGCGGTTGAGGCGCTCCGCACCGACGGATCGCCGGACACGATCGCGGTGCTTGAGCAGATCGCCAAGGACGAGACCGGACGCCGAAGGATCCGCGGCGAGTGCATCGACGCGATCTCCGACTTCAAGAATGCGGACAGCGTCGCCAGCATTACGCGACTGCTGGAAACTCCGCCGCAGGATCCGCGGGTCCGCTCCATGCTGACCAGCGCGGTCGGGGCGCTTCCCAAGGAGAAGGCGATTCCAATCCTGACCAAGACTCTCGCGGAGGATCCCGGTGAGCTGTGCCGCAAGAACGCCATCGATCAGTTGGCCAAACTCGAGGCCAAGGAGAGCGCCGACGCGATCCTGGCCGCGGCCGAATTGCCCAGCCACCAGGAGCAGATCCGCTCGGCGGCCCTGCGCGCCCTGGCCAAGTTTGAGGTGAGCAAGGCACTGCCGCTGGCTCTGAAGTATGGCTCGCTCGGCGGCTACGACCGCTCCCGCGGCACGGCGATCGACACCGCGGCCAAGTTGGTGCCCAAGGACGAGAAGGATCCCCAGCGCATCGCCGCCATTGAGCAGTTGATCTTCTGGCTGGATGATCCGGAGCGCGGGGCGCGGCGTGCATCAGGCGAGGCGCTGGCGACCTTGAAGGCGAAGGCCGCGATTCCGCGGCTGGAGGCGATGGCAGCGAGCGATCCCGATCCCGATGTGCGCGAAGCCGCCACCGACTGGGTGAAGCGCATCAACGGTTAGTCGCCGCGCGGGCTTCGAGTTTCGCGAGCTGCTCGGGTGTGTCCACGCCGTGGAAGCGAGCCTCGCCGACGGCCACTGCGATCGCGTGTCCATGCTCAAGGATGCGCAATTGTTCGAGTTGCTCGGCGAGCTCCAACGGTGTTGCGGGCAGCGCGATGAAAATCGGAAGGAAATCGCGACGGTAGACATACAGGCCCACATGTTTCAGCGGCGAGCCCGGGGCGCTTGCAACACCTGCGCCGCCCGCCACGCCCGCGGCTTTGGCATCGCGTCGGAAGGGGATCAGCGAGCGGCTGAAGTAGAGGGCACGTCCATTGGCGGCAATGGCGACCTTGACCAGATTGGGATCGGCGGGGTCTTCTCCGGGCATGAAGGGGCTCGCCACGGTGGAGACCGGCACGTCGGGGCCCGCCTTGAGCAGGGCCTCGATCGCGCGGTCGATCAACTCCGGCTCGATTCGCGGCTCGTCGCCCTGCACGTTGACGATGATCTGTGCGTCCAGCATCGCGGCCACCTCGGCGATGCGGCTGGTTCCATTCGGATGGTCTCCGCGGGTGAGCATCGCCTGGAAGCCCGCCTTGGTCACGACGTCGGCGATGCGTTGATCATCCGTGGCCACGATCACGCGCTGGATGTGCCTTGACTTGGCCGCCTGCTCGCAGACATGGACGATGACCGGCTTGCCCGCCAGCGGCGCCAGCGCCTTGCCGGGGAATCGCGTGCTGCCCCATCGCGCGGGAATCACCGCGACGATGCTTGAATTCTTGCTCTGTTGATCCGAACCGGAATCGGCACGCGCTCGGTCCGGCATCAGCCGCCGAGCTCCTTGACGACCGTGTCGATCAGCTTGCGCTTCTCGCGGATGTCCTTGTAGCCGATGTTCTTGCGCAGGATCGCCGAGCAGATCTCGGCGGCCTCCTTGGCGGGGCCGACGCTCTTGTCGGCGCGGGCCTGCTCGATCAGGCTGTTCATCAGGTCGTAGCGGATGTCCAGCTCGCGGTCGGCGCTGGTGGCGTCCAGCACCTGCAGCGCCTCGCGGAACTCGCCGATCGCCTCGACGTGCCAGCCCTCGGCGGCGAAGCACTTGCCCAGCATGTGGGCCGCGGTCAGGCGGCACTTGGCCTCGTCCTTGGCGGACTGGAAGCAGGGCATGGCGTCTTCGAAGCGACCCAGCTCGTACCAGATGCGGCCAACTTCGAGCTTGAGCGCGCGGTCGGTCGGATACTTCTCCATGCGGTCGGCGTACTCGCTGCCCTCGAGTTCGAGGGTGCTTTCGCGCTGCGTCTTGAAGGCCTCCTTGAGACTCTCGTTGGCGGGGTCCTTGGCCAGCGCCGCCTCGGCCTCGCGCAAACTTCGCCGCGCCTGCGCGATCTTGATGTCGCCGGCGGCGATGCGGAAGCGGTACTCGCCCAGGCGCGTGAATCCGTCGAGGTAGACCTCCTGGGCCTTGGCCTCGTCCTCGGGCGTGCCGCGCCGGCGCAGCAGGGTGGCGTACTTCTGCACATTCTCCGGCAGCGCTGAGTTGGCCTCCCAGTCGGCCTTGGCGCGCTCGATGTTGCGCAGGTCGGTGTCGCCGCCCGCCGCGATGCTGTCCTGCTCCTGCAGCGCCCGCTGCTTGTCGGCGTCCTTGATGTTGGCGCGGAAGCCGCCCTCCTGGTTGATCGTGTTGTGGTAGCCGCCTTGCTGGATGGCGCGGGCGGCGGTGAGTTGCTTGAGCTCGGTGACCAGCTTGCCGTCGGTCGGGTCCAGGCGCACGGCTTCCTCGCCGCAGGCGAAGGCCTCGTTCCAGGCGTCCACCATCAGGAAGAGCTCCTTGGCCTGGATCCACAGGCTTTTGCTGGCCTTCTTGCGCTGCTGGACGCGGACCAGGTTGAGCGCCATCGGCGAGAGCCACTGTCCGAGTTCGCTCATCGAGAGCTTGCCGGCGAACTCAAGGAACTTCATCAGCGCCGGCAGGTTGTTCAGATCGCGCATCCAGACGAATTCGGCGGCGGCGAGCTTGGAGGCATTGCCGCCCACTCCGTCATCGACCGCCTTCACGTCTTTGCCGGTGGCGGGCTGGCCGCCCCCCTGGATGTAACTTTTTGCAGCCTCGAACATCGCCTGGTGGAAGGCCATGTTGCCCGGGTCGAGCTTGATCGCGTTGGCGTAGAGGTTGAGCGCGTACTCGAAGTTGCCGCTCTTGACCATGGCGCTGGCATGCTGGAAAAACTTGGCGGCCTTCTCCGGCTGCGGCGCGACGACGCCCTTGGCCGATTTTTCTTCGGCCTTGGCTGCAGCGTCACCACCTTTTTTCCAGTTAAACATGCGCGTCGACTCTCCTGGAACTCCGTAGGTCGGTCAAAGGTAAGCCATGGTAGGCCTTGGGTCAACGAAGAATACGGGAGTGAATTACGATAGGTTGCGTGATCGACCCGCAGCGCACCATCCTCATCTATCCCGATCCGATATTACGGAAGAAAGCGAAGGCGATCACCAAGGTCACCGCGTCGCTGCGCGATCTTGTCGCGGACATGTTCCGGCTGATGCGCGAGGAGGAGGGCGCGGGTCTGGCGGCGCCGCAGGTGGGCGAATCGATCCGTCTTTTCATCACCGAGGCGCGGCCCGACGAGCACATTCCCGAGCGCGTCTTCATCAATCCGGTGCTGAGCAAAATGGATGGCGAACTCGTCCCGTACGACGAAGGTTGCCTGAGTTTGCCCGAGGTGCGCGGCATGATCCGCCGTCCTGCGTTCGTGGCCATCGACGCCACGGATCTGGAGGGAAATCACGTGCATCTGGAGAGCGGCGAGTTTCCGGCGCGGGTCTGGCAGCACGAGTTCGACCACCTCGAAGGCGTCCTGATCATCGATCGCATGACGCCGATCGACCGTCTGCGCACCCGCAAGGCGGTGAAGGATCTTGAGCGGGAAGCGGGGAAGTAGTTGAACGAATCGAGCGTCGCCTTCCTCGGCAGCGGAAGCCTGGGCGAGCCCTGCTTGCGGGCCTTCGCGCGGCGCGGATGGATCGACGTGGTGGTGAGCCAGCCCGACCGGCCGGCGGGGCGCGGACGCGCCACCACGCCCACACCGATCTCGACCTCGGCCATGCAGTGCGGACTGAAGCTGCTCCGCACCGCCGACGCCAATCATCCCGAGGTGCGCGAGCAATGCGCCAAGGCCAAGGTGATCGTGGTCATCGCCTTCGGTCAGAAGCTGCTTCCGGAATTGCTCGCAGGGCGCACCGCGATCAATCTTCATCCCTCGGCGCTGCCCAAGTGGCGCGGCGCGGCGCCGATCCAGCGCGCCATGATGGCGGGCGAGGAGAGGATTGATGCCTGCGCCATGCAGGTCGCGCCGCGGATGGACGCCGGTGCCATCTACTCGCGGCAGAGCTTTGATGTGGGCGCGACGGAGACCGCGGGCGAATTGCACGACCGGGTCGCGCGGGAGAGCGTGCCCATGATGGTCGAGACCGTGGAGCGGGCGCTCAAGGGCGTACTGGTGGGGCAGGACCAGGATGAATCGATGGCCACCCGCGCCGCAAAACTTTCCAAGGCCGAGGCCTTTGTCGATTTTTCAATGCCGGCGCGCCTCGTGCGCTGCCGCATTCACGGATTGGCGCCGTGGCCGGGGTGCGACGCGGAAATCGCCGGCGAAACGATCCGACTGTTGCGCGTCCGCGAGGTTGCTGCAGCGGCACGCGCGACTTCAGGTGCCGGCGCGAGCAGCGCAATGCCGGGCGACATTCTTGGCGACGGGCTGATCTCCTGCGGCGAGGGGGCCATCGAATTGCTCAGCGTGCAGCCCGCCGGGGGCCGCGCCATGGAGTGGGCGGTCTATTGCCGCGGCCGCTCGATCAAGCCTGGCCAGCGCATGACCTCGCAGCCGCGCAAGGAACCGGCGTGATCGATACCGACCTGCGTCTGGCGGACCTCGACTATCCGCTGTCGGAGCACTCGATTGCGACGACGCCCGCCCAGCCGAGGGACCACGCGCGGATGATGGTGGTGGATCGCGCCAATGATGAAGTCATCCATGCGCAAGTGAAGGATCTGCCGAAGTGGCTTCATCCCAATGATCAATTGGTCCTGAATGAAACGAAAGTCGCGCCGGCACGGGTCATCCTCAAGCGAGAGTCAGATGGCAAGCTCTTCGAAGGGCTGCTCGCGGAACATCGCGGCGCAGAGGCCTGGCTGCTGCTGGCCAAGAACAGCCGGAAGTTTCGCGCCGGCGACATGCTTCGGTTGCAGGCCGAGGATGGAACACAGGGCGCCGCGTTGATCTGCCGCGAAAAAGATCCCGAAGGTTGGCTCGTTGAATTCCCAAAGTCGGAGAATCCGCAACAGGCGCTGGAAACTTGCGGAAGGACGCCGCTCCCGCCCTACATTCTGCGCGCCCGCGGCGAGAAGCCGATGCCCGACGCCTTCGATCGCGAGCGCTATCGAACGACCTTTGGGAAGGATGCGAGCTTCCATTCCGTCGCGGCGCCGACGGCGGGATTGCACTTCACGCCGGAACTTTTGCAGCGCGTCGAGCAGGTCACGCAGCGAGCGCCGGTCTTTCTCACCCTGGAAGTCGGCATGGGCACCTTCAAGCCTGTTGAAGCGAAAAAGTTGTCCGACCACCCGATGCATTCGGAGCGATTCTCGGTTTCATCGCAGGCGATGGAGCGAATCCAATCGACGCGCCCGAAGGGCCGGATCGTGTCCATCGGCACGACCACGGTCCGTGCGCTGGAGAGTCTTCCCGATCCGCTGTCTGCCGGCGATTTTCAAGGGGAGACCAAGCTGTTCATCAAGCCGGGTTACGCCTTCAGGCATGTCGACGCCTTGCTGACGAATTTCCATCTGCCGCGCAGCACGCTGCTGAGCCTGGTGGGAGCCCTGGTCGGACTCGAGCGCCTGAAATCGCTCTATGCTCAGGCCCAAAAGATGGAGTACCGCTTCTATTCTTACGGCGACGCCATGCTCATTCTCTGAACCACTCATTCGCAAGCCGCACCCACCATGAAACTCAGCGAACTCGTTCAACACGTCAAGGGCCTCAAGCAAGCTGCTGCGGGCGATCCCGAGATCCGCAGCGTGATCGATGACAGCCGGGCCGCCCAGGCCGGCGCACTTTTTGTGGCGCGCACCGGATCGAAAGCCGCGGGGGCGGCCTTCATCGAGGACGCGGTGAAGCGCGGCGCCTCGGCGCTGGTGGTCAGCATGAACGACACTGTTCCCGCAGGCATCCCCGCCTGGCGCACTGCGAACCCGACGGCGATGGTGGCGCCGCTGGCCCACGCCTTCGCGGGTTTCCCATCCAAGCACTTGAAGATGCTCGGCGTCACGGGGACCAACGGCAAGACCACGGTTGCCTTCTTCGTGCAGCAGTTGATGCTGGCGGCGGGCTCCAAGTTCGGCCTGATGGGCACCATCCTGACCGACGACGGCAAGACCCTCGCGCCCGCGGAGCTGACCACACCCGGCGCCGCGGCCATCGCGCCGCTGCTCAAGCGGATGCGCGACAATGGCTGCAAGGGTGTGGCCATGGAGGTCAGCAGCCACGCGCTGGAGCAGGGGCGCGTGGCCGAAATCGATTTCGAGGTGGCCCTCTTCACCAATCTCTCGGGCGACCACCTGGACTACCACGGCACCATGGCGGCCTATGGCGACGCGAAGGCGAAACTTTTCGAGGGGCTGCGCGGCGACGCCATCGCGATTGTCAACGCCGACGACCCGATGCACGCGCGCATGCTGCGCGACTGCCGGGCGCGGGTGCTGCGCTGCGGAGTGGCCGGCGGAACGGCAACGCATGTGGATGTCGAGGCCAGCGTGCTCGAAGCGAGAATCGGCTCCATGCGGCTGCGCTTGCGCGGGCCCTGGGGCGAAGTCTCGGCGCGGCTGCCGGTGATGGGCCGCCACAATGCCACCAACGCGCTGCAGGCCACGGCAGCGGCATGGAGCCTGGGTTCCACCCGCGATGCCATCGAAAGCGGTTTGTCGACGATTCAAGCTCCGCCGGGTCGACTCGAGCCGGTGACGGCGCTTGATTCGCCTTTCGCGGTGCTGGTGGACTACGCCCACACCGACGACGCACTGCTCAATGTGCTGAGGGCGCTGCGCCCGGCCCTGCCGACGGGCGGAAGATTGATTGCGGTCTTCGGCTGTGGCGGCGACCGCGACAAGTCCAAGCGTCCGCGCATGGCGGCGGTGGCGTGCGAGCACGCGGACCTGGCCATCATCACCAGCGACAACCCGCGCACCGAGGATCCCGCGAGCATCGTCGAGGAGGTGGCCGCCGGAGTTCCCGCCGCCTCGCGCGGCAGCGTGATGAAGATGGTCGACCGACGCGAGGCGATCATGCATGCGGTCTCGCTGGCGCGGCCGGGCGACGCGGTGCTGATCGCCGGCAAGGGGCATGAGAACTACCAGATCGTCGGCACCGTGAAGAGGCCCTTCGACGATCGCGTGGTCGCACGCGAGGCGCTGGGCGCCGCGGAGTGCGTCAAGTGAAGGATTTTCTCACGCCGGAGGAGTTTGCTTCCGCCACCGGGGGAAAATGGCTCGATCCGGCGCCCGCCTCGATCGGGGGAGTGGCCATCGACACTCGCGGCGATCTCACGGGGAAAATGTTCCTGGCCCTGCGCGGCGAGAAGAGCGACGGTCATGCCTACCTGGACGCCGCAAAGAAGTCCGGCGCCGAGGCGGCGATGATCGAGCGGCGCGAGTGCACCTGCGACGGCCTTCCGCGCCTGTTGGTGGCGGATGTTCAAGCGGCCCTAACGGCTGCCGCCGTCGCCTGGCGAAAAAAACTTCGCTGCCGCACCGTCGCCATCACCGGCAGCGCCGGCAAGACCACCACGCGCCGGCTTCTGGCCGCGGCGTTTGAACCCTTCGGCCTCACGCACTCCAGCCCCAAGAGCTTCAACAACCATCTGGGTGTTCCGCTCACCATATTGTCGGCGCCGCGGGACACCAAGTTCCTGGCGGTCGAGATCGGCATGAACCACGCAGGCGAAATCGAACCGCTGGCGAAGTTGACGCGGCCCGAGATCGCCCTGATTGTGAACAGCGGCTCCACGCACCTGGGCGGACTGGGCAGCCGTGAGGCGATCGCCAGGGAAAAGTGCGCCATTGCGCGCGGCCTGGACACCTCGGGCATCTTCGTGATCCACGGCGATTCTCCGGGCCTGACGGAAATCGCCCGCACCGAACGCCTGCCCGCGGGTGGAGTGCTGCAACTCTTCGGTCAGGGGGGCATGTGCCTCTGGCGATTGCGCTCCCGCGAAGTCGCGGCGGACGGCACCCAGAAACTGGTGGTGCAGGGGCCGCGCTGCGAAATCCGCTTCACGCTGCGCCTGCCCGGCCACTACAACGCGATCAACGCCACCGGGGCCATCGCCGTGATCGGGGCGATGGGTCTGGACCCGCAGCGGGCAGCCGACGCCATGAGCGCAGTGGTTCCCTCCGAAGGCCGGATGGTCCGGGAGCGGGTGGGCCAGATCGAGGTCTACAACGACTCCTACAACGCCAACCCGGAGGCGGTGCTGGCCGCGGTCGCTTCCTTCGCCGAAGTTTCCGCCACGGCGCTGCGCCGCGTGGTCGCCCTGGGGGACATGCTCGAACTTGGGGAGGAAAGCCGGGCTTTGCACCGGATGGTCGGCGAGAAGCTGGCCAGCGCCTTCGATGGCAAGCCGCCCGATCTGCTGATGACCTCGGGGCCGCTGAGCGCCGAGATCGCGCAGAGCCTGAAGGCCTCCTCGCCGCAGGCCCAGGTGGAAATGGTCACCGACCTGGCCGCCGAAGCGCCGCGACTGGCCCGCCTGCTCAAGGATGGCGACGCGCTGCTGATCAAGGGCTCGCGGGTCAGCGGCATGGAGCGGCTGCTGGAAGTGGTGCGCAGCGCGAAATCACCCGCGGAGATCGCAAAGACTTCCTGACCAATCGTCCGATGAAGAACACAACGCATCATGCTTTTCAATCTCGTCGAACTCTGTCAGAACTGGCTTGACGAGCGGGGGCTCTACGCCCTGGTGCAGCTCATGTACCAGCTGGAGTTCCGGGCCTTGGTGGCGACCGCGCTCTCTTTCTGCATAACGGTCTTCGCGGGCCCCAAGGTGATCCGCTGGCTGCACCGCAGGAAAGTCGGCGATTCCCCGGAGTTCTACAACAAGACCCTGAACGAGCTGATGAAGTCCAAGACCAACACGCCGACCATGGGCGGCATCCTGATCGTGGGGGCGATCGTCATCAGCACCTTCCTGCTGGCCGACTGGGTGCACAGCCGACACGCCCAGGTCTGCATGATCGTGCTGCTCTGGCTGGCGGGCGTGGGTTTCTTCGATGACTGGCTCAAGTTGAACGCCCGCTTCCGCAAACTGAGCACGCGTGAGGGTCTCTTCATGTGGGAGAAGCTGCTCTTCACGGTGGGCATCGGGGCGATCGCCGGGTACTTCCTTTTCCGCGGCGCCCAGCACATCGACGCGACCGTGCTCAACCTGCCTTTCCAGCGCACCTATCCGCCCACGCCGATCGCGGAGATCATCGTGCAGCCGCCCAATGTCGCTCCGAATGTGGTGCTGCTATCGCTGGGCTGGTTTGTGCTGCTGGCCGCCTTCTGGATCGGCCTGATGAGCAACGCCGTCAACCTTACCGACGGCATGGATGGGCTCGCGGCGGGCACCGTGCTGATCGCGAGCATCGTGACCTCGATGCTGGTGGTGATCGCGGTCAGTCCGCGGGCGAGCTTCTACCTGATGGTTCCGCATGTGCCCGAGGCCCGCGAGTTGCTGGTGATCGTCGGCACCATGGCGGGGGCGTGCATGGGATTCCTCTGGTTCAACTTCCAGCCCGCGGCCGTTTTCATGGGCGACACCGGCAGCCTGGCCCTAGGCGGATTGCTCGCCACCATTCTTGTGGCGATCCGCCAGGAGCTGCTGCTGCCGCTGGTCGGCGGGGTCTTCCTGATGGAGGCCGGAAGCGTGGCCTCGCAGGTCGGCTGGTTCAAGATCACCAACAAGCTCACGGGGCAGGGGCGGCGCATCTTCCGCTGCGCGCCGATCCACCATCACTTTCAGTTGGGTGGCTGGAGCGAAAATCAGACCGTCGGGCGCTTTTGGCTGATCGCGCTGCTGCTGGGCATCGCGGCGCTGGCCATGCTGAAACTGCGGTGACGCGGTTCAGACCATAATGGAGCCGGTGAAAGACTTGACGCAGAACACCGAGGTCCCAATCCCTCCTTTGGTTTGGAAGGGTTGGTGGCTTTATTGTCTTCCTGCGTTCTTGGGTTTCGGTATCTTTTTTTTCGGTGATGAATACTTTGATGCAAGAGGCGGCTCGGGTTCAGGTTTGTCTGAAATGTTGTTTATGGTCATTTCGTTTAATGTGGGATTGTTTGCCAGTGTGCTCATTTGCTGGAGGAAATACCGACGACTTCGTTCTTGGCTTGAACGCTCCGATGGCTGCATGTGCACTGCATGCGGGTATGACTTGCACTTGGCGCAGGACGCAGGGGACTGTCCGGAATGCGGTCATCCCTATCGGCGAGCCGAAGCAATCGCGGCATGGGCCGCATGGAAGTCGACCGCATACTCCAGCTCGAATCTGAAAAAGATTTTTTCCCCATATTTCTCATTCTTTGGGTTTCGATTTCGTCGTAATGAATTTTTTATCGTGATCGCGGTCTTTCTGATAGCGAATAACGCAGGCGACTGGCTTCACGTCGGTCCAGACGGCACAGAAGTTTCACGGGCAGAAGAAGCGTTCGCTGCAGCGCACAATGCATCGGAAATGGCGCGGCAAGAGTGGTACCGCGTGATGGATCGAACAAGTGGAGCAACAGATGAGCAACGAAAAGCCGCCACCTTTACGTCGAATGCGACGGCGCAAGCGGAGACGGAAGTGATCGCCCGCGCGCATGAGGTATCGAAGGCCTGTCGCCGCGCGAGACGCAGGATCTTTGCGGGTTATACGGCGTTTTATTTGGGCGCGGCTTTCGCGTTTCTAACGAGAAAATACTGGCTTCCAGGTCGCGTCACACATTGAACAGGAAGTGCACCACGTCGCCGTCGTGCATGACGTAGCCGCGGCCCTCGCTGCGCATCTTGCCCGCCTCGCGGATCGCCTTCTCGGAGCCGTACTGCTCGAGATCCTTCACCAGGTAGCACTCGGCGCGGATGAAGCCCTTCTCGAAATCGGTGTGGATGACGCCCGCCGCCTGCGGCGCGGTGTCGCCGCGATGGATGGTCCAGGCGCGGATCTCCTTCGGACCCGCGGTGAAATAGCTTTGCAACCCAAGCAGGTCGTAGGCGGCGCGGGCCACCGTGGCCAGAGCCGGCTGCTTCATGCCCAGGCTCTCCAGCATTTCCTTGCGATCCGCCTCGGGAAGCTCCGCGAGCTCGCTCTCGATCTTGGCGCAGACGCAGATCACGAGGCCGCCTTCCTTCTTGGCCCGATCCAGGACCGGCTTCACCATGGGGCCTTCGCCGTTGAGGTCATTTTCCGCCACGTTTGCCACGTAGAGGACGGGCTTGGCCGTGATCAGGCCCAGGCCGCGGGCCAGTTTTCGCTCCTCCGGGGTGAAGTCGCCGCCGCGCAGCGGATCGCCCTTGGCGAGCACCTTCAGGGCCTTCTCCAGATAGGCGACCTTGGCGATCGCCTCCTTGTCGCCGCCGCGGGCGGTGCGGCGGAGACGATCCAGACTCGCCTCGACCACGCCCAGGTCGGCCAGGGCCAGTTCGGTGTCGATGGTCTCGATGTCGCGGATCGGGTCGGGCTTGCCGTCGACATGGACGACATCAGGATCCTCGAAGCAACGCACCACGTGAAGGATGGCGTCGACCTCGCGGATGTGGCTGAGGAACTTGTTGCCCAGCCCCTCGCCTTCGCTGGCGCCGCGGACCAGGCCGGCGATGTCCACGATGCGGACCGCGGCGGGAATGATCTTCTCGCTCTGGATCTTCTTGGCGATGACCGGCAGGCGATCGTCTGGGACGTTGACCACGCCCACGTTCGGCTCGATGGTGCAGAAGGGGTAGTTGGCGGCCTCGATGCCGGCCGCGGTGAGCGCGTTGAAGAGGGTGCTTTTGCCGACGTTGGGTAGCCCGACGATGCCGCATTCCATGACGAACTCCTGTGGGGGAAAATCTGAGTGTGAAGGGGGAACATCGTAGCGGGATTGCCGCCGCCGAGGCGATACGCTTGCTCCATGCCGTCGACCGACCGTCCCACCGCCCGCGCCCGCAAGCGGCTGATCTTTCTCGGCGCGCTGGCCCTGCTGGCGACGGCGGCGCTCGCGCTGCGGCTCTGGTCGCTGACCGTGATCGACGGCGAGGACCTGCGCCAGGAGGCGGAGCAGCGGCTCGACCGGACCATCTGGCTCCCCACCGTTCGCGGATCCATCGTGGACCGCCTTGGCCGCGTGATCGCCGAAGACATCCCCGCGTGGGACGTGGCCATCGACTACTCGGTGATCGACGGCTCATGGGTCCGCCAGCGCGCGACGCGAGCGGCGCGCAAGGCCTACGGGCGCTCACTGTGGACTCGGCTGACGCGCGAGGCGCGGGAGTCGACCATCGAGCTCTGCCTCGCCGGCGAGGAGGAGGCGCGTAACCGCATGCTGGATCAGGTCTCACAGCTCTGCGGCGTCGATCGCGCCAAGATCGACGAGGAGATTGAGACAATCCGCACCCATGTGCAGAAGCGCGCCGAAGCGACCTGGGCCAGGCAGCGCGAAGTGCTCGCCGCCAAGCTGGGCCACGATCCCGGCGACTCCTTCCACCCCGAGCCGATCCGCGAGCAGAAGACTTCGCATGTGATCGCGCGGCAGGTCTCCGACGCGGCGGCCTTCGCCATTCGCAAGCTGGCCGATGACTATCCCGATTCCGTCGAGGTGATCGACGCGGCGCGGCGCATCCGCCCCTGGGAATCCGCCGATGTGCGCCTGAGCCAGCAGACGCTGCCACGGCCGCTGCGCCGAACGGCCGACGCCAACATTCGCGTGAAGGGAGTCTTCGATCATGTGCTGGGGACAATCCGCGAAGAAACCTGGGCCGAGGATCTGGCGCGGCGTCCCTTTGTCAAAGCCGACGGCACCATCGATCCGGGCGGCTACCGGCCGGGTCCCGATCTCGTCGGCGGGCGCGGTCTGGAGGCGGCCTACGAGGATTGGCTGCGCGGCAGCCGCGGACTTCTGCGCACGCGCATGGACACCGACCAGAGCGAGCGCGTCGAGCCGGTCTTCGGCCGCCCGTTGCGGCTGACGGTGGACATCGAACTGCAGGCGCGGGTGCAGGCGATCCTGAATCCGGTGTTCGGCCTGGCCCGTGTGCAGGAGTGGCACCACGGCGAGGAAGCGGGGCTTCCCATCGGCGCTCCGCTGGCCTCAGCGGCGGTGATCGTCGAGGTGGAGAGCGGCGACATCATGGCCCTGGGAAGCTGGCCGACGCTGGCCGACGCCGAGGCGCTCACGGCCTCGGACCAGTTTCGCCTGCAGCCCGGCGTGAACCGTGCGACGGAGGCGATCTATCCGCCGGGCTCGATCGTGAAGCCGCTGGTCTATGTGGGCGCCGTCGGCGCCGGAAAATTTCCCGTGGGCGGAGTGGTCGAGTGCACAGGTCATTATTTCCCTGAGATCAACGACAAGGCTCGCTGCTGGATCTACCGGAAGCAGTTCGGCATGACCAACCACACCGCGCAAACCGGCGGGCCGCTGGCCGTGGAGGGCGCGATCGGCCGCTCGTGCAACATCTACTTCTACACGGTCGCGCACCGGTTCGGATTGCGACCGCTGGCCGACTGGTACCGCGCTCTTGGCGTCGGCTCGACGCTGGGCACGGGACTGCAAGGGCCGTTGCCGGCAGGGCAGCGCAAGGCCGGCGGCGAGTCGCCGGGCAGCGTTCCCAGCGAGGAGCAATGCTCCGCCATCGAGGCGCGGCACGATCTGTTCACGCCCATCATCATGGGCATCGGGCAGGGGCCGGTCTCGTGGACCACGCTGCAGGCGGCCAACGCCTACGCGACGCTGGCTCGCGGCGGCGAGATCCGTGACGCGAAGATTGTCGCGGACCCCAACGCGCTTCCACCCGATCGCCGCACCGGCCGGCTGGAGATGCCGGCAGAGGCGTGCCGCCGCGCGCTGGAGGGTCTGCGCGAATCCGTGGAGGAGAAGTTCGGCACCGGCCATCACATCAAGTACGACGACGGCACGCAGGAGCCGATCTTCGCCATTCCCGGCGTCACGGTGCGCGGCAAAACCGGCACGGTGCAGACCTCGCCGCTGGCGATGGACGACGATGGCGACGGCAAGCCCGACCGCATGCTCAAGGACATCGACCATGCGTGGTTCGTCGGCCTGGTCGGCGACGCTGGCGAGAAGCCGAAGTACGCCATCGCAGTGCTGGTCGATCGGGGCGGAAGCGGCGGCAAGGCGGCGGGGCCGATCGCCGCGCAACTGGTGTGGGCGCTGCTGGAAGAGGGCTATCTCGGCCCGGATCATGGCGCTGAAAAAGCCCGCCAAAGCAGGCAAAATCAGCCATTCACGCCTTCGACCGAGCCGCAGCCGATGGATCCCGAGGAGAGCGAAGGATGAGCGCCGCCGCGAGCATGACTTCGCCACCGTTGGGCTACACCGGCGGCCGCGCACTTGGGCGCGGCGGATTCTCCTGGCTCAACTCCGGATGGATCGTGGTCGCAGCGGCCGCGATGCTGACACTGCTTGGATGCGCCGCGATCGCGACCACCGAGCCATCGCTCGCCAAGCGACAACTTGTGCTGGCGGTATTCGGCATGGTCGTCGCCGTGGCGGCCTGCTTGCCCAGTCACAAGTTGCTCTCCAAGAGTGCGTGGCCCATGTATTTCATCTCTCTGTTCTTGCTGCTGCTGGTGCTGGTGCCTGGCACGCCGGAATGGATTGTGCGCCCCAAGAACGGCGCGCGGCGCTGGATCAGCGTGGGGCTGTTTGAATTCCAGCCGAGCGAGATCGCCAAACTGGCCCTGGTGCTGGTGCTGGCGAAGTGGCTGCGGCGGCCGCCTGCCCTTTTCAAGTGGCGCGGATTTTTCGCTCCCTTCGTCATCGCCATGCCGCTCTGCCTGCTGACGCTCATCGAGCCCGATCTTGGCTCGGCGATGCTCTTCATTCCGCCGGTGCTGGCCATGCTGCTGGTGGCGGGGGCAAGGAAGAAGCACATCGCCACGCTCATCATCGGAGTGCTGGTGATGGCGCCGATCTCCTACCCGTTCCTCTGGCCGCATCAGCGCGAGCGCGTTGATGCGCTGCTGGCACAGTTTCGCGGCGACGACCGCTACGCCCGCGATATCGGGTTCCAGGCGGACCGGGCAATGACGCTGGTGGGCTCGGGCGGTTTCGCGGGCAACGGACGCGACCACGCCGAGGCCCTGGTGCGCAACAATCATCTTCCTGAGGAGCACAACGACATGATCTTCGCCGTCATCTGCTGCCGGTGGGGGTTCCTTGGCGGGCTCTTCACCTGGGGACTCGGGCTGCTCTACGCCGGCGGCGCCGCGATCTGCGCGCTCTCCACGCGGGACTCCTTCTCGCGGCTCATCGCCACCGGCGTGGCGGCCATCGTCTTCACGCAGATCTCCATCAACACCGGCATGGCCCTGGGCGTGCTGCCGGTGACCGGTATCACGCTGCCCTTTGTCAGCTACGGCGGCTCGAGCATGGTCTCGGGCTGGTTCGCCACCGGAATTATTTTTGGACTCGGGTTGCGAAAGCCGCGCACCCTTGAAAGCCTCGGAGGCGTCCGATGAATCGCGTGCCCGCGCCGCCGCCGCACTTCCATGAAGCGCTCAAGTCGCAGTCGATCGAGCTCGATCCGGGCGACGAGGAGAAGTTGACGGAATTTTTGTCGCACCTGCTCCATGTCAACCAGCAGTTCAACCTGACCGCCATCAAGGACCCGGCCGAGGCGTGGGTCAAGCACATCGCCGACAGCCTGTCGCTGCTTCCATTCCTTATGGCGCTGGAGGCGAAGCAGGTCGCGGACATCGGTTCGGGGGGCGGGTTGCCGGGTATTCCGCTGGCCATCGCGATGCCGGGGACGCACTTCAGCTTGATCGAAAGCACCGGGAAAAAGGCTCGTTTCCTCTCGGAGGCCGTGCAGCGGCTCGGGCTCAAGAATGTCACGGTCCTGACCGAGCGCATCGAGGAGGCCGCCGCCTTTCGCCGCAAGGAGCGCGAGGGCATGGACGCGGTGACCTGCCGCGCCGTCGGACAACTGGCGTCGATCATCGAGCTCGCGGTGCCGCTGCTCAAGGTCGGAGGCGTGCTGCTGGCCATCAAGGGCGAGCGCGCTCCACAGGAGATCGCCGCCTCGGACAGGGCACTCGAATTGCTCCACGCCAAAGTTGACACCACCACGCGCACGCCGACGGGAACGATCGTCGCGGTCGTGAAGCTGGCGAAGACCTCGCGCCTCTACCCGCGCGACCAGGGCCTGCCCTCGCGAAAGCCGCTGGGCATCGTCGAAGCCAAGGACGCCGGCCCCGAGCCTCGCTAGGAAATCTCCGTGACGCTTCCCGCCGAATCAATGCTCTGCGAAGATGGCCCGCTGGCGCGGCGCCTTTCCGGCTTCGAGACGCGCCCGCAGCAGGTGGAAATGGCGCGGCGCGTGGAGGAGACGCTCGCCAAGCGCGGCCGTCTGCTGGTGGAGGCTGGCACCGGCGTGGGCAAGAGTTTCGCCTACCTCATCCCCGCGATCGCGCGGGCGGTGGAGGCCAAGGAGCGCGTGGTCATCTCCACCTACACCATCAGCCTGCAGGAGCAGCTCATCGAGAAGGATCTGCCGCTGCTTCGCGCCGCCTCGAGCGACGAATTCAGCGCGGTGCTGGTGAAGGGGCGCGGCAATTACGTCAGTCTGCGCCGCCTCAAGCTGGCCAGCGAGCGGCAGGAGCGGCTCTTCGGCGACGAGGAGGATCGCCACCAGTTGCACGCGATCGAGGATTGGGCCATGACCACCCGCGACGGCACGCTCTCCTCGCTGCCCGTGCTCAAGCCCGATTCGATCTGGGACCAGGTGCAGAGCGACACGCACAATTGCATGGGCAAGCGCTGCCCGACCTACGACAAGTGCTTCTACCAGTCGGCGCGGCGGCGGATGGAGAACGCCGACATCCTGGTCTGCAACCACGCCCTCTTCTTCAGCGATCTGGCGATGCGGGCCCGCGGCCGCGGCTTCCTGCCCGACTACGCCCACGCAATTTTGGACGAGGCGCATGAGATCGAGACGGTGGCCAGCGAACACTTCGGTTCGCGACTGACCGAAAGCGGCGTGCGGCATCTGCTGCGCACGCTCGTCTCCAGCAGCGGCAAGGGTTACCTGCCGCAACTTCGCCTGCAGAGCGCGGGCCTCGAGCGAGTGGAGCAGGCGGTGCGGAAGGTGGAGCTCTGCGAGCATGCCGCCGAAGCTCTCTTCATGGACCTGCGCCACCTGGCCCAGAACGGGTCCACGGATCCGGAGTCCGCCGGCGAGCAGCGCGTCCTGAGCGCCGCCGCCGTGGAGGACGCGCTGAGCGGCCCGATGGGCGAGTTGGCAGGCACGCTGCGGATGCTCCGCGAGTCGGCGGGGGAGGCGGACCAGTTCGAGCTGAACGCCTTTGCCGAGCGCGCGGAGGCCCACGCCAACACCTGCCGGGCGCTGGTCGCGCAGGAGATTCCGGGTTGCGTTTACTGGGTGGAAGCCCGGCGCCGAGGCCGCAAGCGCGGCCGCGCGACGGTCGAGCTGCAGGCAGCGGCCGTGGACGTGGCGCCGCTGCTGCGCGAGCAACTCTTCTCGCGGAATATTTCGGTGGTGCTCACCAGCGCCACCCTGGCCACCGACGCGGATGACTTCTCGCTGATCGCGCGGCGCCTCGGCTGCGACGACGCGCAGACTGTTCAACTGGGGAGCCCCTTCGATCTGCCACGGCAGGTCAAGTTCATCGTCGACGCGACCATGCCCGGTCCGGCGGACGAAGGCTTCGAGCCGGCGCTGGCCGACCGGATCCTGCGCCATGTGCGCGAGACCGATGGCGGCGCCTTCGTTCTCTTCACCAGCCTTGCCACCATGGAGCGCGTCGCCCGCGTCGTGGAGACGGAGCTCGGCCGCCAACAGCACCCATTCTTCGTGCAGGGCCGCGGACTCTCGCGCACCACCATGCTCGAGCGCTTCCGCGACGATACGCGCAGCGTGCTCTTTGGCGTGAACAGCTTCTGGCAGGGGGTGGACGTGCGCGGCGACGGACTTCGCAATGTGATCATCACGCGGCTGCCCTTCGAGAGCCCGGACAAACCGCTCACCAAGGCGCGCGGCGAGAAACTCACGCGCGAGGGGGGCGACTCCTTCCGCGATGACCAGTTGCCCCGCGCCGTGCTGCGCTTCCGTCAGGGCTTCGGGCGGCTGATCCGCTCAAGCCAGGATTTCGGGCGCGTCGTGGTGCTGGATTCCCGGATTCTGCGCAAGAGCTACGGCCGCGCGTTTCTCAAGGCTCTGCCCGAAGGCGTGGAACCGGAGATCGACGAGGGCGAGGGCATCGATCCGCCCGGTGTTGATGAGTGAAGGCATGGGCGCCGCAATCAACTCATTCCACTAGCACATATTTATCCAACTCCACGCGTTCAAACCAAATTGCCTGAATCGGCTTCTCCGGAGTGCCATCCTCATGCCAATTCGCATTGACGCTGATGGTGCTCCCTGGCATGTACACAAGCCAGTACACCACACGCACTCGAACTTCTCCCCGTTGCTCCACTGTGAGCAATTGATCCAGCGCATCCCGATGACGCAAGGATCCGAGGAAGTAATTCGGTTGAAGATCCGATCCCGCGATAGCCATGGGTCGTCGCCCCACGGTCGTTGTCGAATCGCCAACGGTGTATCCCGCAAACATCAGAAACAGTCTTGATCCACTGTCGTAGGCGACATGCGTCACACGAAGCACTGCGGGAAACATCTGACCCGCCTTCACATGAGATGGCACAATCATTTCTGCTGCAAATCCTTCGCCATAGAACCGTGCCAACAAGTTCTGCGAGATCTGTCCCGTTGCAGCCATCGATTCAAACCACCGGATCGAACCTCGGTTGTACTGGCTCTTTGCCCGCATAGCTAGAACTCTTTCTGCCATGGTCCAGATCTCCCAGGATTCCAGAGGGCGAGTCTCCAACTCCATCCAAACGGGCGGTGTGTTCAATGGCGCCACATAGAGAGACGCGCACAACAGCGGAGTGGGCAGGTATGGCGACAGGAACGCCATACAGGAGACCGGAGTCATCGCCACCACGGTTGTGCCCACCATAAACATCAATCCGGCAACGATCCACTTCGGTGGCCGCGATCGCCGGCCTTGCTTGAGATGGCCAAGCCATTCTTTGCCGCACTCCGGGCATCGGCGAGGCGCCTCGGCCGCGTCGCCAAACTGGAACTCGTATTCGCACTTGGGGCAATGCATCGATGTGCCGGCTCGATGTGTGAAAAATGTTCTCACGAGCATCCCGATCAATGGAAAGGACAGCAGCCACCACGGAAAGAGGTCGCCCGATCTCGGAAACCAGTCAAAGGCAATGGCAAGCACCCAGTAAAACGCCACGGTCATCAGCACGGCCATCAAGAGGTTGAGCCAGAGAAGTCTCTCGGGCTTCATCTTTTTTAAAGCGATCGCCAATCGCCAGTACAACGCAATTGTCACAACATCCACCATTGCGATCTCGACCGCTGACACCACCAATTCATCGACACCAAGGTGGCCCAACGCCGATTGCATGCAACCAACAAACATGGCAAGAATGGAATAAAGAACCAGGACCCAACTCAAGACGCGGGTACTTAGCGTTGGCGGTGCGAGATAGTGCTGTTTCACCACTCGCTCAAATCATATTGTCTCACGCTCGCGCCTTGCTCACGCCTTGATGATCGAGCTCTTGCCGTAGGTTCCGCCCAGGATCTTGGCGCTTGGCGCCTTCATCCACTCGTCGAGGATGTTGGCATAGACACCGCGGAAATCCTGTTTGAACTTCAGATCGCCCTGGTCCAGGTCGGTGAGGCTTGGATGGTCGCCGTGCACGCCGGCCTTGACCTTGGATCCGATCACGAACATTGGCGCCGCGGTTCCGTGGTCGGTGCCGCCGCTGGCGTTTTGCTTGACGCGCCGGCCGAACTCGCTGAAGACCATGGTGATCACGCGATCTTCCGCATGTTGCGCCGCCAATTCCTTCTGGAAGGCCGCCAGCGCATCGCCCACCTGCTGCAGCGTGCGGCCGTGGCTGCCCAGCTGCCCGGCATGCGTGTCGAAGCCGGACTTGGAGACGTAGTAGACGCGCGTCGAGAGGCCGTCGCGGATCAGCGCCGACACAATGCGAAGCTGGTCGGCGATGTCGGAGTTGGGCCAGGTCGTCAGCGGCGTCTTGCCGACGGCGGCGCGGATGCGGTCGCTGCTGAGCTGCGCGTCCAGCGCCGTGCGCATGAGGAAGGCGGCCTGGCTGTTCTCGGTGGTTTCGGGAAGCGTGCCGGCGCGGTTGATCTGCTGATAAGGCTCATCGAGGCTCTTGTGCAAGTCCTTGCCGAGCCAGCGGAACAATTCGGCGCTCTCAAAGGAGATCGGCTTCTGCAATTGCCCGTTGAGAGCCAGCGGCGCGGTGCGCCCGATGCTGATGGAGCCCTCGGGCAGCGGCGTGCCGTTGCAGGTGTTGTCGAAGTAGCGGCCGATCCAGCCGTTGCCCTTGGCGTCGGTCTTGGCGGTCTGCCAGATGTCCATGCTGGTGAAGTGGCTTCGGTTGGGATTGGGATAGCCCACGCCCTGCAGCACGGCGAGTTTGCCGTCGTCATACAAACTCTTCAGTCCCCTGAGCGAGGGATTCAATCCCAGGCCGCGCTGCTGGTCGAGCATCAGAGCCACGCCGGTCTGTCCTCGCGCCGTGCCGTTGGGCGCCGGAATGCCAATGGTGGGGCGCGCGTTGTAGTAGTCGTTCATCCCGAAGGGAATCACGGTATTCAAGCCGTCGTTGCCGCCGCCCAGCTGCACCACGACCAGGATGCGATCCTGGGGCAGACCCGCGCCGCCGGGATTGCCCGCGAGCTGCGAGATCATGCCCAGCGCCGAGTTCTGGATGAACTGCGGGATGGTGGTGACCATGCTGGCCAGGGCCACGCCATGCTGCAGGAAGAAGCGGCGCGAGTAGGGGGTGGTGGGTTCGCTCATGGTGGGCTCCCTAGCAGAGTTGGTATTCCGGCATGGCCGTGGTCAACGCGAGCACGGCGATGATTCGATCGTTGTCCAGTCGCTCGCCGCGACTCTTGGCGAATGATACGACTTGCTGCACGCGAAGCGGCGAGGGTTGCTGCGCCAAATTGAACTGAAGCAGGTACTCGATGCCGGCCGTCATGTCGACCGTGCCGTCCGGCTTGCGCAGATGGTCAACCAGATGCGTGGCGTCAAAGGGAATGTCACTGGCCTGCCACTCGTACATGTCGGGCTTGCGCCCCGTGAGCAGGTAGACCAGCAGATTCTGGCGGATGAAGAGGGTGCTGGTGTTGATCCAGCTGCGGCCGCCATCCCACCCCTTGACGTTGGGCGGGAAGAAAACATTCTGCCCCATCAGGTCGGTGGCGCTGGCCAGCGCGCTGAGCTCGCGCACCGGAGTGCGCAGGCTGCGCACCGCCTGCACGGTCAGCTGGATCGGGCTCTTGATGATCGCGCCGCGGTTGGCGGGCGAGTAGAAGTAAGCGCTCGAGAAGACCGCGTCCAGCAGCGGCTTGAATTCGTACTTGGAGGAGCGCAGCTTGTTGGCCATCGCAAGCACAAAGGCCTTCTGCTCCTTGGAGGGGTCGCCCGGCGTGTCGTTGACGAAGAATTTGAAGAGCTTGGCGGCGATGAACTCGGCGCATTCCTTGCGTGCCAGGATGAGATCGAGGAAGCCGTCGCCGTCGTAGGCGCCGCTCTTGCCCATGATGGTCTTGGTCGAGGTGTCGTGATTGTTGGCGTTGTAACGGAAGGTGTCATCGTCGAAGGTGTATCCGGTGAGCGCCCTGGCGCCCTCCTTGATGTCCGCCTCGGTGTAGCCGTGTCCTTCGCCCAGCGTGAAGAGCTCCATGAGCTCGCGGGCCAGGTTCTCGTTGGGCTTGGATTTCTGGTTCTCGTCGTTGTCCAGGTACTTGATCATCGCCGGATCCTTGATGATCCGGTGGGCCAGCTCCCCGAAATTGCCGGTGGCGAACTTCCGGAAAAGCTGGTTCTGCTGGAACATGTGGTAGCTGTCTTCGATGGTGCGGTAGCCGGTGGCGAAGTGGCCGTGCAGGAAGAGCGTCATCTTCTCTTCCAGCGGCCGCGGCGTCTCGATCATGCGCTTGATCCACCACTTCTGCAGCTCGGCGATCTGCTTGCGGTCGTCGCCCTGTCGGCGCTGGCGCTCGCGCTGGATCTTCGCCAGCGCCTCCTCGTCGTTGGATTGGCGGGCCTTGCGCGCCTCTTCGCGCTCCTCGTCGGTCGGCGGGCGCATGATGTCCTTTTCGAAGAGGTCCGCCTTGACCGGCTCGATCGGCTTCGCTTCGTACTTCACGAGCTGGTCGACCGCCTTGTCCAGCCCAAGATCCGCCAGCGAGCGGGCCTGCGCCGGCGTGCCGCCGAAACCGGCGCGGTTGAGCAGATGGACCGCCGCGTCGTAGTCGAACGACTTCGCGGGCAGGGGTTTCAGGGCGTCATCAAGCATCCAGGGTCCTCAGGTTCAAACCCAACAATCGTCCAAAGATCGCAGGTCGTTGAGTCGGTTGTCGCAATATTCGCACTCAGGCCGTGGAACGCCCCTGATCTTCGGCAATTTCAGGCTCTTTGATCGAATTGTCGCTTTGCCAGAGGGCCGCCGCCAGAATCACCCCGAGCGCGATCAGCAGAAAGGAGGTTCTCGCCCCCACCATGCCCCGCTCCGCCGCGATGGCGGCGACGAAGATGGCCGGCCAGGCGACCAGGCCCGGGACGCGCCGCAGCTTCAGCAGCAGCCACGCCGGAAAGAGCACGCCGTAGAAACCCAGCCATCTCAGATAGGAGGCCTCGCCCGGGCCGCTCAATGGAGCGCCGGGCGCCAGCAGCTCGCTCGCGGGCATCATCGCTGGGACATCCACGGTGATGGCGGTCAAAAGGTCCAGCACGAAACGGCCCAGCGCCATGCCGACCACGGGCAGGGCCAGCACCGACACGAAGCCCATCAAGCTCGGTCGGCCCGCGAATCGCGGCAGCCAGGCAGGCGCCGTCGCCCAGCCGCGCTTCGCTCCGGGGCTGGTCACGGCGACCATGGCGCACATGGTGAAGGTGGTCTGCATGACAATTTGCGCTGCGACCGGCCAGGCCAGCGAGGCGAGACCGGTGGCGGCGTCGAAGGTGGACGCGGCGAAGAGAAGTTGCGCCGCGAATGCCACTCCAAAGACCGCGAAGCAGTGGCGGCTCGGGCTCTGCTGCAGCGCGCGGTGGAAGGTCGGATCCAGGGCCGGACAAAGCAGGAATCCAAAGGCCATGAAGGGCGCGGCCCACGCCAGCGAGATCGGCGCCAGCGTTCCAGCGACGGGAGGATCGCCCAGCGACCCTGAGCCCGACATCGCGAAGAGCGTGAAGCTGGCAAGCGTGCAGAGTGTTCCGGCGATGATCCAGAAGCGGCTGCTTCCCGGAATCATGAGGAAGACCAGTGGAAGAAGTCGGCAGAGGTCCGGCCAGTTCATCGTGGCGTTGAGCGCGCCGTTCATGCCCAGCTTGCGGTCCGCCCACGAACCGAACCAGGATTGGTAGGCGATGGTGATCCAGGCGAACCAGCGGATCGACGGGGCGAAGCGAGCGACGAACTGGCGGCTGGATTCGGGTGTGAAGAGGTATCCGAAGGCGACGCATCCCAGAATGTTCGGCACCGCGAAGGCGAGGAAGCCCGGCCATCCCCACCATCGCAGCAGAAGGATCGGCAGGAACATTCCAATGCACCAGGTCCAGCTGCTGGCGAGATAGAAACCCCATCCCGCCACCTCGAGGGATCGTCGCATGCGCCGCATAATGCCCGCAACACGCGGCGCTGTCGAGTTCAGTTGTCGGCGGCGGCGTCGGCCTCGGAGAGCTTCTTCGATTTGCGCAGGGCCCGGGCCTTGGCCGCGGCCTTTGGCGTGCAATGGAAGATGATCCGACAGCGGCCGACCCGCTTGTCGCCGCGCTTCTTGCCCATCTGCTGGTGAATGTTGATGTCGAGGTCGATGTTGAACTCGCCGCCGGCCTTAACCAGTTCGTCGATGTCCTGCTCGGCGGCGATGTCGTAGAGTGCCGGGCCGACGCAGGGGCGCAGGAAGCGGTACTCCATCTTCTTGCAGACCACGAAGTAGTCGCTGCCGACCTTGCCGAAGAGGAAGAGTCCCGCCGCCACCTCGCTGTTGCCCAGCAGCGCCGCGCCCGCCATGGCGTTGTACCAGTTGCGGTTGCCGCGGCTGAAAGGAAGCAGTGCGGTGAAGCGGTTGGAATCGACGCGCCGCATGGTGATGCCCGAGCGGAAGGCGTAGGGCAGCCAGATCAGGCTGCACACCTTCTGCCAGAACCAGTTGCGGGTGCTCAGCCGGCTGATGAAGGCCTCGGCGCGCTCGCTCAGGGTCTTCTTGGCGACGGCCGGCTCGATCGGCGCTGTCCGAGCGACAGTCGTCGATTCCACCTTGGTGATCCGGGATTCCGCGGGGGCACTGCTCACGAGGCCATCTTAGGGGCAGTTGAAGCCCGCTTCTAGGGGCGAAGCCGCGTGCATGGTGACGCCGCGGTGTTCGCGGACGCTCGGAACAAGGTTCGATAGGCTTTGAGGCGATGCCGAAGCGCCAACTCGCCGTCTGCTCCTGGAGCCTGCGTCCGAAAGATCCCGGTGAATTGCTCGCCCGGCTGAGATTGGCCGGGATGGACCGCGTGCAATTGGCGCTGGTTCCACTGGTGGCGCAGCCGGATCTCTGGGGCGGCGCGATTGAATTGCTTCGCGGCGAGGGCATCGAAATCGAAAGCGGCATGCTGGCGATGATCGGCGAGGATTACTCGTCGATTGCGCGCATCCGCGAAACCGGCGGCGTGCGCTGCGATCAGCATTGGTCCGCCAACCGCGAGCGCGCCGGCCTGGTCGCCGACCTCGCGCGGAAACACGGCATCGCATTAGTCACCTTTCACGCGGGCTTCCTGCCCGAGGACACCGGCGATCCGCTGCGCGCCGTGATGCTCGAGCGCCTCCGCGAGATCATCGATCTCTTCGCCAAGCACGGCGTCCAGGTCGCCTTCGAGAGCGGCCAGGAAAAGTCGGCCACTTTGGAGCGGGCCTTGGAGGATCTGCAGAGGCCCGAGACGGGGGTGAACTTCGATCCGGCCAACATGCTGCTCTACGGACTCGAGGATCCGCTGCCGGCTTTTCGCCGCCTGCGCGAGCGCGTGCGCCAGGTGCACGCCAAGGACGCCATCGCCAGCGGTCAGTCCGAAGTCTGGGGCCGCGAAACCGCGGTCGGCGCAGGGCAGGTGCCGTGGAAGCTCTTCATGGAGCTGGTCGCAGCCCTGCCCAGGGAGGTCGCGGTGGTGATCGAGCGCGAAGGCGGAGAGCGCCGGGTGGAGGAAATTGCGGCTGCAAAAAAATTCCTTGAACCTATGCTTTCGTGAAGAGATTGCCCGATGCCCACCTATGTCTACGAAGTGGTCAAGCCTGGAGGAGAAGCCGGAGAACGCTTTGAAGTGTTCCAGCGGCTGAGCGATCCCGCGCTCACGGCGCATCCGGAAACCGGCGAACCGGTGCGCCGCGCGATCGTGCTGCCGCAGGTGCAGACCATGTCGGACAAGGGCCGCTACTCCAAGTCGAACCTGGAGCGGCTTGGCTTCTCCCGATTCGAGAAGCGGGGCGACGGCCACTACGAGAAGACCGCCGGGCAGGGGCCGGACGCGATCTCGGCGGATGACTAGGACTTCGCGCCCATGAAGCCATCGACGACGCCCGCCAAACGCGCCAAGGAATTGACGGAGCTCCTGGAGCGGGCGAACGAGTCCTACTACACGCACGCGGCCCCCTTCATGAGCGACCGGGAGTTCGACGATCTGCTCGCCGAATTGGCGGCCATCGAGAAGGCGCATCCGGAGCTGGCCGATCCCAACGGTCCTGCGTCGCGGGTGGGCGGCGCGCCGAGCAAGGGCTTCCAGAGCGCGGCGCACCGCGTGCCGATGCAGTCGGTCGACAACACCTACGACCTTGACTCCTTCCGAGAGTGGTATGCGCGCTGCGAAGCGACGCTGGGCGAGGCGCCGGTCGTAGTTGCGGATCCGAAGATCGACGGCGTGGCGATCTCGCTGCGCTACGAGTCGGGGCTGCTGGTCCAGGCCGTGACCCGCGGAGATGGCGCCACCGGCGACGATGTCACCGGCAACATCCGCGCGATCCGCAGCGTGCCGCTGCGGCTGAAGGGCACCGCTCCGCGGGTTCTGGAAGTGCGCGGCGAAATCTACATTCCGCTCACCGTCTTTGAACGCGTGAACGAGCAGCGCGAAAAAGATGGCGAGCCGCTGTTCGTCAATGCGCGAAACTCCGCAGCGGGAACACTCAAGAGCCTGGATCCCGCAGTGGTTCGCTCGCGCGGCCTGCGTTTCACCATGCATGGAATCGGCGAAGTCGATCCGATGAAGGAAGGCTGCTACTGGGACATGCTCGCGCACTCCAGGACATGGGGCATTCCAACCAGCGATCGAAGCGTGCGCTGCAAGGATTGCAAGTCGGCCTGCGCCGCGATCGAGCAATTCGACGCCGATCGCCATCAACTGGACTTTGGCGTCGATGGCATGGTGGTCAAGATCGACTCCTTCGCCATGCGCGGGAAACTGGGCTCGACCAGCAAGTCGCCGCGCTGGGCGATCGCCTACAAGTATCCCGCCGAGCGCAAGCCGACCACGCTGGTCCACATCGAGTGGCAGGTGGGCAAGGGGGGCACGCTCACGCCGCGGGCCACCATGGAGCCCGTCTTCGTGGGCGGCACCACCGTGCGCCATGCCACGCTGCACAACATCGAGGAGATCTGGCGCAAGGACATCCGCGTGGGCGACCGGGTGGTGATCGAAAAGGCCGGCGAGATCATCCCGCAGGTGGTCGAGGTGGATCTTTCCGCGCGAAAGAGGAGCAGCGCCAAGGTGGTCGCACCCGTGGAATGCCCCAGTTGCGGCAGCGAGCTGGAGAAGGAGGGGCCGAAAATTTTCTGCCGCAATCCGGCGTGCCAGGCGCAGTTCCGCGAGCGCGTGAAGTGGTTCGTCGGCCGCGACCAGATGGACATCGAGGGGCTGGGCGAGAAGGTGGTCGACCAACTCGTCGACGCGGGGCTGGTGAAGCGCTTCGCCGATCTCTTCAAGCTGGACGCGGCCAAGCTCGCCAACATCACCAGCGAAGCGACGACGGCCACAGGGACGCAGACGCGCAAGATCGGCCAGAAGACCGCGGAATCCATCGTGGCCTCGGCGGAGCAAGCGAAGAAGCGGGGTCTGGCCCGCGTGCTGGCGTCGCTGGGCCTGCGCCACATCGGCACCGCGGCGGCCAAGACTCTGGCCCGCGCCTATCCCGACGCGGACGCGCTGCTGAAGGCGACCCGCGAGGAGCTCGAGGCGCTGGAGGACTTTGGCGAGATCACCGCGGCGAGCCTGGAAAGCGATCTGCGCCGCAAGGATGTCCGCAAGATGCTCAAGGACCTCGAGAGCGTCGGCGTGGACCTGAAGAGTCCGCTGCACGGGGCGAAGTCAGTGGCGGGGGGCGACTCGCCCTTCGCGGGGAAGACGATCGTGCTCACCGGCACGCTGGAGAACTTCGAGCGCTCAGAGTTGACCGAGCAGCTCGAGTCGCTCGGTGCCAAGGTGACCGGTTCGGTCTCCAAGAAGACCGACTTTGTCATCGCCGGCAGCGACGCCGGCAGCAAACTGGAGAAGGCGCGGACGCTGGGCGTGCCGGTCTGGGACGAAAAGCAACTGGTCTCCGCGCTGGAACGGGCGAAGTCGCAGCGATGAATTGCCGCGATTTTGCGCTTACTTCTTGATGTCAGGCTTGGCGGCCAGCTGTTTCATCGAGATGATCTGCACGATGTCCACCGGAACATCCTTCGAAGGAATCGCACCTTGCGGCGTGTTGAGCGGCTTGCGGGTGGTCGGCACCACCTCGATCGCCTTGACCACATCCTGGCCGTCGATGACCTGCCCGAAGACCGCGTAGCCGGGGCGGCCGCTCTTGGAATTGAGGGCGGGATTGTCGACGGTGTTGATGTAGAACTGGCTGGTCGCGGAGTTGGGATCGTTGGTGCGGGCCATGGCGATCGAGAACTTGCTGTTGCTCAGGCCGTTGCCGCCCTCATTCTTGATCGGGGCGTTGGTCGGCTTCTGGGTCAGGTCGGTGGTGAAGCCGCCGCCCTGGATCATGAAGTCGCGCATGACCCGGTGGAAGACCGTGCCGCTGTAGTAGCCGGAGTTCACATAGTTGAGGAAGTTCTCGACGCTCGCGGGAGCATTCTTGTGGTCGAGCTCGATCACGACGTTGCCCTTGCTGGTCTCCATCACGACGTACATCTTGTCGGCCATGGGCATCGGCGCCGTGGCGGGGGCGGCCGGCGCGGGAGCCGTCGCGGTGGCAGGCTTGGGAGCCGCAGGAGCGGTCGGTGCCGAAGGCATGGGCTTGGTCGGTGCGGCCGCGGGCGCGGGAGTTGTGCTCGCAGCGGTCGAAGCGCTGGTGGAAGCGGCCGGAGCGCTCGCAGCGGTTGCCGCGCCCGGGGTCGACGCGCTGGAAGTCGAAGCAGGAGTCGAGGTGCTCGTCGCCGGCGCGGCGGTCGCCGCCGGGGTTGCCTCTTCGTGCGGCGTGACCGTTGTTTCCGTCGTGGACTTGCAGGCGCTGATCCAGGTGGCGGCGGACAAAAGACCAACAACGACGGCGGTTCGGATGGATGGATTCATGGTGTTCCTCATGGGGCGCGTATCGTAACCATTTCTTTTCGCGTGGCCGGGTCCGCCTTCCCCTCGTAGGATTGCGGCCCCGCCCATGAAGCTCCTTCGCTCGATCTCCGACCTCTTTTCAAATGTGAAGCTGGGGATCACGCTGCTGGTGACGCTCTTCGTCTACATGACCGTGGGCAGCGCCGGCATTGTCTATCCGGTCCACCCCAATCTCTTCCACCCCGACGCCTGGCGGCACGCCATGCTCCGGCAGTGGCGGCCCTTCGAGATGACGGAGTTTGAGTGGTTCCATTGGTGGCCCTTCACCACGCTGCTGGGGCTGATCGCCGCCAACATCGCCTGGACCACGCTGCGGCGCATTCCGCTGCGGCCGGTCAACTTCGGCGTGTGGACGATTCACACCGGCATCCTGACCGTGATCGCGGGAAGCGTCTGGTACTTCTCCACCAAGGTCGAAGGCGACGCGCCGGTGTCGCGGCGCGAGGTGGTCCTTGAGATCGCTTCGAGCGACGGCGCGGGCAAAGGCGCCGGCCGGCTGCTGGCTTCGCCCGGCAATCAGACGCGGATCCAGGCCGGCGGCGAAGTGTGGAGCGTGCAGGTGGCGTCGATCGATCCCTCCTGGGAGATCCGCACCGGAAGCGCCGCGGGCGAACATGCCTACAGCATCATGCTCGCGGTTGAGGGGCCGCGGCAGAAATTCATTCGCCAGGTGATCGCGGGGCATCCGGAATTGTCGGAGGACATTCTGTTCACCGGGGATGCGCAGAAGCCCATCGAGCGGGCCATGAAGGCCAAAGGCGTGCCGATCATCGAGCCTCTGCTCGTGGCTCGCGTGGAGTACGCGGGGCAGCGCTGGTTCTATTTGAAGAATGACCTGGTGAAGTCGTGGGCCCTTTATGTGCGCCGTCCCGGCGATCTCGCCTGGAGCATGCGGCCAATCGAGGGCCTGCCCTTCTACAACGACTCGATCTCCGAGCGCGGCCAGGCGATCTCGACCAGCGGCGATGAGCCGGTGTTTCCGATTGACGTGGCGATTCCCGCCGTCGCCGCGGACGATCCTTTTCGCGACACAGATTTTTTCGCCACCGGCTACCTGCGCTATGCCGTGGAGCGCAGCCGCCTTGGCCGCGGCGCGCCCAACAGCCCGCTGAATCCGGCCCTTCGCGTGCGGATCGAGCGCTCCACCGGCGCCTCGCGCGACTTCACGCTCTCCGCCTTCGACTCACGCGGCCGCGTCTCCGATGGCGACCTCATCCGGTTCCGCTTCGTCTCGTCGGCGCCGGAGCTGGCGCAGCGCACCCGCGACTCGGTGATTCAATTCACGCTGGAGGGCGCGGGCGAATTCGCCGTGTCGCTGACCACTCCCCCCGGCGCCGACGGATTCATTCCGATCGGGCCCGCCGGGCGCGGCTACGCACTGCGGATCTCGGCGGTCCAGGATGACATCGTGCTCTCGGGGGGCGAGGTGAGCGTGGCCATCGTCGACCTGCGCACGCCGCACGGCGAGTTCCGCCGCTGGATCTTCGATGATCCGGCGCTCAATCGCGACATGAAGGCCGGCGACAATCCCGATCCCAAATCCGCGCCGGTGAGCATGGCTCCCGAGCTGGTGGCGCGCTACGTGCCGGGCATCGGCCACTATCCCATCACGCTGATCGCGGGCCCCGATCCGGCGCAGCTCACGGTGGCGCTGGCCATCGGCGAGAAGCCCGAGATCCGCCCGCTCGCGATCGGCGAGTCCGTTGCCGTGGGCGAGGGGACGGCGATGCGCGTCATGGAGTACTTCCCCCGCGCCGTCGAAGAGTCGCTGCCGCTGATCGTGCCGGAGAATCAGCGAGCCAAGGAGACCGGTGAGCGACTGGCCATGGCGCGGATCGGCACCAGCAACGGCGAGTCCAAGTGGATCCGCTACAACGACTATGCCTTCGACCGGCCCGAAGATGTGCTGCGAAGGCAGGCCTTCCAGCCGGCGCGGATCCGCCTGGCCGATGGGCGCGAGGCGGAAGTCTTGTTTTCGCGCCGCCGCCTGCCGCTGCCTTGCCCGGTCGCGCTGGAGACTTTCACGCTGACGGCGAATCTTGGCGGCTTCACCGGCGAGACCGCGACGATCCGCGACTACACCAGCCAGTTGCGCTTCGGCGAGCCCGACGGATCATGGAGCGAGCCCCAGGCGGTGAGCGTGAACCAGCCCGTCGAGCGCAGCGGACTCTGGTTCTTCCAGGCGCAGTGGGATCCCCCCGACGCGGGCGAGGAGGGTGTGCCCGCCAGCGCCGGACTGAACTTCACGGTGCTGGGCGTGGGCTCGCGCCAGGGCGTCTGGCTGCAACTGGCGGGAGCCATCCTGGCAGCGCTGGGCATGTGCTACGCCTTCTATGTGAAGCCGGTGATCAAGCGCCGGTCGCTGGAGAAGTCCAAGAGCGCAGCGCAGAGCCGGCTGCATCCGACGACGGCCATGACCAGCGCAATGTTGCTGCTCGTCGCGCTCTTCATACCCGGCAGGGCGCAGGCGCAGCCACCCGCGCCGAACTCCGCAAGCGCCAGCATCACGGTGCGCGAGAGCGGGCTCGCGCCGCAGGGTTCCAGTGGAAATGACTTCGCCCGCGAGGTCGACCTGGCCCCGCTCGAGACGCTGGCCATCATGAACGAGGGTCGCATCAAGAGCCTGGGCAGCTTTGCCTTCAGCTACATGCAGGATGTCTCGGGCGGCCGAAGAATCGGTGGGCAAACCCCGCTCTTCACGCTGCTGGACCTGGCCCTGCGGCCCGATGCCTACGCCGACGCCGACGTGATCCGCGTGAAGAACGCCGAGGTCCGCGCCCGGATCGCCGAGGCCCTGCGGATGGCGGATCCCGCGCTGGCGGATCGGATGCGCGGCTTCCAATCCCACGGAATGATCGCGCGATCGCTGCTCTGGTCCGACGACGAACAGAATTGGATCGAGCCGGTCGCGCCGACCATGCGCCAACTTTCCGGCGACCTGATCCGCACCGCCAAGCAGGTCGACCAGCTGCGCGGTGCGATCGCGCTTTTGCAGCCGGAGCAGATCCTGCCGCGCCTGCGCGCGGTGCCGCCCGGCGCGGGTCCGGGGCAAAGTCCGGCGCCCGAACTCTGGCTGCCGCTGGATGACGCCGGCGGCGCGGCGGGGGAGCAATGGTTGAAGTTGCAGGAGGCGTGGCGCCTGGGGGACGCCTCCGCCGCGAGCCGCGCGGCGAGGGATCTCGCCTCGGCCGTGGCGGCGATCGATCCGGCGGCCTACCCGTCGACGGAGCGATTGTGGTGGGAGAGCTGGTACTTCCGCACCGGTCAAATGACCTGGACCTGGTTTTTCTTCTTCGCCAGCGTCGCCTTCCTGCTGCTGGGCGCCACCTGGAAGTGGCCGGTGGCAAGGCGCATCGGTCTGGTGATCTTCGTGGTCGCCTTTGCGCTCCAGAGCGCGGCCTTGCTGCTGCGCTGGTACATCAGCGGGCGCTGGCCCAACTCAAACATGTTCGAGGCGGTGACCACCTCGGCGTGGTTCGGCTCCTGCCTGGCCCTGGTGGCGGAGATCCTCTTCCGGCGCACGGCGGTGCGCGGGCTCTTCGCGCTGGGCGCCGCGGTGGCGAGCATGACGGCGCTGATGGCCTGCGCCCTGCTGCCGGCGCAGCTCAACCCCGCGATCTCCAACATGATGCCGGTTCTCCACGACATCTGGCTCTACATCCACACGAATGTGGTCATCTTCAGCTACGCGCTGATTTTCATGGCCGCGGTCTCGGCGGCGCTCTACCTGGCGTGGCGGATCGGCGGCGGGCCGCCCTCGCACGCGCGCATCGGCGGCGCCGGCGAGATGATGATGCTCAGCGCCGACGGCGTGCCCGCCGACGCGATGCCGGCCTCGCGCGTGGGCGAAGTCCTGGACGGCGTCACCATGACGCTGATGGAGCTTTCTTTCGTGATGCTCTGGTCGGGCATCGCCATGGGTGCCATCTGGGCCGACCACAGCTGGGGCCGACCCTGGGGCTGGGATCCCAAGGAAGTCTTCGCCCTCAATACCTTCGTGGTTTTCGCGGTGCTCATCCACACCCGCTGGCGCAGCAAGGACAAGGGACTCTGGACCGCGGTGCTGGCTCTAATCGGCGCCGGGGTGATGCTCTTCAACTGGATCGTGATCAACTTCGTGATCACCGGGCTGCACAGCTACGCCTGAGTCATTTTTTTGCCGACGCGCCTTCGGGCTTGGTCTGCTGTGGATAGATCAGCACGCGGTCGTGGGCCAGCAGGATCAGGTCGTCCTTGCCGTCGCCGGTGACATCGGCCACCACCCCCATGTTGGGCTCGAACTCCTTGGGCTCGCCGCCGGAGAACATCTTGCTCTCGAAAACCTCGAAAGCCGTCCCATAGTGGACCTTGCCGGACTGGCTGAAGGTCAGGATCTCCGCCATCTGGTCGGAGGCGTCCAGCGCGGTGACATCCAGAAACCCGTCGCCATTGATGTCGCCGACCACCAGCTCATGCTCGACGCGGCGCGGCTCGTCGCTCTTCCATGAGGCGACCTCCTCCAGGCGCCAGCGCTCGCCCTGCAGGCGCACCACCGCGAAGCTGCTGTCGCCGATCACCAGGACCACGTCGTTGTCATCGCCGCCCAGCGGGCCGGCGAAGATCTGATTGAACTTGAAGCCCGGCACCTCGATGGCCTCGCTCTGCTTCCATTCCTTCTTGTCGTTCTTGGAGAAGACCACCAGCCGGCCATTCTCGCGGTCGCCGGCCACGATCTTGTCTCCCATCAGCGCGATGCAGGTGAGCTTGGCGTCGGAGGCCTCGGCATTGATCTGCTTGACCACCTGCCAGCCCGGGCTCGTGCCCGCAGGCGGCGCGGGGTTGTAGGTCAGGGCCCGCACATAATTGCGGTCGGCCACCAGCAGCTCGCTCTTGCCGTCGCCCAGCAGGTCCAGGGCCGCGGTGTTGCGTCCGTTGGCGGCCTGCACCAGTCCGAACTGCCCCATGTCCTTGCTCTCGAAAACCTTGAGCTCGGCCTTGCCATCCTTGTCCATGACGTCGCGCACCATGATCATGGGCTTGTCGGGGGTGAAGACCAGCAGGTCGGTGTGGCCGTCGTGGTCGGCGTCCACGCTCAGGATGGTCTCGGGCCCGCGGCTGAGCGTGCCCAGGCTCACGCTGCGGTGGTTCTTGGGATCCATCGACTGGTCGCCCGTCACCGGGATCAGCTGCAGCGTGTAGTTGCGGCCATCCTTGGTGACCACGGCGAGCGTGGCGGCGCCGTTGAAGTCGACCAGGTTCATGGTGACCGGCGAGCTGCCCGCGGGGAGGGGAATCGCCTTGGGAAAGCTGATGCCATCGGTGCCCGCGTCGGAGCGGCCGACGATGCCTTCCTTTTCGGAGAGCAGGAAGACCAGCGCCCGCTGATCGCCTTTGGCGGATTGCGCCGCGATCGAATCGAGGTCGGAGAGCGCCGGGAACTTCTCCGGCGTCTCGAAGCCCTTGCCCGGCTTCTGGCGATAGAGCATGACCGCGTTCTCGCCGGTGTTGGTGGCCAGCAGGTCCAGGCGCCCGTCGCCGTCGATGTCGGCCACGGCAAAGTTCCGCTTCTTGTTCTGCGGGTCGTTGAAGGTGACGGTCTGAATGCTCGCCTCGCGGTCGCCGGCGCGCTTGATCGCCGACTTCGCCAGTTTGCTGAAGACGATGCGCTTGCTGGGTTTCTCGATGACGGCCAGCTGCGCCTGCTTGTCGCCGGGCAGGTGCAGGCACTCCGCCTCGCGCAGCGGCGGCATCTCGAAGCGGTTCTGCGGACCGATCACCAGCTTGTCGCCATCGACGCTGGTGAGCCAGATCCGGATCGGGCTGGAGTCCTCGGGCACCACGCCCGCCAGGTCGGTGGTGCCGTTGCCGTCGAAGTCGTCGGCCATGATCGCCACGATGCTGCCCTCGCCGGCGCTGAGCTCCAGCGGCGTGCCCACCTGGTCGTTGTCCAGCGGCCAGACCGAGATCTTGCCGCCGGTGTTGGTGATCAGCTCGGGCTTGGCGTCGCCCATGACGTTGGCCAGCAGCAGGTTGTCGCGGTTGCCCACCAGATTCTTCACCGGCACCTTGTGCACGATCTCGAAGACGCCGGGCTTGCTCTGCTTCACGAAGGCGATCGTGCCGGGCTGCCCCGCGTAGATCAGGTCCATCTTTCCGTCGTGGTCGAAATCGGTGGGCAGGACCGCCAGGATCTCGTGCGGAACCGAGATGACCTCGCGGCGGAAGCGCCACAACTCGGGCAGCTCGTTGGAACCCGGGGTCGGCGGCTTCTCGTCGCCGGGCTTGGCATCGGCGCGCTGGTAGTAGAGCTCGATGCGGCTCTTGCGGTTGTTGACCACCACCAGGTCCTTGAGCCCGTCGCCGTTGAGGTCGACCGCGATCATCGGCCCGGCCTTGGCGTCGATCTTCTGCACCTCGAGCGGGTCGAAGCCGAAGTGCGCGGAGAGGTCCGAGGTCGGCGGCGAGGCGAGCAGGGCGGCGGCCAGGGCGGGGGCGGTCAGCATCGGGGATCTCCGTAAGTCGGCGGTCGAAAAAGTTTCACAGGCGGGAGCGTACGGCCACGGACGGCGCGGCGGACGGGCTATCATAAGCCCGTGCAAAAAAGAATGTCATCGTCGGCGCTCGGGACGTTGGTCAGCGCCATTTTGTTCGGCGCCGCGATCGGGCAAGTCCGGGCGGATGTGATCCACCTGCAGAGCGGCTCGACCATCGACGGGCAGATCGTCAAGCGCAGCGACAAGCGGGTCTGGATCGACATCGGGGCGGACGTGCTCTCCTTCGACATGGAGGATGTCGCCAAGATCGACTCGGCCGCCGCGGCAGCCCCGCTGAAGGTGGAGAAGGACGACCTCTTCCACACCGCGGTCAACGCGCCGACGCAGAGTCCCAAGGAGCACGCCAGGACACTCGGCCCTGCGGTGGTGAAGATCAGCACGCCCAGCGGGCTGGGCTCCGGCGTCATCATCGACAAGGACGGTCACGCCATCACCAACGCCCACGTGGTGCAGGGCGAGCAGAAGCTCAAGGCCACGGTCTGGTTTCCCCAGAGCGACGGCACGCTCAAGCGCGTCGACATCGACAAGGTGGAGCTGATCGCGGTGAACAACCACCTGGACCTGGCCCTGGTCAAGATTCCGCAGCCCAAGGATGGCGAGTTCACCTTCGCCCCGGTCCAGAAGGAGGAGCAGCTGGACATCGGCCAGGCGGTCTTCGCCATCGGCAATCCGCTGGGACTGGAGCGCACGCTCACCCAGGGCGTGATCAGCACCACGCAGCGCAGCTTCGACGGGCTCACCTACATCCAGACCGACTGCCCGATCAATCCCGGCAATTCCGGCGGCCCGCTTTTCAACACCCGCGGCGAGGTGATCGGCATCACCAACATGGGCATTCGCGGCGGCGAGTCGCTGGGCTTCGCGATTCCGGCCCGCTACGTGAAGGACTTCGTGCGCAACCGCGAGGCCTTCACCTACGACCGCAGCAATCCCAACTCCGGGCACAACTATCACGATGGCCCGACGCGCTCCGACTTCGGCACGGCGAGCGAGCTGCTCGACGCCTCCGGGGCCGCCAAGTAAGCCGGCGCCTTCGCATCCATCCACACGTTTTCAAGGGAGCCTCATGAACACGCCGCTCAAAAGTCTCGTCGCCTTGTGCGCGATGGCGCTTTCGCTCGCCGCCCGCGCCGCCGACGAGGCGAAGTTCGAGTCGATCGTGCCCGAGGACGCCTGGCTGGTGCTCAGCGCCGAGAACATCGCCGCCACCCGCGAGCGCTGGTCGGCCACGCCGCTGGGCCAGTGGTGGCAGAGCGAGTCGGTGCAGGCGATCGTGAAGGAAGAGATCGAGGCGTCGCGCAAGAGAATGACGGCGCGGCGGCAGGAGCTGGGCGTGGAGGAGGACGCATGGAGCTGGCCCGCCTCCTTCGGGATCGGCCTCTACGTGGTGCATGACGAGGATCTGGATGCCGACCTGCCGCACTTCATCCTGTGCGGCACCTGGAAGGACAACCCCGACAAGGTCGCCACCATCTTCGACGCGCTTTTCGTGGAGATGCAGAAGAAGGATGCCGGCGCGGTGACCAGCCTGGACATCCGCGGCAAGCCGGCGCGGGCGATCCGCATTGCCGAGGAGCACCCGACGCCGAAGAAGAAGGCGAAGTCACGCAAGCGCGGCGAGGGCAACGCTTTTGTTCCCGACGGCGCCTTCGACCACATCGAGACGATCTACTACGTGCGCGACGGCGAGCGCTTTCTTTTCGGCAGCGTGAAACAGGACTTGGACGAGGCCCTGGGCGTCTACGAAGGGACCTCGCGGAAATCCGTCGCCGAGAGCGCCGATTTCAAGAAGACCCTCGACAGCGTCGGCCGCAACGATGGCTGGATGGTGCTGCTGACCTCGTCGCTGCACAAGGTGGCCGGGGCCGGCGGCCCGCAGATGGCGCTGGTGCAGCCCTTCCTGCAGACGCTCTTCGGCGACGTGCACGGCTACGGCTTCTCGCTTTCCTCCGAGGCGCCGGGGGCGCAGTTCGAACTGCTTTCGAGCATCGTGATCGAAGGTGAGCGCATGGGATTGCTGGCGCTGCCCAATCCGGCCCGCGTCGCCGCGCCGCCGCCCGCCTTCGTCGCCGGCGGCGCCAGCGGTTACGGCACGGTCAATGTGCAGTTTCCCCTGATCATGAAGCTGGTCGAGTCGGTGGTGGCCTCGCTGCCCGAGGAGATGGCGGAGCCCTTCGACGCCACGCTGCAGCAATATGGGCCCGATCTCACCCGCGCCTTTGCCCGGCTCGGGCCCGACGTGCACATCATTCGCCGCGACGCGCCGGAGCTCAACCCGGCCAAGGACTCTTCGAGACGATCCGGGGCCGACAAAGAGGAATCGCTCTACGCCATACGCTGCGCCGACGAGCAGGCGGTCACCACGCTGCTGAATCTCTTCCTGCCGGAGGCGGGCTTCGAGTCGCGCGACTTCAACGGCAACACCATCTTCGACGAGAAGTCGCGCGAGGCCTGCTGCGGCTTCGGCGGCGGCTGGTTCTTCATGGGCAACTCCAGCTTCGTCGAGCAGTGCCTGCGCACCTCGGGCAAAGACGGGACGGGCACGCTGGCGGAGACCCCGGTCTGCCGGCAGGCGCTGGCGGATGTCGGCACCAAGCCCGTGCTCTGCTGGGGCTACCAGGACATCCTGATTCGCCTGGATTCCAACCGCAGGGAGAGCGCGAAGTCGACGGGCAAGGTTTCCGTGGGCGTGACCTCGGCTCCCGACGACTTCGAGCACCGCATGGCGACGCGGGCCGGACTGGACATTCCCAACGACCTGATCATCAAGCTCCTGCAATGCGATGCCAAACTCTGGAAGGAGGCGATGGGTCCCGGGGTCTACTCCGTGACGGAGGAATCCTCGCTGCTGCTCACGCGCGTCCGGCTGCTTCCGCCGACGGCGCCGTGATCGCATTCAGAAAGTCCCCGAGAGCCCGGTCGAATTTTTCCGGATCGCCCTGGCGCAGATCGTCGTGGCGCTGGTAGCGCAGAATGGAAAGCGTGCCGCGCGGCGAGGCTTGCGCGATGCGTCGTGCGTCGTCTGCGGGCGAGATCGGATCACCGTCACCGGCAAGCACCAGCAGCGGCGCCTTGAGCCGGGCGGCGTCGATCTCGAGCGGTCGATCCATGCGGCCCAGAAGTCGAAGCGTCAGGATGGCGATCTCCGAGAAGGGCTGTTGCGGGAGCTCCTTCAGCGCCAGGCGGCCGGGAATTGGCGAGCGCAGCGTGCGGTAGGGTGAAAAGGCGATCACTCCCGCGATCGGAAGACCCAGCGGCTCCGCCAGCAGCGCCACTCGCAGGGCGATGCCCGCCCCCATGGAATGGCCCGCAAGAATCAGCGGCCTTCCCGGCGACTGCCGCGAGATTTCCTGCAGCGCGTGCAGGACGCAGGCGGGCTCGTGGGCGCCGACGGATGAAAGCGCGGCGCGATGCTCCCCATGCGCCGGCAGGTCCAGCAGCACCAACTCCGAACAGGCGCCGAGAAAGGGGCCGACCCGTGCCAGCGAGTCCCAGCGCGAGCGGCCCCACCCATGGACCATGAGCAGGATCGGCGCCAGCGGATCGGCGGCGCGTCCCGCGATGCGCCAGGCGGGGCAGGGATGGCGCTGCCCCGAGGAGCACTCGATCTCGTCGAACTTCAAATCGAGATCCGCCGGATCCTTCGCTCGGCCGGTGGCCAGCGCCCACGCCAGCGCCTTGCGCTGCGGCCTGAGCGCCTGCAGCCCCGTCATCACGCCGCCCCACACGCAGAGGATGGCCAACGACGCCGCGAAGAGCACCAGGAGTCCCCACGGCTGCGGCATGGCTACTTCGCCTTCAACAGGTCGGAGATGGCGCAATCGATGGTGTCGGCGGCGCTGTGCACCGATGACATGGATTGGTTGAGCCGGCTTTCAGTCGCGGCGCGCTCCGCGCCGGCGGGAAGCTGCGGAAGATTGACGCGCACGTTCCACGCCGCCGCGTCAGCGGCCGCCTCTGCGAGCTTCGCCGCGATCGCCAGGTCGCTGGCAAGATTGGGATTGCTGCTGGCCACCAGGGGCTGGAGCGTTTTCAGAATGCCTTGCGACAAGGTCAGGATGGCCATCGGTGCCGCGATCGCTTCGCGCAGCGCGGCGGGCTCCTCCGCGGCGCGCTTCGGATCGCCCGCGGGCACTTTCATCAGCGCCGAGAGCGCGCCGTAGGCGGCGGCGTCGCGGTCGGCCAGGGCCAGGGCCTCGCGCTGGGCGTGGTGCAGCGCATGGTGCGCCGCCTTGTTGGCCTCCTCGAAGGCCGCGTACTTCGGCTTGCCCAGGGTGTAGGCCAGCACCATGCATCCCAGCGCCGCGGCGTTGCAGGCGGTGACCGCGGCCACGGCGCCTCCGCCGGGGACCGGCTGCTTGGAGGCCAGGTTGTCGGCGAATTCCTGCAGCGACAGCCGCGACATCGCCTCGCTCATGCGCGAAGCTCCGCGCCGAGCTCCGCTTGCAGCGTCTTTACCAGCGCCTGCACCTCGAGGTCGATCTCCTCGCGGCGCAGCGTGCGGGCGGCGTCGCGGAAGACCAGCCGCAGGGTCAGGCTCTTGCGATCCGCGCCCGTCTGCTTGCCCTTGTAGGTGCCGGTGAAGGAGAGCGACTCCAGATGCGCCGGACGCGAGCGCAGGATGACCCCCTCGACCTCGGCCCAGGTCTTCTCGTTTCCAAGAATGAGCGAGAGGTCGCGCTCCACCGAAGGCATCGAGGGCAGCGCCGCGGCGGGTCGCTCCGGCGGCCAGTGCTTCAGCAGGGACTCGAGGGCGACTTCGGCTGCGATCAGCGGCTTCTCCAGGCCGAAAGCCTGGCGGACCGCGGGCGTGAGGAATCCGATGCGGCCGATCACCGCGCCGTCAATAGAAATCTCGGCGGCGGGATGCATGACCGAGTCCGATGCCGTCGGCGCGAAGCGCGCGGGCTTGGCGGCGATCTCATGCGCCAGCCGCTCGATCACGCCGCGCAGCGATCGGTAGCCCTCTTCTTCCTTGGCGGCATCCGCAATCATGCCCAGCGAGACCGATTCGCGGTGCTCCTTGGCGGCGTTGAGATGGAAGATCGAGGCGATCTCGAAGAGGCGCAGGGAGTCGATGGCGCCGCGGTCCTCGTTGATCTTGCGGGTCGCGAGCAATCCCGGCAGCACGCTCGGGCGCAGGCAGGGGGTTCCTCCCGCGCGCTCGTCCTCGATGCGCAGCGCCGCCAGCGGCGGGTGCAGCATCGCGTTGGCCGAGGCGTCGGAGATCAGCGCGTGGGTCACGCACTCCACGAAGTCCATCCCCGCCAGCGTGTCGCGGAGGCGCTCGCCGGCCTCCATCTTTGCATCGGGCGCCGCGGTGCGAATCTGGATCGACTCGCCCGTGGGGACGCGCTCCAGTCCGATGAGCCGGATGACTTCCTCGATCAGGTCCACTTCGCGCTCGATGTCCATGCGCTGCGGCGGCACCGTGCACTCGAGCAGATCGCCCTTGGCCTTCGGGGCGAATCCCAGCGTCTGCAGCGTGCCGGTCATCTCCTCGTCGGCGATCTCGGCGCCCAGGATCCGGCGGCACCGGGCTTTTCGCATGGAGACAATTCGCGGCGGCGGCAGGGGCGCTCCGGCCTCGACCACTCCCGCGCAGAGTGTTCCGCCCGCGGTCTCCAGGATCAGCGCGGCCAGTCGCTCGGCGGCGGCGTCGATCGACGCCGGATGCACGCCGCGCTCGAAGCGCTTGCTGGAGTCGCTGGCGATGCGGTGGCGCCGGCTGCTGGCGCGGACCTGCGATGGGTTGAAGGTCGCGGCCTCCAGCACGATGTCGGTGGTCGACTCCTTCACGGCGCTGGCGGCGCCGCCCTTCACGCCGGCCATCGCGACGGCGTTCTTGGCGTCGGCAATCACCAGATCAGCGGGGGTGAGCTCGATCGGAGCCATCTGCTCGCCCAACGGAAGGAAGACTTCCTTGGCCCGCGCCCGGCGCACCCGGATCTCGGGCCCCGCGAGCGTGGCCAGGTCGAAGACATGGGTCGGCTGCCCCAGTTCCAGCAGCACGAAATTGGTGCAATCCACGATGTTGTTGCGCGGAATCTGCCCCGCGTCGCGCAGGCGCTCCTGCAGCCAGACGGGGCTCGGCCCCACCTTCACGCCGCGAATCACACGAGCCGTGTAGCGCGGGCAGCCTTCGTGCTCCTCATTGGTCACCTTGATGATTTTGGATGCCGGCTCGCCCGTCGCGGGTTTCGCGCCCGAAGCCTTTGAAGCGGAATGCGATGCCGGCGGCTTCAGCGAGCGCTTGGTCCGCGCCGCCAACTCGCGCGCCAGGCCGTAATGGCAGAGGCAGTCACCGCGATTGCTGGTGGTCTCGATCTCCTGCCAGATGGCACCGTCGGGCAGCGTCTCGCGGCCGTCGAAGTTCAGACCGACCGCCGTGAGCGCGTCGGCCTGCTCCTCGGCGGTGGCCGGTCGATCCAGGTAGTCGTTGATCCATCGCACGCTGGTCCGCATGAGGGGAAGAGTAGCGAAGGCGCCGCCGGCAGGGTGCGCCGAGGGGCGTGGTACTCTTCGCCCGTGAACGCCGGTCGCACAATTCCTTTCGCGGGGCAAGGCTTCAGGCGCAGCGTGGCGCGCCGGTTCCTGCCGACGATGCCGCTTCTGCTTCTGGCCGCGCTCGCCGCTCTCCCGGGCTGCTCCGCGGCGCCGCCGGATCCGCTGGCGACGCCCAACTCGCTGACCTTCGACGTCACGATCCTCAGGGGAGAAAAGGTTCCCTTTCGCACCGAGGCGTGGCTGCAGCCCGGCAAGATGATCGTCTTTCCCGACGGGACGATGCTCGCCGACTTCGGCCCGAGCGTGAACACCCGGGTGCGGCCCGGCTCGGTCCGCGTGCTCTACCAGCGGCAGGTTCATGAGATGTGGGATGTGGCCAAGAAGCTTGGCTTCGGCGACCCGGAGCTTGCCGATTTCGATCGCAATCCCTATCTGGTCGAGCCTGAACCCAACGAAATCGTCTACATCATGACCTTTGCCGCCAACGAAGACCGCTGGACCTTTGTGCGGCGCTTCGACGGAGCGGCGAACCCCGATCCCGCGAGCGAGGAGTGGATGAAGGTGATGGCCCAAGCTGCTTTCGCCACCGATCTGACGAGCAATCAGGACCTTCCCATCCGCTACGACTTCGGCCCCGATCCCTACGCATGGTTCAGGCCGCCGAGAAAGTGAACGTGGGCGCGATGATTCGAATCCTGCGATGGATGCGGACCGGCTGCGCGATCGCGCTGGGATGCTGCGTCCTGTTCTGCGCCGGATGCGCCTCGCATGGCACGGGCGCCGCCGACTCCCCGGTCGATGGTTGGCGCTTCCAGATCACGGTGAAGTATCCCACCCAGCAGCGCTACGAGCTCTTCAAGATCACCACCGAGGGGCAGATCCAGTATGGCGGCGGCATGAACGCCATCAATGACATCACCACCTGGGAGACGGCGCTGACGCCGCAACAGGCGAAGGAATTCGTCGGCATGATGGGCGCCTCGCCGTGGGTCAAGCAGGCGCCCGATCGCGGCGACGACAAGAGCGAGCCGATGATGGTGGTCAAGTTCCAGCGGCGCGGCTCCAGCGAGCGCAATTTCACGCTCTACGGCAGCAACAGCGAGGCGGAGAAGTTCATCGCCTTCATGAAGGAGCTCTCGAAGCAGCGCTACGAGTCGATCCTGCAGAAACTGCCCGAGCCGACTGAGAAACCAGCCGCGCCAGCGCCTTCGACAGGAACTTCGCCTGCAACCAAGGCGCCGCCGGCGGAAGCTCCCGCGACAACGCCACCGGCACCGAAGCGCTAGGATCGCCCATGTCGCCGATTGTCGGAATCGATCTTGGCACGACCCACTCGCTGGTGGCCATCTGCGACGAGTCCGGCCCGCGCGTGCTGCTTGACGATCAGGGGCGGGCTCTGCTGCCAAGCGTGGTGCGCTTTCTCGGGCCGGGCAAGAGCAGCGTCGGCTGGAGGGCGAAACAGGAAGCGGCGAAGTTTCCCGAGTCAACCATCGCCAGCTCCAAGCGCTTCATGGGGCGCGGCCACAAGGAAAGCGAATCCATCGCCGCAGAACTTTCCGTCAGGCTGAAGGCCGGCCCGCGCGGTCTGGCCGCCTTTGACGTGCAGGGCACCGCAGTGACGCCGCAGGAAGTCGCCGCCGAAGTGCTCTCCGAGCTGCGCCGCATCGCCGAGTCGCGGCTTGGCGTCAAGGTGACCCGCGCCGTGATCACCGTGCCCGCCTATTTCGACGACGCGCAGCGGCAGGCCACCCACGACGCCGCGCGGCTGTGCGGCCTGACCGTCGAGCGGATCGTGAACGAGCCGACCGCCGCGGCCCTGGCCTACGGACTCGGTCGCAAGGGCAAGCCGGAAACCGTGGCGATCTACGACTTGGGCGGCGGCACCTTTGACGTTTCCATCCTGCGGATCGAGCCGATGGATTCCGCGGATCCCGGATCGGGCGAGGCCTTCCAGGTGCTCTCCACGCGCGGCGACACTCGCTTGGGCGGCGATGACTTCGATCAACTCATCGCGCAATGGCTGCAGAAGGAGTTTGTGGCGGAGCACAGGGGCGCGAAGATCGACGCCGGTCAGTGGACGGCCTTCGGTATGGCCGCCGAGCAAGCCAAGCGCGAGCTTTCCAATCGGGAGACGGCGACGATCGAAGTCCGCGCCGGCGGTGAGGCTGGAAAGGAACTTGTCCTGCGCCGCCAACTCACGCGTGCGAATTTCCAAATGATGATCGCCCCGCTGATCGACCGCACCATCGAGGCCTTCAAGCAGGCCCATCGTGACGCCAACTCGATCAAGATCGATCGGGTTGTGTTGGTGGGCGGTTCGACGCGGATTCCCTATGTGCGAGAAAGGGTGGCGGCACTCACGGGTTTGACGCCCTACACCGCGCTCGATCCCGACCAAGTCGTGGCCCTTGGCGCGGCGGTCCAGGCCAGCATTCTGGCAGGGGGCCGCAGGGATTTGCTGCTTTTGGATGTGATTCCACTGAGCCTGGGCATCGAGACGCAGGGGGGCGCCTTCGCCAAATTGATCCTGCGCAACTCCGCCATTCCCTCGCGGGCCACGGAGATGTTCACCACCAGCAAGGACAATCAGAGCGGCGTGCTGATCCATGTCGCCCAGGGAGAACGCGAGATGGTGGCGGACTGCCGCAGCATCGCTCGCTTCGAGCTGCGCGGACTTCCCGCCATGCCCGCGGGCATCCCCCAGGTCGAGGTGGAGTTTCTCGTCGACGCCAACGGCGTGCTCAACGTCTCCGCGGTCGAGCGTCGCAGCGGCATGCGAGCCGCGATCCAGGCGGCGCCGAGCTACGGCCTGACTGCCGCCGAGGTCGAGCAGATCGAGCGTGACAGCCTGACCCACGCCCGCGAGGACATGCACCGCCACCGCGTCACCGACCTGGCGGTCAACGCCCGCCTGGACGTGAAGTGGATCGGCGAGGCGCTCACTCGGACTCGCGAGGCACTGCTGCCCGCCTACGTCGCCGAGCTCGAAGGGGCGATGAAGGCCCTGCTGGCACTGTGCGACCAGGCGGAGCGAGATCCCGGGGCGGTCGACGCCAACGCCATGCAGAAAGCCAAGGAGCTGCTCGACCGGCAAAGCGTGCATCTGCACGAGACCTCCATCGCCCAAAGTCTTCGCGACATGCGCGTCTCGGCCGCGCCGAAGCCGTGAGCCGTCGTCCCGACTTGGGCGAAATGTTGAAAAGTTTTTAGCGCTTTCGGAAGTTTTTGACGTATAGTGCCCATGCCAATTGGCTCGCAGTCCATCGACGGATTGCAAAGGAGATCGACAGAGTTGACGAAGCAGGCCATCCCCCCGTTCCACATCGCATCCGCAACATCCGCGGTCACGCCCGTGACGCCTCCGGGCGAACCGCGACCGCGCAACGGCCGAACCTCCACTGAGCCCGTCTGGACAACTGAAGATTCCGTCGACCTGTACAACGTGCGCGGCTGGGGCAAGGGATTCTTCGATGTCAACGACAAGGGCCATGTCGTGGTGCTTCCCACCAAGACGCCCGGCGCCGAGATCGATCTGCACAGTGTGGTCGAGGGCCTGCGCGAGCGCGGCCTGAAGACGCCGGTGCTGGTGCATTTCAGCGATCTTCTCGAGAAGCGATTGAATGACATCCATGAAGCGTTCGCCGCCGCCATCAAGGAGCACAACTACAAGGGCGAATATGTCGGCGTCTATCCGATCAAGGTGAACCAGCAGCGGCGCGTGGTCGAGGAAGTGCGCCAGTACGGCATGAAGCTGGGCTTCGGCCTGGAAGTCGGCAGCAAGCCCGAGTTGCTCGCGGTGCTGGGCATGACCAGCGACACGCCCGAGCGGCTGATCATCTGCAACGGCTTCAAGGAAGCCCGCTACATCGAGTTCATCACGCTCGCGGCCAAGCTGGGTCGCACCATCATTCCGGTCATCGAGAATCTCACCGAGCTCAAGCTGATCGTCGAGTACGCGCAGCGCTACCAGATTCGCCCGCGCATCGGCGTGCGCGTCAATCTGAGCACCCCGGGAGCGGGCCGTTGGCGCCACTCCAGCGGAGCCAAGGCCAAGTTCGGCCTGAGCTTCAGCGAAGTGCTCGAGGTGCTTGAATACCTGCGGGCTCGCGGCATGGAGGATTGCTTCGAACTGCTCCATTGCCACATGGGCAGCCAGATCCACGAAGTGCGCCAGGTCAACGCCGGAGTCAACGAACTGGCCCGCACCTATGTGCAGCTGGTCAAGCTCGGCGCCGGCATGAAGTACCTGGACGTCGGCGGCGGCCTGGGCATCGACTATGACGGCAGCCAGACCAGCTTCGAGTTCAGCACCAACTACACGCTGCCCGAGTACGCCGCGACGGTGATCTACCGAGCGATGAGCGTCTGCGACGAGGAGGGCGTGCCCCATCCGACCATCGTGACCGAGAGCGGCCGCGCCATGGTCGCCCAGCAGAGCGTGCTGATCTTCGACACCATCACCGCGGATCGACCGGATCGCACTCGCGTGCCTGCGGAGCTGCCGGCGCTGAAGGCAGGGGAGGAAGAGCTGCCGCGACCGCTGCTGGAGCTCTTCGACACCTACAAGAACATCTCCGAGCGGCGTCTGATCGAGCAATACCACGACGCCAGCGAAGCCCGCGACGAGTCGAGCCGACTCTTCAGCCTGGGCTACATGAACCTGGAGCACCGCGCCCTCTGCGACGCGATCTACTGGGCGACCTGCGCCAAGATCCGCGACAAGTGCCGCGAATCGGAGGAGACCCCGGAGGAACTCGAGGATCTCGAGAGCCTCTTGAGCGACACCTACTTCGGAAATCTGAGCATTTTCCAAAGCCTGCCGGACATCTGGGCCATCCGCCAGCTCTTCCCAATTCTGCCGATTCACCGGCTCAACGAGAAGCCGACGCGCAAGGCCACCATCGCCGACATCACCTGCGACTCGGACGGCCGCGTCGACCGCTTCGTCGATGACCGCGACGTGAAGAAGTTCGTCGAGTTGCATGAGTTCGACGAGAATGAGCCCTACTACATCGGCGCGTTCCTGGTGGGCGCCTACCAGGAGACGCTGGGCGATCTGCACAATCTTTTCGGCGACACCCATGTCGCCCACGTGAAGTACGACGGCAGCGGCAACTGGTGGATCGACGAGATCATCGAGGGTGACGCGGTGCGCGACGTGCTCTCCTACGTGCACTACGACGTCAACACGCTGCTGGCGCAGGTCCGCCGCGAGTGCGAGAAGGCCGTGCGCATGAAGCAGATGACCGCCACCGAGAGCCAGTCGCTGGTCCGCATCTACGAGAGCGGCATCAACGGCTACACCTACCTCGAGCGGGAAATTCCTTCGATCGAAGGCTGAGCGGGGGCTTCACTTCGCATAAAACCGCGCTGCCGATCGAAGGGTCGGGCCGGTTCGGTCGCGCTCACTGACCCATCACATACGCAAAAACCATCGGAGCCACGATCGTGGCGTCGCTCTCAATGATGAAGCGCGGCGTCTTCGGCCCCAGCTTGCCCCAGGTGATCTTCTCGTTCGGGGTCGCGCCGGAATAGCTGCCGTAACTCGTCGTCGAGTCGGAGATCTGGCAGAAGTAACCCCACAGCGGGACGTTCTTCACGTGCAGATCCTGGTGCAGCATGGGCACCACGCAGATCGGGAAATCACCCGCGATGCCGCCGCCGATCTGGAAGAACCCGATCGAATTCTTGGGCGCCGTCTTCTGGTAGATGCCGGCGAGGTACTGCATGTATTCGATGCCGCTGCGCACCGTGTGCACATTCTTGATCTCGCCGGTGATGCAGTGCGAGGCGTAGATGTTGCCCAGCGTCGAATCCTCCCAGCCCGGCACGATGATCGGCAGGTTCTTCTGCGCCGCCGCCAGCAGCCACGAGTGCTTCGGGTCGTTGTCGTAGAACTTCTTCAGCTTTCCAGAAAGCAAAATCTTGTAGAAGAACTCGTGCGGAAAGAATCGCTTGCCGGCGCGGTCGGCGGCCATCCACTCGGAAAGCACGGCCTTCTCCAGCCGGCGGATCGCCTCGTCCTCGGGGATGCAGGTGTCGGTCACGCGATTCATGTGCCGCTTGTAGAGCTTCACCTCGTCCTGCGGCGTCAGCTCGCGCCAGTTCGGCACGCGGGCGTAGTAGGTGTGGGCCACCAGGTTGAAGATGTCCTCCTCCAGGTTGGCGCCGGTGCAGCAGATCATGTGCACCTTGTTCTTGCGGATCATCTCCGCCAGCGAAATGCCCAGCTCCGCGGTGCTCATGGCCCCGGCCAGCGTGATCATCATCTTGCCGCCCGACTTCAGGTGCTTCACATAGCCCTCGCTCGCGTCCACCAAAGTGGCCGCGTTGAAGTGGCGGTAGTGCGTGCGCATAAAGTCGCGGATTTTCATGGCTGGGGTCCTTGGGATCGAGGCGGTTTCAGGCCGTCAACTGCTTCATGCGCATGCTGGCCCGGATGAGATGGCAGCCGTTGAGAATCAATTGCACGCCGAAGAAGATGGCGAAGACGAAGATGGCGATGCCGGGCGCGAAGAGCATCACCGCGCCGGCGGCCAGCGTCAGCAGGCCGTTGATCAGGAGCAGCGCCCAGTGCATCCGGCCCGCCAGGCCCAGCGCCGCCACCACCTGGAAAATGCCGATGACGGTCGTGAACACTCCGAGCACCTGGGTCAGCGCCACCAGGCCTTTCTCCGGCGTGAACCAGAGCACGGAGCCGAGCAGGATCGCCAGGCAAGGTCCGACGAAGATCAGCAGGCTGTGCTGGCTGTGGCCCATCGTGCGCAGCGCGGCAAAGAGGCTCATCACGCCGATGACCACAAGGATGAGTCCGAAACCCGCGGCGAAGGTGAAGGCCGCGAGGAAGGGGACGAAGACCAGCGCCGCGCCGCCCAGCAGCAGCAGCACGCCATTGAGTGCGATCATCCACCACTGCGTGTTTCGAAGCGAGTTCGGCATGGCCGTTCGTTCCTTGGGGTTCGGGGCGAGTCGGAAGGAAGGGGAATCTACCTTCCGCCGGGGAATCCTGCGGCGGGGGATTCCCGCTGCGTCGAGTGGAAAGGAAGCCGGAGGCGTGATAGCGTTGACCCCATGAACGAGTCAAATCTTGCGTCGCGGCTTGACCGCGTGGAACGGTCGCTGTCACGGGTTCGCACCACCAATTTCGCGCTGATCGCGGCGCTGGCCGCCCTGCTGGTCGGCGGCGCCCAGACCGCCCCGCAGGACACCCTGACGGTGCGCCGCCTCGCGGTGGTTGACGCCGCGGGCAAGGAACGTCTGGTCCTCAACGGCGAGGATGACAACAAGGCCGCGGGCCTGGCGTGGTACGACGAGGAGGGATTCGTCCGCCTCTCCGCCAAGACCTATTCGAGCGGGCAGTCGAGCTTCCAGTGCCTGGACACCAAGGGCCAGAGCCGGATCGCCCTCACCACCCAGACCAGCGGCGAGAGCAGCCTGCAGTGGCGCGACCTGAACAACAAGCTTCGCATCGGCGCCTCGACCAAGGCCAACGGCGAGGCTTTCATGATCTGGCTCGCCCCCAACGGCAAGAGCCAGATCAAGATCTACACCGACGAGAACGGCACGGCCAAGTTCACCTCGGGCGGTTGAGCGACTCGCGAATCATTGATGGATCGCACTCGGCGGCGCGCCGCATCGCGGTCTTTGCGACCTATTTCTTGGCAGGCAGGAACTGCGCGATCAGCGCGCTGGCCGCCTGCTCGACCGCGGCCTTTGCCTTGTCACCGCCCTGGTTCGTCGCCACAAGCACACCAAAATCCTTCTGAGGCGAGAGCCAGACCACGCCATCGCTGAGGTGGCTGCGCCCGGGATGGCTCAGAGTTCGCCCGCCCGCCCATTCGCGTTCGGGCCGCATCCAGCCGCAGGCATAGCCGGACTTGTCCTCGGCGACTTCGCCGGCGAGCGTGTGCAGGTGCTCCAGCGTCTCGGGCTTCAGCAGCGGCGGAGTCGGCTGGTGCCCCAGGTGCACCAGACAAAACTTGGCCCAGTCGGTGACATTCATGTGGATGCGCGCGGCGGGCGTGACCGCCTCGGGGTTGACCAGGAAGGTCGGCAAGCCGGACTCGATGTGCGGATAGGGAGCGGTCACCTCATCCGCGCTGCCGGCGTTGCCGAATCCGGCGCTCTTCAAACCCAACGGCGCGAAAACCTTCTGCTCCATCAGCGTCTCGTAGGGGGTGTTGGTGATCGTCTCGGCGATGAAGCCGAGAATGGCGTAGCCCGCGTTTGAATAGAGATACTTGCCGGGAGGAAAGCGCGGCGGCTGCGAGAGGATCGCCTCCACATAGGCGATGCGCTGCTCCACGGGCGTGCCTTTGGCGCGCTTGGCCGCCTCCCAGATTTCGCTGGGACCATTGGGCCATGAGCCGCTGCGGTGGTGCAGAAGCTGGTCGATGGTCACGCCGGCAAAGTCTGGATTGATGGAACTGATGTCGCGTCCGACGAGGTCGCCGATGGTGCTGTCCCACTTCAGCTTGCCCTCGTCCACAAGGATGCCGATCAGCGTGGCGGTGAGAGGCTTGGTGGCTGTGCCAAGAAAGAAAGGATCGTCGCGAAGGACGGGAAATTGATTTGGGTCGAACTCAACTTTCGGGTCCGATCCCTTTTTCTTGCGAATTCCCGCGACGCCCGCTCCGAGGATTTTCCCATTCACGATGACCGCCGCGGCCATGCCGGGCAGATCGTTCTCCTTGACCACTTTGTCAAGGGTTGCGGCGATGGAGGCGTCGACCGCCGAGTCGGGCAAGGAGTCGTTCGACGCGGCAGGCGTCGCTGGTGCCGCGGATGCCGGCGCGGCGGCGGGCGGATTAGATGCGGGCGGAGCGGGGGCCGCAGGCGGAGCGGTCGCAGGATTCGTTGGGGCCGCCGGCTTGGCGGCGTCCGGTTTCTTGACCGGATCCGGCTGCTTCATCGTCACGGTGGGCACGCGCGGCGCCCCGGGCTTGTTCGACGCGCCGAGTTGCGAGAGGGTGAATCCGATTGCGATCACGCCGATGATCAGCGCCGCCATGCTGATCAGGACGCGCTGCGAGGAGGAAGCCGTGGGCGGAGTCTTGTGTGGTGAGGTGCTCATGGTTAGGGGTGCCGCATTATGCCCGAGTCTCAGCCCGTGTTCGCCTTCAGCGAGGATTCCAGTTCAGGCTTGATGGAGGCCCCCCACATGGCATAGCCCTTGGGCGAGAAGTGCAGGGCGTCGGGCATGATCGCCGGGTCGATCGTGCCGTCGGGCTGCACGAACTGGTCGCTGACGCGCACGAAGCGGGCGTGAGCTGGAAGGCCGCCCCGCGAGAGAGCCTGGTTGACCTGGGCGATCTTGCCGCGGGCGTCGTTCATGGTCTGGCCGCGCGGCGGAATGTCCAGCACGATCACCGTGGCGTTGGGGCATTGGCGGGCGATCACATCGACCACGGCGCGGATGCCGGCCAGGATGTCCTCGGGGCCGTCGCGGCCGGTGTTGTTGGTGCCGATCATCAGCACGACCACCTTCGGATCAACGCGGCCCAGCGGTGCCTGCTCGAGCCGCCACAGCACATGCTCGGTGCGGTCGCCGCCCACGCCAAGATTCATCGCGGTGTGCGAGCCGACCATGTTCTTCCAGTTGTCGGAGCCTTCCCAGCCCTGCGTGATGGAGTCGCCGATGAAGACGATTTCGGCATTGCCGGTCCGTGCCCGCTGCAGCACTTCATTCTGGCGAGGCAGCACGCCGCCCTCGCGCGAGAGCGGGGCGGTGGAGAGCCGCACCTGCGGGGCCTTGGCCGGGGTTTCGGCTTTGGGCGCGGCATCGGTTGGCGCCGCACCCTGTTGAGACGACGAGGATTGCACTGCACCGGGCGAGACATTCTTGCTGACGATGATGCATCCGCCCAGCAGCGCCGCCGAGCCGAGGAGAAGAACGAGGAGCAGTCGATTCGTTGATTGGGTTTTCATGGTTGGTCCTTGCGGTCAGAGGTGCGTTGATGAAGGTTACGGCGTGCGGGCTTGCCGCTCAATCACCAGCGAGGCATTGAGTTGATTCTGCAGGGCGTCGCCGCGCTGGTAGGTCGAGGGCTCGAAGCGGAAGTTCCAGCCGCCTTGCTTCTGAAGCTTGGCGACCAGCGACTCGATGTAGGGATGGCGCCGCGCGGGTGAAGTCCGCGTGGTGGTCGGATAGAGGTGCATGGAGCGCTTGGTGACGCGGAGCAGTTCCATCACGGAGTCGTGGTGCCACTGCTCGGTGAAGGGGGAATCGGGGAGGATGCCCCCCGAGGCGGGGTCGCTGTAGGTCACCAGCAGATGGGCGGTGAAGGTGTGGTCGAAGGACTCGTCCTTGAAGGGAAGCCGCGGCAGACTGGCGTTGATGTAGCGCGAGGCGCTGCGATCCTGCTGGAAGTCGCCCAGGAATATTTTCAGGGCGGCGTGCTTGTTGTCCGCATAGGCCGCCAGATCCAGGTCGGTGTAGGCGCCGCCATGGGCCGCCATGGCCTTGAGGGTGTAGGCGATGTCCTCCTCGCAGCGCCGGCGCAGCTCGTCGGCGTTGTGCACAAAAAGCGGATCGACGCCGACCGCGTGGACGCCGGCAGCGACTGCCTCGGCGACGAAGGAGCTCGGACCCGCGGGGCAGTCCAGCACGCGCCGCCCCTTGAGCGCATCAAGCGTGACGCCAAACATGGCGTGATAGTCGCCCGCCAGGCGCCCGAAGAACTGCATGCGGTCCAGGATGAGCGTGGGCTTGGTCACGGCGGCATTGTGACCGATGGGGGTGAAGCGGGTAAAGTGGACATCGGCCAAGGCGATTCGCCCATGCCATCGAGGTGCCCCTTGTCGATCCTTCGGAATCAAGTGTTTGAAACGGTCCGCAGGATCGTGCAGGTGGATCTGAAATTCTCCGGCATCCCGGTCGTGGACAGCCTGCAGCTGGTCGGCGGCGGGCTCGAGCTCGACTCGCTGGACCTGCTGATGCTGGTCACCGGCATCGACAAGGAATACAAGCACAAGATTCCCGCCCAGAAGCTCAACCGCGGCTCGATGGGCACGGTGGGGGAGTTCGTCGATTTCGTGCATGGCGAGCTCGCCGCGGCCGGCCTATGAGTTCGCCGCTGATCCACAAGCTTCCCCATCGCGACCCCTTTCTCTTCGTCCACGCCGTGCATTCGGTGGTGGCCGGGGCGATCGAGGCTTCCTGGAGCGTGGATGGAAGCGAGGCGTTCTTCCGCGGGCATTTCCCCGGCAATCCGGTCGTGCCCGGCGTGCTGATCATCGAGGCGCTGGCGCAGGCCGCCGGACTGGTCATGATTGCGCACGATCCCGATCGCATCCGCGCCGGCATGCTGGTGCAGAGCGACATCCGCTTCCGCCAGCCCGTGCGACCTCCGGCGACCATCGACTTGAGCGCCACCCTTGAGGGAAGCTTTGAACAGGTGCATCGTTTCAACGTGAAGGCGCGCGACCGCGGCGTGGTCGTGGCGGAGGGCACGCTCGTGCTCTCCATCACGCAATCCTGATTCAGCGGACCAGGTTGCCCAGGACCCGGGTGATGCCGCGCAGAAATGGCGTAGATGTGCCCGAGAGCCGCGCCAGGGTTTCGTCCAGCGCCAAAATCACCCGGTCGCATTCGCCGGGGCCGATGACCAGCGGCGGCGTGAACTTCAGGACATTCGATTCATGATCGGTGACCTGGCTGAGCACGCGATGCCGAGCGAGGATTTCCATGGCGAAGGCCTGCCCGAAGAGCGATCTCTCCAGGGATCCGAGTCCGGGGATCGCCGCGATCGCGCGCTCCACGGATCCCTTGTCCAAGCCGACGCCGATCATGAGGCCGCGGCCGCGCACGCTTGAGATGGCGGTGCGGCGCAGCGCGATCTCCTCGAAGCCGGCGTGAAGCCTCGCCCCCATTCGGTCAGCGTTTTCGGAGAGGCGCTCGCGGTCGTGGACCTGGAGCGTGGTGAGCGCGGCGACCATCGCCAGCGTGCCCCCCTGAAAGGTGGAGGTGTGGATGAAGGAGTTCGACATGGAGTCGAAGGTGCTCCGCCAGACGTCGCCGCGCACCAGTGCCGCACCGACGGGAACAAATCCGCCCGAGAGCGCCTTAGAAAGCACGACGATGTCCGGAATGCACCCGGGATCGTGCTCCATGGCGAGGAATTTTCCCGTGCGTCCGATGCCGGTCTGGATTTCGTCGACCACCAGCAGCGTGCCATGCGCGCGGCAGAGGCGCGACGCCTCCGCCAGGTATCCATCGTCCACTGTGAGGCAGGTCTTGCCCTGCACGGGCTCGATCAGGAAGGCGGCGAAGCGGCGCGAGGCCAGGGCGCGCTCCAGCGCGGCGAGATCGTTAAAGGGAATGCTCTGTGATTCCCCCAGCGTGCCGAAGCCCTCGCGCAGCTGGGGATTTCCATTGGCGGCCAGGGCGCCCAGGGTGAGTCCATGGAAGGCCTTGTCGCAGTGGAGCAGGGCGTCGCGACCCGTGAATCGCCGGGCGAGCTTGATGGCGCATTCGACGGCCTCGGTGCCGGAGCTGGTGAAGAGCGCGTGGCGCAGGTCGCCCGGCATGCGCGCCGAGAGGCGCTTGGCCAGCAGCGCCGCCAGCGGGTTCAGCTCGAATTGCACCCAGCCCGGATGCCCGCTCGCCAGCGCCGACTGCAGCGCCGCGACGACGTCGGGGTGCGAGCGGCCCAGCGCGTGCACCGCGAAGCCGGCGATGCAGTCGATGTACTCGTGTCCAACTTCGTCATAGAGAAACGGGCCGGCGCCGCGCACATAGACGCGATCGAATCCGGTGGTCCGCAGCAGCTTGGCGAAGTGGGGGTTCACATGCTCGGCGTACGCATGGTCGCCGTCGCGCCGCGCTTCGTCGAACAAGGACTGGAACAGATTGCACACATCGGACATCTCTCTAAGATAGTCCAATGCGTTGCGTCGCCCTCGTGCCGGCCTATCAGAATCTGGCGACGCTTCCGGGAATTCTCGACGAATTGGCACATGCAGGGCTGCCCATCCTGGTGGTGGACGACGGTTCGACCGATGGCAGCGCCCAGTGGGTCGGTCAATGGTGCCGCAAGGGGGAGAATCGCTGGATGATTTCACTGGAAGCCAATGGCGGAAAGGGCGCCGCGCTGGCGGAGGGTCTGAAGGAGGCCGCGCGGCGCGACTTCGAGGCCGCGCTGACCCTCGACGCGGATGGGCAGCACAAGGTGGCGGACGCGGTGCGGCTTCTCTCCGAATGCAAGCCCGGCCAAGTGATGCTTGGCGCGCGGGACGAGACCATGGCCGGCTATCCCGCCACGAGCCTCTTCGGCCGGCGCCTCTGGTCGCTGGGCATTCGCGCGCTGACAGGACTGGGAATGTCCGATCCCGTTTGCGGCATGCGCGTCTATCCGCTGCCGCGCAGCGCGAAGATCGAGTGCTTCAGCGGTCACTTCGCCTGGGAGGAGGAATTTCTGGTTCGCGCCGCGCGGCTGGGTGTCCTGATCGACGAGCGCCCCATCGCAACGGTCTACCTGCCCAAGCAGAGCCGGGTCTCGCACTACAGCCTGACGCGCGATTGGGGGGAATCCCTCGCGGTCTTCGCGGGGCTGATGATCGAGTGCCTCGTGCTGGCGATGCCGCTGCGAGGCAAGGATCAGCCGCTGCGCCGCCGCGACATGTCCTTCCGCAGGATTGTTGGATGCGCGGCCTTTGTTGGCGGTATGTGCGGGCTTTGGTTTCCCATGTGGTTCGCGGTGCCGCTGGCGGCGTGGATCGCGTGGAAGCTGCATGCCTGCTGGCCTGCGGCGGCGGGATGCGCCATCGCCTTCGCGCTGCTCTTTGGCTCGCTGCCGACATGGCTGCTGACCGGCTCGGTCGTGATGGTGGCCTTCGCCCTCACGCAGGCGGCGCGACTCCTCGATAGGAGCTGAAGATGCCCAATTCCAGGATGTGCCGGGTGCCGATGAATCCGCAGGATTCAAGCGCTTCGATGATGCGCGGCGGGCGCACCGCCTGCTCAATCGTCTGGGCCCAGTAGCGCATCATCGGGAACGTGGAGGGGCGGCCGCTGGTGACCACGCCGATCGTGGGGGCGCACCACTTCATGGCGAAGTCGAAGAGTCCCCTCGACGCGCGGCCCTCGGGGCGGGTCACCTCGAGGATCAGGATCCGTCCTCCCGGTTTCAGCACGCGCCGCGCCTCAGCGAAGGCGACGCGCAGGTCCTCGATGTGGCGCAGCATGTAGCTCATCGAGATGAAATCGAACGAGGCTCGATCGAAAGGGAGGCTCTCGGCGCGGCCGACCACGGTTTCGCGCACGCCGCGGCGGCGGGCCATTTCGAGCATGCCCGTGCTGGGATCGATCGCGGCCACGCGGCCGGCGGGTCCGACAATGTCTTGCGCAATTGAGGCGCAGAGCCCGGTGCCGCAGCCCACGTCCAGCAGCGAGGAGCCGGCGCGAAGCCCGCACTGCAGGAGCATGCGCCGGCGGTGCCAGCGTCCGCTGCCCAGGAATGGCGTTGCGCTCGAGGCGTCGTAGCGGCACGCGGTTTCGTCGAAAAGTTTTTTGGTGAAGGCCTCGCGGTCTTCCTGCGCCTCGAGCCCCGGCAAGCGCTGCAGGACCGGCTCGATGCGATCCGTGCCCGCGAGTCGCATCACCTTGCCGCTGGCCGTCTTGGGAAGTTCATTCCGAATGTCGAGCGATCGTGGCATGGCGTGCGAGGCGATGAGCGGCGCGAGGAAGCTGCGCAGCTCCTCGATCGCGGGGGCGGCGGCGCCGGGACGCAGTTCCACCTTGAGCCCGACGCGGTTGAGCGATTCGCCGGCGCGGATCGGGTGGATCATCGCCCGTGCAATGGCGGGATGGGACTCCACGGCCTGCTCGACCTCGATCGGGTTCACCTTCAGTCCGCCGACATCAAAGACGAGCTTGGCGCGACCCGTGATGCGAAAGGTTCCATCAACACCGCGCAGACCCAGGTCCCCGGTGCGGAAAAACCCCTCCGAAAGCAGGGGCATTCGCCTTCCCTTCTCGGCCAGGATCGCGTCGCCCATCGCATCGCTGCGGACGGCGATCTCTCCCTCGCGTCCATCGGCAATGTCCACGAGCCTTGAAGTGTTGGTTGCGTCCACGATCCGCACCGAGACGCCGGGCACCATGCGTCCGCCCTTGCCGCGATCAAGCCAGATGGTTCCCGTCTCGCTTGCTCCATAAAGATCGACGATGTCAACGGGAAAGGCGCGCAGCAGCCTCTTGCGCACATTGGGAGTGAGAGCGGCGCCGGCGACGACGATGCAGCGCAGCGCGGTGGCGGGCGGCGCATGCTCCGCGAGAGCCTCCGCGGTCGCCGGCACCAGGCACAGCGTGGTCGCGCCATCGGCGAGGCTCTGTGAGGCTGCGTTGACGGAGAAGGCACGGTGGGCGTGAATCCGCGCTCCTGCCAGGATCGGCGCGAGGCACGCATGCTCGAAGCCATAGGCGTGGGCCATGGGCATGAAGCAGGGCGACGCATCGCCCGGTCGGGTGAGTCCCTCCTGAAGGATGGTGGTGGCGACACGGTCGATTGCCTCGCTGGGGCGGAAGATGAAGCGGGAGTGTCCAGTCGTTCCCGACGAAAGCAGAACCACGCCCGCCGGGTCGGCGGAATCCTTCGTACATGCCGATTCGGATTGAGCCGATGCGCAGCGAGCTTCGTCCATCACCACGACCGCACCGAGATCGGAAGCGATCCGATCGGCGATCGTGCGCGGCAGGGGGCAGGGAACCAGCACCGGCACTCGCCCCGCGCCCGCGATCCCCAGGAGTGCGCACCAGAAATGGCTTCCCGACGCGATTGAGATCGCGACGAACGCGCCCGGCGCCATCCGTCCATCCAAAAAAGTTTGGACGCGGCGTGCGCGATCGGCGATGGACTCCCACGAATGTGCGCTTCCATCCGGATCGACCACCGCGATCTGCTTCGGCCGATCCGCGGCATGCCTTGCAAGCGCCTCCAGAATCAGCCGCATCAGGCCATGCTCTCCATGGGCGCCGCCAGGCGCAGCTTGAAGGGCCGCACTCGCGGCGCGATCGGTCGGCGCCGCTGGATGGAACACATCGTCCGCAGCAGGAGGCAGCGGGCGGCCACGCCGAAGGGAATGTCGTCGATCTCGCCGGCGAGCAGGGTGATGAAGGCGCGCTCGAGTCCGCGGGTTCGCCTGGGCGAGAAGAGCAGGTCGCGGAATCCCGGATCGTAGAAGCCCTCCACCAGCTTGAAGGCGCGGTTGGTGATTCGCGTGGTCCAGGCGTTGTGTCGGGCACGCTCGGCGGCCGGGCTTGCGCCCTTGATGATCCGGACCACGCCCGCCGCCGCTTGCTCGGCGCCGAGCAGTCCCAGCGTGAGGCCCGTCGACCAGACCGGATCGAGAAAGGCCGCTGCGTCGCCGATCAGGAAGTGCCCCGGCCCCGCGAAGGGATCGCAGCGATAGGTGAAATCGGAGATGGTGCGGTTGCGGTCCGGTCCGACCGCATTGGCCATGCGCTCGCGCAGGATCGGCGTGCGCTCGATCGCCCAGCGGAGGCGCTGGTCGGCAGGAACATCCAGCGAGGCGTGCAGCTGCTCGCGCGCCACGAACCCCACGCTGGTCCGCGTGGCATCCAGCGGAATCATCCAGAACCATCCCTCGTCCGCGATGACCAGGCCGAAGCAATGGTCGCCCTTGCCGCTGGGCCGCACCACCTTCTCGAAGTGCTCGAAGTAGGCCACGTTGCGCAGGAAGGAATGAAAGCGTCGCGTCGACCGCTCTCGCCCGACGGCGGTCGCCTGTCCGCTGGCGTCGATCATCCATTTGGCATTGACGGGACCCTGCTCGGTGTCGACCTGGACATCGCCATCTTCGAGCCGCGCGATCGCCTTCACGGCGCAGGAGGTGCGGACCTCGGCGCCGGACTCACGCGCGGTCTCCATCATCATCGCGTCCAGATGGATGCGCGCCATGTTGAAGGTCTCCCGGTCGCCGCTTCCAAAGACATCGCGGAAGTAGAAGTACTGCGGCCCATGCCGCCCGTCGCCCAGCGAGATCTCCACGCCGACCTTGCGCGCGTGAGGCAGGGCCAGGCACTTGTCGAGCACGCCGAGGCGGCGCAGGGCACGCTTGGTTCGGGGCAGGAAACTTTCGCCGATTCGGAAGCGCGGAAACTCGCCGCGGTCAAGCACCAGCACATCGAGTCCGGCCCGCGCCATTTCGATCGCCGCGGCGCTGCCCGCCGGGCCGGCGCCGATCACCAAGCAATCATGGGTGCGCGGCGAGGACATCGCAGATTCCCTCGATTTCCACCAGCAGCTCGCCGCGGCAGAGCGGCGCCTGCAGGATGCGCTCGACGCCGCCGCCGAAACGCGCCGCGGCCAGCTCCCGGACGCGGTCGAGATCGGCGGCCTCGCGCACATAGATCTGGAGCGACCGCCAGGCGCCCGCGGCGCCGGCCGCTTCCGCCAGCGACTGCAGATTGTGAATGGCCTCCTGGAATTGAAGGTCAATCGAGGCGTCGTGAACGGTGTCTTCCCCGACGACGGCCGCGGTTCCCGAGGCCATCAGGATCCGGTGGGTGGTCGTGCCGCGCACGAAGGCGGGCGGGACCGGGCCGAATTTTCGCGAGTAGAGCCAGGCCGGGCGCTGCCGCGGATTCTCCACCGTCACGAAGGGAGTTCGCAGGGCAAGAGCGTGAATCACCAGCAGTGCGCCGGCATGTCCGACGCAGGTGCCCGCGGGCACGGCAGTCAATTGATCGCTGAGCGAGCGGTATGCGTTGGTCCGTCCCTCGTTGAAGCGCATGTAGCGCTCGAGAAAATCGTCGTCGCGCTCGGTCGGTCGCGGCAGGAAGGCCCAGATGCGGCAGGGGCCGACGGGAAGTTCCGAGAGCGCGGCGAGGATTGCGTCCCGCGCGGCTTCGGCCAGTCGTTCGCCGAAAAGCTCCTGCGCCGGAACGCTTCGCGACGCAAGCGTGGCCTCTCCATCGTCGAAAGCGCGCGTCCATGAGGGAAGGTCGCGCCGCGGATCGCCGCTGGCCACCCATGCCTTGATCAGGCGCGGCTGGGCGTCGGTGGAGTTGGTGTCGGTCGTGGGCCCCATGCAGGTGCTCGTGAAGGGATCAGCGGCGGAATCGTCGATGGTGCATGCTACTGCGCGGTCATGCTCCAGCAGGCGCCATGCGGGTCGGATACAAGGATGGAGTAGGGTTCGTCGCGAGTCGATCGCAGTGCGTTGCCGACATACAGCGACGCCAGGGCGGATGCGGCGCCGAACTCGGCGATCGAAAGTCGTGTCGCGGCGCGATCGCTGGATGCGATGCCGCGATCCAGCGGGGATTGACTGGTGAACCACGCGCCGCATCTATGCCGCGGATCGAGTGCCTCCCGCATCGAGGATTCCGCCTTGGCAATGTTCAGCGCCGAGGTTCGGCCGACGCATCGATGCAGGGCAATCGTCTTGCGGCCTCTCGGGGTCGCAACGGCGGATGCGGGCTCAATCAAGATGGCGATGCCGGAAGAGCGCAGCGGAACGGGCTCGCCGGCGCACAGGGACATCAACCGCTCGGTCAGGGGATGCGCCTCCTCGGCGGCGACCACGATCGCCCGCGGCCAGGCGCGGGTTCGGATCTTGGCCGAGGCCAGCGCGACCGCCTCGACCGCCGCCGTTCGCCGTCCGATCACGCTCAGGCTGGCGGCGCGGATTCCCATGGCGATCGAGCAATGGGCGCTGCCGACGTTGGGAACGCTCTCGGCGAAGAGCATCGGGTTGGCGAGGTCGATCCCCGATCGGACCAGGTCGCGGTAGTACTCGTTCAGGAATGCCGGAGTGCCGGTCCAGTTGGCCGCGATGAGCGGCGTGTCGCGAAGCTCCTCTGGCGTGATGCCGCCGCTTTCCACCAAGTCGCGCAGCGCGGCGATCATGATTCGCGGCATCGAAGCGAATCGGCGGGTCTTGGCCCGGTCCAGCAGCGGAGTCAGCACCTCCTCGGAGAGGTGACCCCACGGACATCCTTCGCGCGCATGAGCCACCAACGCATCAATGCCCCGGCCCGCGGGTGAAACGGCGCCGACCGCGGTGATGCAGATCTCCGGACGGCCGCGCGCTTCCGATTCTCGCACTGCATTCACGCGGACTTGCGGAGGGTTGGCTCCCCGAACGACGCGCAAGGCCGCGTTCGCCCCGCCAAATCCAGCCGAAAGAGCGATCAGGTCGGCGGGAGCGCCGGCACGAACGGCTCCCTGAAGCAACTGGAGATCCGGAAATGCAGTCGCGTCGCGCCCGCGACCCGCCGTGGTCGGAGTGAAACCCGCCTCCGCGCAGCCCAGAGCCGCGACCAGCTCCAGCGCGCCCGCCGCGCCCAGCGGATGCCCCAGCCGGCTCTTGAGCGCGACCACGGGGATGCGCGGCAGGCTCGATCCGAAGGCTGCGCGATAGGCCTCGTACTCGGTGGCGTCGTTGGCCATGGTGCCGGTGCCGTGGGCGACGAGAAGTTGTGGCGGCGGGTTTGAGTCCGCGACCCGCGCCAAAGCCGCGGCGGCGCCGATGCCCTGGGGATGGGGATGCGTGAGATGGTGGGCGTCGCTGCTCTCGGCTGCGGCGGCAATGAATCCGATGATCGTGTCGGAGCGATCCCGCAACGCATCCTCGCCGCGTCGAAGCACCATCAGCGCGACGCCCTCGCCAACTTTCATCCCGGCGCGGTCGGGGCTGAAGGGACTCAGCGCGTCCGCCGCGACCAGCTGCAACGCCGCGAATCCGCCGTAGGGGAACTCCGAGATCGGGTCGTAGCCGCCGGCGATCGCCCAGTCGATCTCGCCCGCCTCCAGCAATGCGCAGGCATGCGAGATCGCCGAAAGACCCGAAGCGCAGGCGCAGGAGACGGTGATGGTGGGGCCGGTCAGGCCGAGATCCTGGATGGCGTGGCCCAGGACCGACGACGCGGTGGTGTGCCCGTAGTGCTCATCCGACTCGGCGGCGCGCCCGGCGTGCTCCAGGCGCAGGCCTTCGCCGCCATGGCGCATGCCGGCGAGGGTGGTGCCCAGCACCATGCCCCAGCGGTCGGGCGCCTTCGCGATCGCATCATGCTCCTTCGGCGAGAGCAGTTCCGCCAGCGTCCGGCGCAGCAGCAGCTCGGCGCGCCAGGATCCCATGCACGACGTCGAGTTGGGAATCTCGCCGGCGCCGGCGGCGAATTTCGGAGTCTGCTCCAGGTGCAACGGCACGCGGATGCCGCACTCGCCGGCACGCAGCGCCGCGACCATCTCCGCCACGGTGGTTCCCAGCGCGCCTTGCGCCGCGATCCTCATGATGGCGACCGGCTTCATGAGGTCGCTCCATTCATGGGCGGCCCTGCGGGGCGGGCGCCTCGCGCAGATCCATGAACGCCATCCACTGGTCGGGGTGGGCGCGGATGGCTCGCTCCATCGCCGCCACCAAGGCGCGCTGGGCGGGATGCGCCGCAGACTCGCGCGAGGTGATCGGCGCCGTCGGCGCGGGAATGACCCCGTCGCTCCAGACGCGGAAGCCGCGGTTGGTGCGGGCGCAAAACGTTGGAATGATCGGAGCGCCGGCGGCCGCCGCAAGTCGAACCGGCCCCGTCGGAAGATGCGCCTCCGGGTCGCCCAGGAAGGGCATCTTCGCCCCGTGCTGCCCCGGCATGACGCAATCGGCGTGCAGCACCACTGCCTCGTCCGCGTGCAGCGCGTCCAGCAGCTCGCTCCACGCGGCGACCCCGTCGGAAATGCGGTGCTCGATCACACCCAGGCGCCGCCTCAGACCCTGTCGCGCCCGCTCGAAGCGCGGCATGGGATCGGGCTGGAAAAGGACATGCACGCGCCGCTCGTGGCGGCAGAGCATCGCCAGTGCCGGCTCGAAGGCCCCCATGTGGACACCCGCAATGACTGCTCCGCGACCCAGCTCCCGCGCGGCGAGATAGTCCGCCGACCCGTCGAGATCCGCCACCTTGGAGCAGAGCTGGTCGCTGGTGAGGTCCTTCGACGCGAAGATGTCGGCGATCGAGCGCTGCATCGCGCCGAGCATTCGGTAGGCGCAGCGCACTTGCTGGCCGCGGGTGGAGCCCGGCCCCAGCGCCCGCGCGGCGTTGGCCACCAGGCGCGCCCGCCAGGCGCGCACAAAAAGGAAGGAGGTGGATTGGGCCACGAATCCGGCCAGCGGAGCGCAGGAGGGAAGGGACTCCAGGAGCCGGTGATAGATGTCGTCGGTGACGATGCGGGCCAGGTCGACGCGGGCGGCCGTCATGTGACCCCGGTCGTGGAGTGCGACGCCACGGGGGCAAGCCGTGCCGCCAGCTTTTCCAGAAAGGCGTCGGAAGCCTCATGCTGCTGGGCGACGATCGAGGAGCGGAAGCGGACGGTGACGCGGCTGCGCAGGCTCAGCATGCGCCGGGATCTCGGCAGCGCCTCGCGGGTCCCGTCGATGCGCACCGGTATCACCCGGCAGCGGGTCGCGATCGCGGTCAGGGCCACACCCGGGCGCAGCTTGCCCAGGGCGCCGTCGCGCGTGCGAGTGCCCTCCGGAAAGAGCACCACGCTGGCGCCGGTCTTGATCGCGTCGGTGATGACATCGACCGAGCGGTGCGGGTCGATGTCGCCCCCGACGAAGATCGCGCGGTAGGCGTGGGCGGCGAGCCCATGAAGGAACCAACGCTCCAGCCGCTCCCTCCACGGGGCCTTCGCGGGGGCGTGGTTGAAGCGGGTGTCGCTGGCGACGATGCGCAGCTTGCTGCGGCGCGGCGCCGGCACCGCATGAAAGATGATGGAGGTGTCGATGTGGCTTTGGTGGTTCGCGGCCAGGAGCACAGGCTCCTCGCCGGCGAGATCGCGCAGTCCGCCCTCGTCGACCACCTCGACTCGCATGAGGGTCCCGTGGCGCAGCGATTTGTTCAGCAGCGATTCGAAAAGACACCAGCCCGTCACGGCTGCGGCCTCGCCTGGTGGTTGAAATCCAGCTCGACCTCCGTGGTTCCCTCCTCGATCTCGAACTTGGAGTGCTCCCAGCTGGGAGGAACCATCAGGGGGCTGCCGCGGGAGATCGCCCACGGGTCGATCGGAATGCCCAGGCCATTGCGGCGGAACTCGCCGGAGTTGGTGGCGTCGAAAAAGGCCGACACGGAATAGGTTCCGACGGGAAGCTTGGCCATGACGCAGGGTTCGCCGGCGCGGGCGATGGGCACGATGGCGGAGCGCACCCACTGCTGGCCATGCATGAAGCTTTCCTCGCTTCCCCACAGCGCGACATAGATCGATCCCTCCGTGACATCCTCCGGCAGGCCGCTCATCAGGATGACGATCTTCGATGTGCCCATCTTACGCAGGGGATTGCTGGTGGAGAGGCTGCTGGTTTTCTTCGCCGCGCAGCCGAAGGCGCCGAGGGCAATCAGCAGCAGCGCCGCGCCAAGCCGGAAAGCAGTGGTGGCGGCGCTCATGGGATGATGGCTTCAAGGCGAGGTTTGGGTTGGGCGTCCGGCGCGCTCTTCGCGGGAGGGCGGGCGCAGAGGACGAAGCGGGCGCCCTTGCGGCGCTGCAGTTCGATCTCCTCGAGTCCGGCCGCCTGGGCGAAGGAGAGCGCCTCCTCCAGCGTGAAACTTCGCCGCACGCTCAGCATCGCGTCGTCGCGCACGATCCGGGAGGAGCCCAGCGTGGCGAGCCTTGCCCCCAGCAATCCGATGCGCGACCGCAGCAGATCGTTCCAGACCACAAGTTTCGTCGCGGTGTGGGCCATGCCGCGCAGCGCCTCGACTACGTCCGCGTCGAGCAGGTGGTGCAGCATCAGCGAGGCGTGCGCCACATCGAAACTTCCGGGGGCGAAGGTCGTGCCGGCGCCGAGGATGTCGACCTGCTGGAAAGTCATGCCCTCGCCTGACCCCGCCGCGCGGCACATCTCCACGACATCGGGATTGCGGTCGGTGGCGTGGACGCGAAGCCCCCAGCCTTTCCCGCGGGCGGATTCGATGGCGCTGCGCGCGATGTCGCCGATCCCCGCGCCGAAGTCGATCATCGAAACGCTGTCGCCGGCGGCGGGCTGGATGCGCGACTCGATGGCGTGGATGAGGTGCCGCGCTGCGCGGGTGAAGGAATTGAGGCGGCGCAGCACTCGGAACTCCGCTTGCAGCAAGCGGGTGTTCGGCCGTGGTGCATCCATCGATTCACGTTCAGTGGATCTCGGGGTCGTGGGATGCATTCTCATTGAAGATCTCGCATGGATGCTACCGCGGTGACCTCCGCGGCGAACGCGCGGCCCTGGAAGACGCAGGTTCAAACCCGCCGCGGAAACCGGGGCAGGAGGTGGGGGTACTCTTTGATTTCCGAGGTTGTCACGATCAACGAGAACAATCGTTTGAAGGAAACATGAGCACGCCCAGACCCGAACGCCATTTCCTTGGCTGGACCGAGAGCGCGGCGCAGAGCGTGGCGCGGTGGCTGAGCGAGCGGAGCGAAGCGCTGGCGGCCATGGTCGACGGCGTCCTGGATTTCAGCTCGGTGCTGGTGGTGGTGCCCGGCGCCGGAGCGCGGCGGCAGGTGCTGGCGGCGCTGCGCAATGCGATCAAGGGAGCGATGATTCCTCCGGAGATGGCCACGCCGGGGAAGTTCGTCCTCAGCGCCTTCCAGACGCCGGCGGGCGCATGCGTGGCGGGGCCGCTCGATCGTCTGGCCGCCCTCTCGCGGGCGCTGGCCAAGGAGGAATCCCTGCGCAGCACGTTGATTCCGGCGGCGCGCGGAACGTCGCTGGCGGCGCTGGCCCGGCCGGCTCGGCGTCTGCTCGATGTCATCGACCGCGCTGACGACGCGCACTGGAGCGTCGAGGCGATCGCCAGGCTCGATCTGCTGCAGGCGAGCCCCACCATGCGCGAGGCGTGGGAGCAGTTGGCGCAACTTCGCGTCGCGATGAAGGGCGAGCTGTCCCAGATGGGCCGCGCCAACGGCATGGAATTGCTCGAACGCAGCGACGTGATCGACCTCGCGGCCAGGGGCTGGAAGCCCCGGTGCGGCGCGTTGATCCTGGCGGGACTTCCCGATCTGGCTCGCAATGTCGCATTTCTCTCGCGAGAGCTGGCGGGCATGCAGTGCAATGGCGCGCCGGTGCAGGTGCACGCGCTTGTGCTGGCGCCGCAGAGTCATGAGAGCGGCTTCGATGATCTGGGCGTCGTCGTGGAAAGCGGCTTCACCAGCGGTCCGGAACTTGCGGACTCCATGATCGAGGTGGCGGAGGATCCCGCTGATCAGGCCGCGGCGGCGCTGGCCCGCTATTCGATGCTGGCCGGTGCGAGCGACACGGGGGACACGGCCCTGGTGCTGGCGGATGAGTCGATGCTGCCCACCATGTCGCGGGCGTTCGCCGAGCATGGTCGGACGGTGCATGCCGGAAGCGGGCTGCGGTTTTCCCAGACCGAAATCGGCAAGTGCCTGGAACGTCTGGAGCGGGCCGCGCAGAGCGGCGAACCCGCTTCATTCGTCGAGTTGATCCGCATTGCCGCGATCACCGGCGCGCCGGAGGACAATGCCATCGACCTTGTGCAGGAGCTGGACAAACTTCGCGAGCGGATGAAGCCGGGCTCCACCGCGGCGTTGTGGACGCGGTTCAAGTTCACCTCGGGCGAGGAGCGCAAGAAAGTGGCCGAGGCAATCGAGTCGAAGTTGAGCTGGTGCCTCGCGGACTTGTCTCCCGAGGCTGGGACAACGAGGCCGCTGGGCGAGCGCTGGGGGCAGTTGGTGCAGTGGATGCCCGCGATGTTCGCCCAAAGCGATTCCGCCGTCACCGCCCGTGCGCTGGAGGAATTCGTCAAGACCATGCGGCGGGCGCAGGAAAGCGCGGCGGCCGGCGAAGTGGGCACGGCGGCGGACGCGCTCTCGCTGGCGCTGATGCTCTGCGCGGATATTTCCGTGCCCGACTCGAGCGACGCGACCAGCGTGGACACCGTCGGCTGGCTCGAAACCTTGTTCGAGCCAGCGCGGAAATTCGTGCTGGCCGGCGTCTGCGAGGGCAGCCTGCCCTCCTCGCCCCAAGCCGATGGATGGTTCAACGAGGCCATTCGCCAACGCATCGGCCTGCCCAGCCGCGCCACTCGCTTCGCCCGCGACGCCTATCTGCTCAGCGCGCTGGCGGCGCGGAGCGGCGCGGACCAGCTGGCGATCATCGCGGGGCGATCAGGTTCCGATGGAGATCCGCTGAAACCCAGTCGCCTGCTCCTGCCCAAAGACCCGGTGGCGAACGCGCGGCGCATTCTGCTGCTCACCGATCCGCTGGCGGCGCCGATCCGGCACCGCCCTGTATTCCAATGGAAGGCGGGCAAGCGCAGCGCCTTCGCAATTCCGCCCGTGCCGCAAGCGAAGGCGCCTGAGGTGATGAACGCCACGGACTTCTCCGCCTACATCAAGAATCCCTATCGCTACTGGCTCGAGAAGATCCTGCAATTGAATGCCCCCGAGCCGGACGAAATGGAACTGAACGCCGCCGATTTCGGAAACCTGCTCCATGACGCGGTCCAGGGTCTGGCGGAGGAAAGCGTTGTGTCATTGGACGGCGATGTAGCGGATTACGAGGAGCGATGTCTGGCGCATCTCAAGAAGAAACTGCACGAGAAAGCTGCGCACAAATATGGCTCGTCCCTTCGGCCTTCGATCCAGCTGCAGGTGCGCGAAATCGAAAGGCGTCTCGCACACCTGGTGAACTGGCACCATCAGCAGATTCGGCTGGGCTGGAGCGTCAAAGTGGTCGAGTGGGCGACCATCGTCACGATCGATGTCGACGGTCAGGAACAGAAGATCTCGATGCGCGTTGACCGCATCGACTTTCATCCCGATCATGGCTGGCGCATCATCGATTACAAGTCCAGTGACAAGGGATTTGACTTCAAGAAGAAGGTCTTCAACGGCAGAGAGTGGATCGACCTGCAGTTGCCCCTCTACAAGGGATTGGTCGGTCAGTGTGCGGCGGACGAAGCTGCTCTCGCGGGCCTGGCGGAAGCCGCAGCGGACAAGATCGAAGCCGGCGTGCTTTCGATGCCCGCTTCCAATGAGCCCTGCGCCTGGTGTCCGCTGGCGGCGCCCGTGGAGAGCGGACTGGAAGCGGCACGCGAAGTCATCCGGTGCATCCGCGCCGGAAAGTTTGCCGACACCGGCGAGGATCAAGGCGAGAAATTTGCCCGCGTGCGGCGGGCGCTCTGCCTGCCCACGGGCGAGTCCGATGCGTCGGATGAATCCGGCGAGGGAGCGGCCGAATGAGCGTCCGCGCCAACGATCAAGCTCGCATCGAAGCTGCCGATACGGGATCCGGCATGAGTCGCATGGTCCGCATCGTCGCCAACGCCGGAAGCGGCAAGACCTACGAGCTCTCGACGCGTTACATCGAGATCATCGCCGCGCTGCTGCAGCGCGAGGCCCAGGGCGGCGAAAAGTTCAACGCCGCCTCCGTGCTCGCCACCACCTTCACCCGCGCCGCGGCGGGGGAGATCCGCAACCGCATTCTCAAGCGGCTCGCCGACGCGGTGCTGGGCGCCACACCAAAGGCCACCGCGGCCCAGAAAAAGGAGCGCGCGTCGCTGGAAGGCGACATCCTCAAGCGCAATCCGGAGCTTCGCACAGCCTTCGATCCGGCGCAGATCCTCAATCGATTGACCCAGGAATTCGACCGCCTGGAAATCCGCACCATCGACAGCGTCTTCACCCGCATGGCCCAGTCCTTCGGACGCGAGGCGGGCCTGCCGCTGCCCCTGCAATTCCTGAGCGAGGCGGAGACGATCGCGGCGTCGCGGCGGGCGCTGCAGCGGGTGATGGACGCCTCCGTCAATGTGGAGGCGGACGCCCAGCGATTGCAAAGTGTGCGCTCCGGTGTCGCGGCGAGTTCGGTGGAGCGTGTCCTGCTGGACAAGGTGGACAATGGCCTGACCGCCTACCGGGATTCGATCGCACCGGGGACCGATCCTGAATCGATTCCGCCCGCGTGGTCGCCGCCAAGTGAAAAAACTTCCGGAAAGCTGCTCGACGCAAGTCAGCTGGCCAAGGCCGTTGATGATTTACGGCGGGCCGTGGATGCCATGTCAAAACCCCGCAGCGGCTATGGCAAGATGCTGGAAGACTTAAATCCGCTTCCGCGCACAATGAATGAATGGCGCGAATGGAAGAAGGGGGGGCCGCAGGCGAGTGTCTGCGAAGATCCCCATGCACCTCTCTACTATCGCACTCCCATTCCCAGCGATTGCGTCGCCGCCATCCGGATGTTGCTTGGGCACATCGCCGCGATTGAGGACCGCGCCATCGGCGGCGCCGCCCGCGGCTGGGCGGAATTCCTGCAGCGCATCGACCAGGAGTGGCGGCGCATGATGGCCGAGGAGGAGAAGGTGACCTTTGAATCGGTCACCCGCTCGCTCTCGATCGCCATGCGTGACATCGACAAGAGCGACATCGCCTTCCGACTCGACGCCCGCATCGACCACCTGCTGCTGGACGAGTTCCAGGACACCAGCGTGGGGCAGTGGCTGGCGCTGCGGCTGCTGGCCCAGGAGATCGCCTCCACCAACGACGACGAGCGATTCCGCAGCCTGATGGTGGTGGGCGACCCCAAGCAGTCCATCTATGGATGGCGCGCCGGCGAGCCGCGGCTGCTGCGCAACTTTGAATCGATGATCCATGAGGGCCACGCCGAAGGGCGCATCGTGAAGCGCGACCTCTTCACCTCCTGGCGCAGTGCCCCGGTGATCCTTGGATTCGTCGACCACCTATTCAATCGCCTGCGAACGGGCGATGCCAATGTGTTCGCGGATCCTGAGGAGCCGAGCACGCAGAATTTCCAGGTGGCCTGCCGCAATTGGACCGAGGGCTACTGCAATCACGAGGCCGCGCCCAAGCACAAGGATCTTGCCGGGTGCGTGCAGGTCCGGGCGCTGAATTTCATCCAAGGCAATCGCGGGCAGATGCTGATTGAGGCCAGCGCCGCGATCGCGATCGAGCAATTTCGACGAGCCGGCGGCAAGATCAGGGTCGCGATTATCGCGCGGCGCAACAAGGATGTGGCCCGCCTCGTCGAGCGCATCCGCGCCATCTCGCCCGAGACACCCTGCGTGGCCCGCGCGGGGGGCGACCTGCAGACTTCGCCCGCGGTCGTGGCGTTCCTGGACGTGCTGCGCTTCAGCTCCCATCCCGGCGACACGATCAGCCTCTTTGGCGCGGCCACCACGCCGCTGGGGCGCGCGCTGGGACTGGATCCGCAGTGGGCGTGCCAGGATGCGCCGCCCGAAATCCGCAAGCAGCGGGACATCGCGCGCGGTCAGGCCGCCGCCGCGATCCGCCGGACGCTGGCCCAGCAGGGAATTGCCGGCACATTCTCGCAGTGGCTTCGCCGTCTCAATCACATCGACCAGCAGGAGAAGGCCGGGGAATCCATCTTCGACTCGAGCGACCGGCTGCGACTGGCGCGACTCATCCAGGAAGCCACGCAATTGGAGCAGGATTCGTCGCGCACCATCGATGACTTGGTGGAGTCGCTGGCCGCGCTGCGCGTGCAGGATCCGCCGAGCCACGAGATCGAGGTGATCAACATCCACCAGGCCAAGGGTCTGGAATGGGACGCCGTGATCTACCACGCGGGCATCGATGCCAAGGAGTCTTCGCGTCCCACATTCGCCGTTGATCGCGAGCAGGTGCTGGAGCCGCCCAAGTGCGTCGTGCCGTGGATCACTGCGCATCCGGTGCCCGAGCGCTACCAATCCACCATGGAGCACGCGGAGGATTTCCGCCTGCAGGAGCAGCTGAGCCAGCTCTATGTCGCGCTGACGCGGGCCAGGCAGGGTCTGTGGATCACCGCGGCAAAAAAGAAGGATAGTTTCGGTCCAACTCCCGCCGGAATGGTGTGCGAGGCGATCCTGACCATGACGGACGCCACGACGGAAATAAAGAATGGCTTTGAGATCACCACGCTGGGCAACGAGCAATGGACTCGGCCGGTGGGCGACACAAAGGAGGGCGCCCAAGATGGCGCCAAGGAAATTCGGGTCGCAGTGTCGGCGCCGGCGGCGCACGGGGCGAAAGTTCGCGCCCTTCGTTCGCCTTCGTTCGAGGCGGCTTCGGCGCCCGCAGTTGCACCCGCGTCAGGAAGTTGGACCGCGCGAGCGGCGCAACCGACTCGAACGCCGGGGAAATTGCTTGCGACCGAGCGCGGCACCATCGCCCACCTGGTCGCGGAAAGCGTGCGCTGGAGCGGCGAGTGGAAGCCCGATGCTGCGCCACTTGTCGCCAAGGCGCGGGCACTCTTTCCGCAGCGATCGCCGACGAACATCACGGAGGTGGTGAAGCGGACCATCGAACAGTTGCAATGCGGCGACATCAAGTCAATGCTCGCCAAACCCGAGGGCGATGCGGCGCTCTTCAATGAGCGCAAGTTCGTCCGCCTCTTCCAGAGCGGCGGCGTGCAGGAGGGCATCATCGACCGGGTGGAGCTGATTGGAAAACCAGGGCAATGGACGGGCGCCCGGATCATCGACTTCAAGACTGACGCATTCGACCGCGACACGCAAGACCAGCAGGCGTGGAAGCAGGAGCGGGCGGCGCACCACGCACCGCAATTGACCGCCTATGCGCAGGTCATCGCCGAGGAACATGGCCTCTCCATGACGAATATTTCGATGCATCTGGTGCTTCTGGAGGCACAAACCACTTCCTCTGTGTCACAAGTCGCTCTTGGCGAGGAGTAATCGCGTGCGTTTGCCCATGTGGCCGCAATGAAGGCGGCCCGCTCCCGTTGAAAAGAGTCCCGCTCGCGCCTCGACGCGCGTTGGGATTTGAATCAAGGCATGCTAGGATTTTCGCTGCTCCGCTGACTTCCTCGAAAGGAACACCAATGTCCGACCCGAACTCATCCGCCGCCGCACACGCCGAGACCGACGCCCACCGTGCTTCGATCTGCAAAGCCGCTTCCTGCGGACCCGGGTGCGGGCCGGATTGCCAATGCGGAAGCCGCCTTCAGAAATTGGAGACGACCACCAAGCGGATGCTCTTCTGCCTGTGGGTGGCGCTTTTCATCGCGCTCATGATGCTGGCGTTCGTCGTGGGTCGAAAAGTGCAGGGCCGCCGAACCATGGCTCCACGAAACATGATGGGGCAATTCGACCAGCGCATGCGGGCGCAGGGCGGACCGATGAACCGTCCGATGCAGAATGGTCAGGACGGCCAGATGCAAGGCGACCCGCAAGGTCACGGCAACAATGATGGCCCACGTGCCGATCAATTCCGCGACAACAATCGCGGGCCCGACGGCGACAAGCCGATGCGTCAACCTCGCAAGCGAGATGGCGTGCCGACGCCGCCGCCTCAGCCCAGCGCCAACTGAGCGACCTGGGATTCGGAAGTCTCAGCGTTCATTCGCGACGCGCTCGCGAGGGACGGCTCACCAATGCACTTGGCTGTTGTCGTCGACCAGCGAGTAGAAGCCCTGGCCTTCGCGGCGCAGCTTGCCCGCGTGCACCAGAGCCTCCCACACATCCATCGGGAATTCGCGCGGCGGAATCATCGCCTCGATCTTGTGCTTCGATCCGCCGCTCATGGGTCCGACGCCCAGCTTTGACTCGGCGTCGAGCTGGGCGAACTTCACGCGGCGGCGGAAGGTCTTGAGCGCGCTTTGCATGACCGCCGGGTCGACCACGGGGGCGGAGGGCGGCGGCGCGATGGTCTCGGAGGCGATCTCCTCGCCGCGCAGGCGGGCCAGCACGTGCTTCAGTTCGGTCACGTCGCGCGAGCCGACCAGGCGCATGATGGCGTTGGGGTCGACCTTGGCCTTGAGCAGCAGCTTGTGCACGCCGCCCCAGTGCGGGCCGGCGCCGGCGGCGTCGGCGGACTCAATCGCCGCGACCTTGGCCGCCAGTTCGCTCAGGAGTTGTTCGGGAAGCGGGGGCATGGGACGCACGCACTATATCGCGGAGGCTCAACGGCCTTGGCGCCAAACGGTGAGGCACGACAGTGCACTCGAGTGCGAGCACGCTTACGCGATGACGCGCCGCCGGTGGTTCATCACGCCAAACGCCAGTAGCAGGGCGGCTCCCGGCGCAGGCACGGGAGCCGCGCCCGGTTCGATGAAGCCGCTGGTCGTCGTTGCAGAGCCGCCGGCATCGGTCCACGAAAGATCGGCTCGCTTGATGAAGTAGGCCTTGCTCTGTTGATTGGGCGCCGTGGAGGACAGCACGGCCGTGTAGGTGTGCCCGGCCCGCAGCGTGATCGGAGCCGCTTGGAAAACCACATTGTTGAACTGTTGCGAGAACGCGGAGCTGCCCAGGGTGACTGAAAGCAGTGTGGTAGCGCTGGCCACGTCGTCGTTCAGCGTGATCTCATTGATCCGGAACGTGATGCCGGCGCTGGTCTGCGAACCGCGCTTCATGACCAGGCTCGCGCCCATTACATCGGAGACATCCTGGGTGACATGAAAGGTCCATGATTGCGTGTGGTTCGTGTCGCACTGCACCTGGGCGCCCATCTGGCCGGTGGAAATGTAGAAGCCCGCCTCGCTTCGGGCCGCGCAGAACAGGGCGACGCCGGCGGTGAAACTGCAAAGGATCTTGAGAGGTGTGGTGGACATGAATTAATCGCAGGTGTTCATAGACGGCATCAGCCGGTCGCATGTGCAGAATCGCATTGCATCCGCGTGGGGGCCGCGATCAGAAGGAATTTGCCGCACATTGAAAACGGAATAAACCGAATTGGGCCCGGCGCAAGCCGATAAATGCCTGTCGGCTGAGCGAATTCACGCAGGTTCGATGCGCCGTCATCGTCGCGCGGCGCAGCTCGTCTGCGTGCACCAGTACCATGCGCCGGTGACATCAGCCGCGGATCCCATTTCGTTCTCGCCACTCTTCAAGCCGACGACTCCGATCGGCATTCTTGACATCGGCGCCAGCCATGTCGGGACGGATCCGCCCTACAAGGAATTGCTCACCAGTGGTCTGGGACGGCTCATCGGCTTCGAGCCCAATGAAGCCGCGTGCGAAAAGCTCCGCCAGATGTTCGGCCCCCCGCACCAGTTCTTCCCCTACTTCATCGGCGACGGGAAAGCCGCCACCTACTACGAGACCAACTGGGTCGCAACCGGCTCGCTCTTCCGGCCCAACACCAAGCTGCTGGAGAAATTCAACATGCTCCACGAGCTCACGACCCCCGTCGCGGAGCATCCTGTGCAGACCACGCGCCTGGACGATGTGCAGGGCATCGGCGATGTCGACTTCATCAAACTCGACATCCAGGGCTCCGAGCTGAGCGTTTTGCAAAACGCCCAGCGCGTGCTCAAGGACGCCACCGTGGTTCAGGTCGAGGTGGAGTTCGTTCCGATGTACGAGAATCAGCCGCTCTTCGCCGATGTCGACATCTTTATGCGCAGCCAGGGATTCGCCTTCCACGCGTTTCCGATGTTCGGCAGCCGCTGCTTCAAGCCGTTGGTGGTCGACGCGAATCCCATGCAGGGGCTGAATCAATGCCTCTGGTCCGACGCGACCTATGTGCGCGATTGGATGAAACTGGATGAGCTGAGCCCGGACAAGCTCGGCAAGTTCGCGGTGCTCTGCGCCGACATCATCAAGTCGCCCGATCTGTGTCTGCACATCCTCACGCATCTGGACGCGCGCAGCGGCTCCACCTATTGCGGCAGCTATCTGAGGAAATTGCAGGGCAAGTAGGAATCGCCGCTCGATGTGCGCGAATCCCAACGAAGGGATTCAATGATGACCCCTTGAATCCGGCATGGCCCGTCGCATACGCTCGCCCGCAAGGAGAATGATGTGATGCAGTCAATGCGCAGTTTGGGTTTGTTCGGCGTGGTGGTGATGGCAGTCTTGGCGGGAGCCGCTTCAGTCAAACCGCCCGTTCCGCCGAAGCAGCAGGTGGGCGGCGGTTCGGCCATTCCGGCGGGGGACCCCGCTCCTGCAGAGGAAATCTTCCGCCCCTCGATTCTGGGCGGCCTGCCTGCGCAATTCACGACCGTGTCGGTGAAGAATGCCACGGCGCAGCGGCAATACTTCTACATCGTGCTCACGCCGGTCTCGGTGTCCAATCCCAGCTACCCGCACTCGGAAGAGATTTTCAACTTGGGCCAGGTGGCGTTCACGGGAAGTTTCGCGTCGGGCGAGGGGGTGATCACGCCGACCAACGGCCCGATGGGCACGGCGACACAGGGCCACTTCTTCCTGAATGCGGGAAACACGGCGTCCTTCGCGCCGCATCTGACCTTCTCTGCGAACTTCTATGTCAACGGCACGGCCGGCACCAACAACAGCCAGTGCATCACCGATGTCACGCAGGGGGTCGGCATCGGGGCCACCTTCGCGGAGGTCACGCTGAATGTGGACTCGCGGTACTTGGGCGGCGAGGTCGTCGACATCAGCGAAGTGAACGGCGTCAACGCACTCTGGGAGATGACGCTGCCGATTCCCGCGGGCAATCTGTCGATGGCGCCGCCGAACGGACACTACCCGTACTTCTTCAGCACCAGCGGATATCTGTTCCCCGCGCAGACGACGGTGCCCAACTGGGGAACCTTTGGCGCGAACCAGCTCATTCCGGTGCCGTCGATTGCCAACAACCCTGGCGCGGCGCCGACCTTCAGCGGCGATCGCAACGCGACGCTGCCCTATGGAGCCGGACATGGAACGGTGGGGGTCTATCCATTCGGCTGCGACAATTGCATCAGTCGCGACCAGCCGGGTTGCACGGGAAGCTATCCCGCCGCCAATCTGGTCGAGCAGACCAAGGAAATCTGCCAGGTCTATCGCGCGGCCCAGTATCAGACCGGGGGCAATGTCGGGATCATCCTGAAGCAGTTTCCGTATCCGTGAGTGGGCTGAAGCAATCGGCGATTGCACGATCGTATGACGAGCAATTCAAAATGAAGAGGTGGCCGATGTTAGTCTTTCCGCACCCATGCCCCTCAACGATTCTTCAGGAGACCAGCGGCCTCTGACTAGGGCTCAGATGAAAGAGGCAGCAAAGCGATTTGCCCAAGTATGGGAGGGCAATAACGGGATCAAACCAACCAAAGAAGAAAGTCATAAGCAGACTTGGTGGGCGGAACTATTCAAGGTGTATGGCATCGACCGAAAGTTGGTGGCAACATTTGAGGAGCCGATTCCTAATCTCAAGGGCTACACATCCGCCATTGATGTCTTCTACCCCGGCGTCATGATCGCCGAGCAGAAGAGCAGGGGGTGCTCAAAAAGCGAATTTGCCAAGGCTCTGAAACAAGCAGTTGACTATGTGCAGTGCTTCGCACGTGAAGGTAGACCGCACGAAGCACCCCGATACTTGGTCATCAGCGACTTCGAACGAATTCGGGTCTACGACCTGGAATCCGATGGTCTCAAAGAACCGCTTGCCAATTTCAAGACCATCGACTTGCCGAAGAACATCGATGCTCTGATGTTCATCGCCGGCAAGAAAGCCGAGCGGCCGGAGCACGAAGTTGGCATCAACATCAAGGCTGTTGAAGTCCTGGGCAAGTTGCATGATGCATTGGAGGCGGGGGGATACCAAGGACATCAACTCCAGCAATTCTTGGTTCGATGCTTGTTCTGTTTGTTCGCCGAAGACACTGATATTTTCCAGGACAACGATTTTTACGACATCGTCAAATCCACGCGCGAAGACGGCTCGGATTTGGGTGCCATGCTGGCCCATGCATTTCGCGTGCTCGACACTCCAACCCAGGAAGGCAAGCGCAACCCAAGCCCGCCGCCCCTGTTCGAGAACCTGCCGTATGTCAATGGCGACCTGTTCAAGGAAGATTTAGGGTTTACAAATTTCAATAGCGCCATGCGTGACGCCTTGGTGCGCTGTTGTGACTTTGATTGGTCGCAGATATCGCCTGCGGTCTTCGGAAGCCTTTTTCAATGCGTCATGGAGAGGGGCGAGCGGCGGCAGGTCGGTGCGCACTACACCTCCGAAGCGGACATCATGAAAGTCATTCGATCCTTGTTTCTGGACGAATTGGAACGGGAATTAGAGGGGTGCGGAAACGAACCGAATCGGCTTGTGAAATTCCATGAAAAAATTTCCTCGCTTCAGTTTCTGGATCCGGCCTGTGGTTGTGGAAACTTTCTCGTGTGCGCCTACAAGAACTTGCGACGACTCGAGCATGAATGCCTTGAGCGATTGTCGCAGTATGAGCGCAAGAAAAAGGGGGATGTCAAAAGGCACGGCCGTAATTTGGACCCACAAAAGCTCAAGGTTTCGCCAAGCCAAATGCATGGCATTGAGATCGGCGAGTGGCCCGCGCGAATTGCGGAAGTCGCCTTGATCCTTGCGGAGCGCCAGGAAGATCAAAAGATTCTGCATGGAATTTCATTCTCGCGCCTGCCGCTGCGAAATGTCGCCAAGATTCAACTTGGAAACGCGCTTCAACTGGACTGGAACCAAGTCCTTCCGGCGTCGCGCTGCTCCTTCATCATGGGCAATCCGCCATTCGTCGGGGCCAAGCTTCTTTCGGCGGATCAATCCAAGGACATGGAGCGGGTGACCGATGGCATCAAGAGCGGCGGCCTGCTTGACTATGTGTCGGGTTGGTATCTCAAATCCAGCGATTACATCAAGGGCACGCCGATTCGATGTGCCTTCGTTTCCACCAACAGCATCAGCCACGGCGAGCAGGTGGGCGTGCTGTGGGGCGAACTCTTCAAGCGCGGCATCAAGATTCACTTTGCCCACCGCACATTCCCCTGGGAGAGCGAGGCTCGTGGAGCGGCGCATGTCCATGTCGTCATCATTGGGTTTGGGCAGGGGGTCCCGACGGAGCGGCGCATCACGGACTATGAAACGTCCAATCCCCTGGTTGTGCAGGCGAAGAACATCAGTCCCTATTTGGTCGAAGGTGGAGACATTGTCATCACGAACCGGTCGACGCCGCTTTGCAAAGTTCCGGAGGCGGGGGTTGGCAACAAGCCAATTGACGACAGCAACTATCTCTTTACCTTGAAGGAGCGTGACGCTTTTATTGCCCAGGAGCCGAAGTCGGCGAAGTACTTCCGCCGATTCATGGGCGCGGACGAATTCATTTCAAATGTGCCGCGCTGGTGCCTTTGGCTTGGCGACACGGAGCCGGCGGAATTGCGTTCCATGCCGCTGGTTATGGAGCGTATCGCGGCGGTGCGGAAATTTCGTGAGGCAAGTAAAAGTCTTCCGACCCAGAATCTGGCTCGAACGCCAACGCGGTTTCATGTGGAGTTCATTCCGAAAGCTCCGTATCTGCTCATTCCGCTTCATACATCTGAAACGCGACGATTCATTCCGATCGGATACTTGCCAGCTGACACGCTTACAAGCAACAGTTGCTTAGTCATCGCTGATGCAAAACTCTTTCATTTCGGAATCCTAACTTCCACCATGCACATGGCGTGGGTGAAGCAGATCTGTGGGCGCATCAAGTCGGACTATCGTTATTCGGTGTCCCTTGTCTACAACAACTATCCATTCCCACAGGATTTCACGGATGCGAAACGAAAGTTGATTGAAGATGCCGCGAAAGCCGTTCTCGACACGCGGTTCCAATGCAAAGGTCAGACACTTGCGGATTTGTACGACCCAAGCGCAATGCCGCCAGCCTTGGTGAAGGCGCACGACGCGCTCGACCGTGCCGTGGACAAGTGCTACCGCAAGGAGCCCTTCACAAGCGAACGTGAGAGGGTGGAGTTCCTTTTCAGCATGTATCAGAAGCTGGAGCAACCCTTGCTTGGATTAACCGGCAAGGCAAAGAAGCCCCGCAAAGTTTCAAAGTGAATGTGCTTTGGCTTCAAGCGAGCAAAAGGGCTCGGATGCTCAACGTTCAACTTAGGAAGATCGGGAGAGGGGTTTTCCAAAAAAAGCTCTAGAAGCGGCCTCGTCACCTCCCCAAGGGACGGGCGGTCTGTTCGAGGAGGGTCAAGCCGCGGCGCAGTACGATGGGATAAACAGGCCATTGTCCTCGATTTGACTTTGCCGAACAGTGTGGTAAGATTCGATTACCATACGAAAGGGTACTTATGAACAAGGGCATTAAGTCGGATCGGGTAGTTGAGAGGATCGTAGGAGAACTGCTGAACAGAGGAGGTCGTCCGACCTCCATTGGTGACGGCTCGAACCTGATGCAAGCAGGTCTCACGAGTCAGGATGGCGTTGAGTTGGCCTGTGACTTGGAGGCAAGGCTCGGAATCACCGTTCCCGGCGACTTCAATCCGCTGGTGCACGAGAGGGAGAATCGCATGCGAACTCTTGGGGAACTCAAGGCATGGGCGCGTGCACAACAGCCGACCCCGGCAAAGAAAGGGGCCTGACCCGATGTCCGCATCAGGTATGCAACGTGATTCCATCGCAAACCGCCTGCGCATTGCGCGGGAGCAAGCGGGCCTGAGCCAGGGCCAGGTGGCCAAACTAATGGGTTGGCACCGACCAACAATGAGCCAGATCGAGGCTGGTCAGCGCCGCGTGGCTGCGGAGGAACTTCCACTCTTCGCCCAGCATTACCGCGTTTCTGTGTCCTGGCTGACGAAGACAGAGGACCCGGACAAAGAAGCGGTTGATCCCCAGCTTGAGCTTGCGGCGAAAGAGCTCAGGCGGCTCAAGCCCGCCGACCTCAAGCGCGTGATCAAGTTGCTCACAGCGATCGGGAAGAAAGGTGGCGCGTGATGCTTGCCACCATCGATGTTGCCCGGCTCGCACTCCGCCGCGCGATCGAACTCCGTAAACGGCTCGCTATCCCCACCGACCACGCTGTGTGCGCAGTTGATGTCGCCGAACAGCTGGACGTGGAGGTCTGGTACAAGCCGCTTCCCAGTTTGGCTGGAATGTACTCAGGAGGGGACGACCCGACAATCGTCCTTGGGTCAGATCGTCCCGCCGGCTACCAATCCTCGACTTGTGCGCACGAGATCGCGCACCATGTGTTCGGGCACGGCACGAAAGTCGATGAATACATCGAGGGTGCCGGTCGAAGTCGTGCACAAGACCCAGAGGAAATGCTCGCCAACCTCTTCGGCGGACACTTGTTGATGCCACAAGCCGCGGTGACTCGCGTATTCGGGTCACGCGGATGGTCGATGGCGAGGCCAACGCCCGAGCAGGTGTTCATCGCCGCGGGGCATTTGGGCGTTGGGTATCAGACACTCGTCCATCATCTCCGCTGGACGATCCGCTCCATCGCTGGTCCCGTGTTTGATCACTTGGTTGGGTTCCAAGCGAATTCAATCCGCCAAACAATCACAGGTCGCCCAACTTCCGAGAATGTCTTTGTCGTGGACAAGCACTGGTCGGACCGTCCCGTGGACCTTGTCGTTGGCGACTTGGCATTTCTGCCGGCCGGCTCCAGTATTGAGGGGAACGCCGTGGAGATCGTTGACCAGTCGGCCGACCGTGTGACCATCTGCGCGGTTCGACGGGGACTAGCACGAGCGGAGGATGCCCGTTCGGAGTGGAGCTCATTCATTCGCGTAATGCCAAAGTGCTACGACGGTGCTGCGGTGCACAGGCACTTGGAGGATCCCGATGAGCCATGACGCCATCGTCGTGCCCGCGGGAAACTTGTCCGTGGCGTGGGCGCTAGCCTTTGTGCGTGTGTTTGACGCGCCGAGGGGCGAACTCCCGCATCCGCTTGTTCTATCGATCACCGAGTTCAATGGTCTCCGCGAACCCGTTGAAAACGCCGAAATCCGAGCGGCGCTCGACCGGACGATCATCGCCATCAATCGGGTTGCCGGCAAACGCAAAGTCCAGAATGTATCCGCCACCGCGAGCACCATCTTCCCACACATGTGTTGGTCGCCCCGTGCTCCGCGCCCCGCTACGGAGCTTTTTGAGCACTACACAACGAGAGTGTTTCCTCGGCTCAAACGTATCTGTGGGCTCAATCGCCGCGGCACCTACTTCCTCCGGATGATTGATGCCACCGGGGTTCACGGTGTCGCCCTTGAGCCAAAGCGGGTCAATCAGCTTGGAGAAATCCTTCGGTGGTGGGAGCGCGATGAGGGCACGACCAGACGCAGTGCACTCCAGGTAAGCCTCTACGACCCGGCAAAGGACCACACCGGGGCCGCACTCGCCGGATTCCCATGCTTGCAGCAAATCAGCTTCAGTCACACCGATCAAGGGCTCGCTCTTTCGGCGTATTACCCTACGGAATACATCTTTGACCGTGGATACGGCAACTACCTCGGCTTGTGCCAGCTCGCGACGTTCATGGCCCACGAAATGGACCTGCCCCTCGCCCGCGTGAACATCTTTGTTGCCCTGCCCGAACGCGGCGGCGTTTCCAAGTCGGCCACACGGGCGCTCGCCACCTGCCTGCGAGGAATCGTGTCGGAAGCACCCGTAGCGGAGGAGGCTACTGCATGACCCTAGGACGCTTGATCATTTTGGAGGGACCTGATGGCGCGGGTAAGAGCACGACTTCACGGCTCTTGGCCGAGCGATTGCGTGCCGACGGCAAGGCTGTGTCATGTTTCGCATTTCCAGGCAACGAACCCGGAACTTTAGGGAAACTCGTTTATGATTTGCACCACAACCCCGCTGTATATGGCGTTACTCGCATCGATGCGGCAGCACTTCAGGTGCTTCATGCCGCCGCCCACATAGATGCTATCCGAACCCGAATTCGACCCGCATACGAGCGGGGCGATACCGTCATCATGGATCGCTTCTGGTGGTCCACGATTGTGTACGGCCGTGTTGCCGGTATTGACGATACGACCCTAACCCTGCTTCGGCAACTCGCCGAACACCACTGGGGTTTTGCAGCACCGACCGCCGCCTATGTGCTCATGGGGCGCAGAAGCGGTGCGGCGGCGCCATGTGACGACTGCAGTCGTCTCCACACCGCGTACTCGGAATTCGTGGAGTCGCTAGGAGTCTCGTTCCCAGTCCATGTCCTTCATGACGATGGCAACCACGCAGACAATTCCGAACTCATCCTGGGCGGATTGGCTGCCCAGCGCCCAACTCCTTCTGCCTGAGTAACTCGATGCCGCGCGCCACGACCAAGATCCGAAATCGCAAACCTGCGTCGACGATGCGCACTGCTCCGCCGTATGTGTTTAGCCGGCTGAGTCCGGTTAACACGACCCCGGTGTATGAGAGCTACTGGAGGTTTGCGGCTGAGCGTCAGGCGATCTTGATGAGACGAGCACGGGGCACCCTGTCGCCTTGGACGAACGACCCGGTGCTTCTGCGTCACAAGTTTACCAATGCATACCGAGCGGCTGACCGTGTGAGTCAGTTTCTGATCGCTCAGGTTATCTACCGTGGGTCCGATCGTGCCGAAGAGGTTGTCTTCCGCATACTACTGTTCAAGCTGTTCAACAAGATTGAGACATGGCATCTGCTCCAGCGTCACTTGGGCGAATTGGCTTGGAAGGGATTCAACCCGACCCGGTATGCGAGTGTGTTGACGCGCGCACGGACAACTGGACTCCGTATCTACTCTGGCGCCTACATCATGCCCTCTGGACGCTCAACGTTCGGTTCCGCAGAGAAACACCGCAATCACCTTGCTCTGATCAACTACATGATGAAGGATGGCATTGTGAACCGGGTCACGAGTGCGTCCTCTCTGGGAGCCGTGTACGAAGCTCTGCGGTCATACCCCACCCTCGGACCATTTCTCGCCTTCCAACTTGCGATTGATCTCAACTATTCACCGGTCATGGACTTCGACGAGATGACGTTCGTGGTGCCCGGGCCGGGAGCGCGTGACGGCATCGCCAAGTGCTTTGGTTCTCGGGGCGGGCTCAGCGAGGTCGACCTCATCAAGCTCGTGGCCGATCGGCAGGACCACGAGTTCGAACAGCGCGGACTGCAATTCGAGCGATTGGGAGACCGTCGTCTCCAGTTAATCGACTGCCAAAATCTGTTCTGCGAGGTCGACAAGTACGCCCGGGTGATCCATCCGAAGGTGATTGGACTGACAGGACGCACCCGTATCAAACAAGTATTCCAAGCTAGGCCCGAGCCGTTGGCGCTCTGGTTTCCACCGAAGTGGAAAATCAATGATTTGCTTTCCAAACAACTGCGACGGACCCGCACTTGAAGGTATTTGACGCACAATCTGCGGACGCTGTCTGGCGTCAAGCGGCTTCCTCAATCATCGGCCGCGTCGGCACTCACGAGGTGGGCTCGCGTGCCGGCAACACGGTTGAGATGTTGCACGCTTCAGTCTCGATCAGCAATCCTCGGGCCCGCTGGGTGGCGTCTCGATTGCCCGCTATGAACATCGCTTTCGCTATCGCAGAGGTGGTACAGATTCTTGCGGGGGCAGATGACGTGCCCTTCCTCGAACATTGGTTCCCGGTGTATGGCAAGTTTGTGGGTGGCGGCGCACGAGCGGCGGGTGCGTACGGCGCTCGGCTCCGAGGGCGATGGGGATTTGACCAACTCGGCCGTGCGGCCGCTGTACTGAGTGCGAACGGAGAGACACGCCAAGTGGTGCTCTCGATTTGGAACCCGCCGGACGATCTCCCGTCCGATGACGGCATTGCGAGATCTGGAGACGTGCCCTGCAACGTGCTCAGCTGCCTGAGGCTGGTCCATGGCCGACTTCATTGGCTTCAGACTTGTAGGAGCAACGACCTGTTCCGTGGCCTGCCCTACAACCTTGTGCAGTTCACGTTCATCCAGGAAGTCATAGCCGGATGGTTGGGTGTCGAACTCGGCAGCTACTCGCACGCTATAAGCAGTCTCCACGCCTACACGGATGCGCTAAAGGAATTCACAATCGACCCTGACCCTCCGCCGTTGTTCGAATCGGCCGACATCCGCCTTCCTCGCAATGAAGCAGAGTCTGCCTGGCGAGCGCTGTATCGCCTGGCCGTCGAACTGACTTCTTGCGACCACTCTCAACTGGTGAGACTTCCGTCCATCCGCAGCGCGAGTGGCCTAGGATGCCTGGAGCCGATGTACTGGATACTGGTCGCCGAGGATGCAAGACGGCGCGGGCTGCGTGACGAGAGCAACGAAGCAGCGAGCCAATCTCGCGATGACGCGCTAGCCATCATGTGGCGAAGATGGCTGGGCCGCTGCGACAAGTCCATCAAGGGGTGAATTGCGTGCCAGCGCGGTCGACCGGCTCCTGCTTGGCCGTAGTTGGCCACGCCGCTACCGAAATCCGGTACGCAGTCGTGCGTACCGCGCTAGATATCTCGCCCACGCAGACGCACGATGGCGAGACCCGTCGGGTTGTGCAACCGGTACTTGGGCATGCGCGGTGAAATAATGGACGTTGCCTAGCTCATAGGCAACTCTAAGGTCGAAAGTGTTAGTTACCGCCTTGCAGCACCGTTTGAGCCTCTCTGCCAAACATGGGCAGGTTCGCTAATTCGCGATCCGCAGTGCTATCACACGAAAGCGGGCAAAGGGACTCGAACCCTCGACATTCAGCTTGGGAAGCTGACGCTCTACCAACTGAGCTACGCCCGCAGCAAGGGTGAATTGTAACGAATAGATTGCACCCGCATGCCACGGACATCGGCGAGCGCCGCAACATTTCGCGCAGGTATCGATCAGGAGTGGCTCTCTGCTTCCTATGAAGCCTCGCTCGGTCGCGCCTCAAAAACTACGGGTCAGAGACGCACGCAGCTCGGCGCCTTCTACACGCCGCAAATTCTTGCGGATGTGCTCATTCAACTTTCGCTCACACCCTGGTTGAAGGACCATCTGAAAAGGTCACACGCTGCGTCAACGCGGCCCTGCCCTAGCGTGCTTGACCCAGCATGCGGCAGCGGAAATCTGCTCATCGCGGCCGCCCGCTCGCTCGTGAAAGCCGGTTTCGCCAAGGAGGCGATCGCGAAAAGTCTGCACGGCGTCGACATCGATCCCATCGCGGTTTCCATAGCGCGAACTCGGATTGCGCACATTCTCAAGTTGTCGCCAGCGGCAGCGAAGCAGTTCGCGAAACAAATTCGAGTGGGCGACGCGCTGTTTGAGAGGAGCCTCATCGGTTCCTTTGACATCGTTGTGGGCAATCCACCCTTCCTTAGCCAGTTGGGCGGCGCGACGGTGGTGCAGCGAAGCCGCGCCAAGAAATTGCTCGACCGCTTCGATGGCGTGGTGCGCGGCTACGCCGACATGGCCGGCGCATTCCTGGTGCTCGGCGCCGAGGCATTGAAGCCGGGCGGCCGCATGGCCATGATCGAGCCGATCAGCGTCCTGTCGGCGTCCCACGCAGAAGCGATTCGCGATCGCGTGAGCACTCTGGCCCAACTGGAGTGCATCTACTTTGATCGGCAGCGGTGGGTGAGCGCCTCGACGCATGTTGCGATTCTTGCTTTTCACAAAGCGAAGGGAAATGGGCGGTCGCACGCGCCATCGCTGCGAGTGCTGCCTGGCCCGGGCTTGAAGCTGTCGTGGCCGGAATGGAAAGGTCGCTGGAGTGCGGCCATGGCGGCGCACGCCGGAGTTCCCCGGGTGAAGTCCCGCGCATCGGGCGTCATCGGCGATCGCGCTCGCGTGGCCGCCGATTTCCGCGATCAGTACTACGGCCTGCGCGGCGCGATCAAGGATTCCCAGAGTTCGAGCGGCCTGCGCATTGTCACCACCGGCCTGATCGACTGGGCGCATTGCATGTGGGGCGAGAAACCGGTTCGGCTTCTTGGGAAAGCATGGAAGCACCCCGAAGTCAATGAGCGAGCCGCCGCCCGAGATCCCTACATGAAGGAGTGGCTCGCCGACGCCCGTCGCCCCAAGGTGATCGTGGCTGTGCAGACCAAGGTGATCGAAGCAGTGGTCGACGCGACCGGCCGCCTGGCTCCAAGCGTTCCGTTGATTCGCGTGGTGCCGCACAAGAGCGCGGACCTGTGGCGAATTCTGGCGGCTCTGCTCTCGCCGGTGACTAGCGCCGAGGCCTGGTGGCGTCACGCCGGTGCCGGGCTTTCTCCGAGCGCGCTGAAACTCTCCGCCAAGCAAGTCGCGGCGCTGCCGCTGCCGACGAACACGGCCGCATGGGACCGCGCCGCCAACGTGCTGCGCACATTGCACAAATCAAAGGGCGCGGCCCGCGAAAAACAAATCAACGAATTCGCCCGGCTCGCCATGGAAGCAGGAGAGGTGCCGCAAAAGGACCGCGCAGCGCTACTCGCCTGGTGGCGGCCGCTGATCACACGCCGCAGGGGACGCAACTGAAACTTCGCGACCAACCCGGTCGCCGTTTCACTTCGCTTCCGCTTTCGCTTCCGCCTTTGCTTTCTTCAACCTCAGGTTGGTGAGCGTGTTGAGCGCCTTCACCATCAGGAACACGCTTGCCGCCACGATGAGGAACTCGATGCACATGTTCAGGAATGCGCCGAGCTTGATCGCAACATCCGGAACAGCGGCAATGTTCGCCGCCGGGTTCGCCTCGACGCCCCTCTTAAGCACGATCTTCCAGTTCGACAGGTCCACGCCGCCGATCAGCATGCCGATGACGGGATTGATCATGTCCTGAACGAGGGAGTTCACGATTTTGCCGAACGCGGCTCCGATGATGACGCCGACGGCCAAGTCCATCGCGTTGCCTTTGAGCGCAAAATCCTTGAATTCCTGAATGATCTTCATAGCGAACCTTTCTGAGAGGGGATTGAATCAAAGCTCCATCATGAACCGAGCCAAGGTGAATCAAAGTTCCAGTTTCAAGCCGAAATAGCCGCGGAAGTCATTGCCCGTGGATCCATTGGAGGGCTGGCTCTGGTAGTCGTCGCGCAGGCCGGCGACCACGCTCAGGCCGGTGTACAAGTCGATCTTCATGCTCCACTCCAGCCGCGTCTGAATGAAGTAGTTGTTGAAGTTGGCCAGGTCGGGGGAGATGTAGCTGGAGAAATTCAGCTTCTGCCGCTCGGAGATCTGCCAGCCCATGGCAATTTCCGCGTAGCCGTTGGGCTGGGTCATGTCGGAGCTGCCGAACTCATGCGTGGCACCCAAACCGAGCTTGCCGGTGAGCGTGAACTTCTTGGGGTCGTCGAAGAAGCGGTAGCCGACTCCACCCCACGCGCTGATCCGGTTCTCCCAGTTTTGCGTCATGTCGTACTGGTACTGCCCCTTGCCGAACAAAAGCCACGGAGTCGGGTTGAGGAAGCGGTCGTAGGTGATGTTGGTGAGCAGGTTGTTGTCGGTGATGTTGCCGTTGCCGGATGAGCTGGTATTCGGGCTGAGCGTGCGGAAGTAGTACTCCGCGTAGGCCTTGAGCTTGTCGTCGATCGTTTCGCGGGTGACCTGGGCGGCGGCGCGAAGGTCGAACTGCGTGTTGACCGCGTCGACGAAGGTGGCGTTGAACTCGAACTGACCCTTCCAGACGGGTTCGTGCGGATCTTTGGCGGCATCGGCCGCGGCCTTGGCGAGCTCAGCGGGCGTGGCGACGACGGTGTAGTCGGCGGACTTGATCAAGGTGTCGGGCGCCTTGACTGCCTCGGAGGAGGGCTCGTTCGCGCGTGAAGTTTCCGCAGGCACGGACGCAGGTTCGGCCGCCTTCTCAGCGAATTTGGTTGCGGGCGCCTTCGCTGCCGCGTCGGCAGCGGGCGGCGTCTTTGCCACAGGGGGCGCGGGCAGCGCCGGCGCCGGCGAGATTTTCACGATCGCATCGCGATTGATCTTGAGTTCGCCCAGCAACGCGTGCTTGAGCATCACCACGCCGTCCTTGTCGCTGATCACCTCGCCGCGCAGCACTTCGCCCGAGTTCAACGTGACCAGGACATCTTCTCCCACCGCGAAGCCGAAGCAGACGCTTGAGAGCAAACAGAAGAACGCAAGGGCGCGAAGGATTGGAAAGTTCATGTGGTGGCCCAGAAGTCTTGAGGGGTTTGGGAACGAAGGGAAAGGCGCGCCGGGAAGATAGCAAGCCTTGTGCAACGCGTGGATTGGGTAGGATTCCGGTCATGGCGGTTCACCCAGCGCTTGAGAAACATGCTCTCTTCCGTGAGCCGCACCAACTCATCAGCCGCGTGAATTGCCCCAGTTGCTGGGTGGGTTTTGCCCCCAGCGAAACACTTTTCATTGCGGAGGATCGGAGGTTAATTGGCGACCCGGTCGCCGGTCCGGCGGAGCAATTGCGTTTTCTTCCGACGCGATTCGACCTGGGCGGCGCTGCATTCGATCCCGAGGGGGCACGCTGCACCCGCACCGCCTGCCCGCGCTGCCGCATCGAATTTCCCCGGGAAATGATCGAGCTGCCAAGCACCTTCATCAGCGTGGTGGGGGCCCCGGGCTCGGGCAAGAGCAACCTGCTGACGGCGATGACCTGGGGGCTGCGCCGCGAGCGGAGCCGCCTGGGAGTTTCAATCGTGGACACGGAGCCCAAGCTCAACGCTCGCCTCCATCGCGACGAGAATCTGCTCTTTGGTTCGCCGGATTCCAAAGAGCCGGTGCGCCTGGCCAAGACCGAAATCGCAGGCGATGCGCTGCTCTATCGCACCGTTCGCGTGAAAGGCAAGGAGGAGACGCTGCCTCTGCCGCTGGTTTTCAGTCTGCACCAGGGCGGGCACGAGGATCCCTCGATCGTCGTGCTCTACGACAACGCGGGCGAGCATTTTCTTCCCGGCGCCGACGCGGCGGCGCAGCCGGTGACGCGCCACCTCAGCCACAGCCGCGCCATCATCTTCATTTTCGATCCGACGCAGAACCCCAGCTTCCGCACCGCGACCAAGATGCCCACCTGGGAGGGCGCGACGATCCGGCAGGACCTGGTGCTCACGGAGACTTTCGCGCGGGTGCGCCATCATCGCGGCCGCCACGCCGCCGACAATCTGGATGTGCCGCTGGTGGTGGTGATCTCCAAGGCCGATGCGTGGAGCAAGGGCGCCGGCTTCGATCTGAGCAAGGAACCCTTCCTGGACAAGGGCGAACTTGATGCCGCCGCGTTGATGAAGATGGATCAGATGCTGCGGCCGATTCTTGAAAGCGCCTGCCCCGAGTTCATGAACGCGGTCCGCGCCGCGAGCTCGCGCACGTTGATCGTGCCCAGTTCGGCGTGGGGTTCGAGCGAGCTCACCGCCGGACGGCTCGGCGTGCGGCCTTCTGAAATTCGCCCGCAATGGGCCAGCGTTCCACTGCTCGCCTGCCTGCCGCTGGAGGTCGACGCGCTCGCCAACGCGTCGCTCTGGACATGAGCATCGAGCTGATCCACACCTCGCTGGCCCGCGGCCTGGATGGCGACAGCGGCTACACCGTGGCGGGGCGCACCGGCGGCATGCCCATGGCGATGTCGGACGCGTTGAGCCGCCTCTCCGGTCTGCCGCCCTGCTGGAGCGGGGCCACGCAGCGCGAGAAAACCATGCACGCCTTTCGCCGTGTCTCCTGCGCAGGGCAGGAGATCTCAGTTCTGAGCTGCATCGCCCCCAGCGGCATGGACTACACCGGGCGCGAGAACCGGCTGTCGCACCACCGCGTGATCGATGCGGAGGCCATGCGGAAATCGGATCCGGCGGCGCTGCTGGAGGATGGCTCCCTCTGGCTGGAGGAGTGGGTCGGCGCCGCGCGTGAATTGTCCAAGGGCGAGATCAAGCCTGCATCCACGCGCGATGACGCGCCGCTGCACACCTGGGAAAAAGTTTTCGGTGACGCGGGTTTCGCGGCGAGCGTGCTGGAGGCGGTGCAGAAAAGCGGCATCGGCCTCTGGCTGGTGGTCCCCGCGCATGGCAAGCGGTTGCGTCTGGCCGCCGAGATGGCTTCGCTGCTTCCTCTTGAGAAGCGCTGGCAAGTGACATTCGCCACGCGGCCGATTCCGCTGGGCGGCGAGGCGAGCGTGAAGATCTGCTTCGTGGATGAGCGCGAGCCGGAGCTGGCGACGCAGGCTGCAAACAGCGGGTGGATTCTGCGCGTCGGCAGTGGGGCACTTGCGGCCAAGCCGACGGGCACTCTGGCCGAGCGGGCGCGACATGGCGCCGACACGGCAGCTTCGACAGCGCGAGGCTCGGCAACGCGAAGCAATGGAGATCCGTCGCGGACCGGAACCGAAAAAGTGGATTGGCAAGCGCCGGCAAGATTGACAGCGCCGGGGAAGTCGGCCGCGCCGCGCTTGCAGGACTTGGTCGCCGCCAAAGTGCGCGAGGTTGATCGCGATACCGACGCACGCCAATCGAAAGCGGCGGAAGCCACGATTGAAGTCTGGCGAAGCGCGGAGAAGTCTTCCTCCAACAGCGCCTGGAAATGGTTCCTGGCCGCGGCCATCGTAGTCACCTCAGTGCTCTGGCTCGCCTTCAAATACGGGGCGACCATATGAGCATGCATGACCGCGACATCGTGGAGATGATCCGCCAGCTCGTGCTGCGCCAGCAGCCCGATCGCGAGGATGTTGCCAAGGTGGCGCAGGAATTCGCCCAGCAGGTGCGCAGCGTCAACAAACAACTGAACCAATGCCATCGCTGGATCCACGCCGGGCTCTTCGCCGAGGCGGTGAGCTACGGCGAGGCGCTCGACCTGGCCAAGACCGCCTCGCGTCTGCTGCTGGAGGGCATGTTCACCCAGTGGCGTGACCTCTGCCACGCCAGCAAGCTGCCGCCGCCGGAGTCGATCGACCAAAGCCTGCTCGAGCTCTACTCCGACGCCTGGTCGCGCTTCCATTCGCTGGCCCCGGCCGAGGCCAAGCACCGACTGCTCTCGCTGCAACGGGCGCCGCTGATCGAGCGGTTGAAGGCTCTGCGCGAGTTGGTGGAGCTGGACCCGCGGAATCCCGAGTGGCTGCGCAGCGTGACGCGACTGCAGCGCGAGGCCGCGGCGGAGCTGGTGCGGCTCGCCGGCGAGGTGCTGCAGAGCAAGGACGACGCGCTGGCGATCACGGTCTCCGATCTGGTCGACGCCTGCGGCGGCGCGATTGGCGAGCACCAGGAGCAGCTGGCGAAATTGCAGGTCTACGCGGTTGCCGCCAAGTCGCGCGGCGCCCAGCAGGCCGCGCGGGCCGCCTGCAACGACATGCACACCGCGGCGACCGCGATGAACATGGACGCGCTTCGCGCCGCCAGCCTGCGCTGGCAGGCCGCGATCGCCGAGTTCGAGCCCGACGCGGATCTGCGCCAGACCGCGGCGGCGAGCCTGGGCTTGCTTCAGGCGGAGCAGGATCGCGAGCAGCGTCAGAAAAATCAGCGCGATGCCGTCGCGCGGCTCGAACTGGCCCTGGACCAGGCGAAGTCCCACGATGAAATCCAGTCGCTGGTGAAGGCCGCGCGAAATCTCGACGCCATGCTGCCGGAGGCGATCGTGATGCGAGTCGCCGCCGTCGAGGATGCGCAGCGAGCCGTCGGCCACCGCAAGTTCGTGCGACGCGGCGTGGCGGTGGCGATGGCCACGGTGGTGCTGCTGGCCGCCGCGTGGTGGATCGTGCAGTGGCAGCAGTCGCTGGAGCAGGTCAACTCCATTGCCAAGGAGGTGGAGACGCTGCTTGTCGCGGGCGCGCCCGACACCGCGTCCAAGACGCTGGCCACCTGGAAGGAATCGCACCAAGAGCTCGCCGGCGCGCCGCAAGTCTCGGCGGTCGGCGCCAAGGTGGCCGCAGCCCTTGAAAAAGAGAAAACCGAAATCGCCCTGGCCCAGGCCGCGATCGACCGCGCCAAGCAGTTGGCGCAGACTCCGGCCTATCCGGTGGAGTTCGACAAGAGCGCGTCGGAGTTGCGGCAGATGGCCGAGCGGGCGCCCAAGTCGATGCAGCCGCAACTGCTGGCCGCCGCCGACCAAATGACGAGTCAAGCCGCGGCCAGCCGCACGGTTTCATTGGACAAGGCCAAGGCCGAGTTCAATCGCCTTGAGGCCGCACTCAATGCGCTGCCCATGACCGCGGCGGAGCAGGTCGATCCGGCGTCGTGGAACCGCAAGGCCGCCGAGTACCAGTCGATCGTGGACGCCGCGAAGATCGCCGCCAGCGCCGCCGTCACCAATCGCGACGCCCAGGCGATCGCGGAGTCGCTGCAGGCACTGGCCCTCAATGCCACGCGCTTGCGCGAGCAGGCAGAACAAAATGCCAAGATGTACGGCGAAGCTGCCGAGTTGCTGCAGGCCGTGGAGCGCATCCCGGCGAGCGAGTCCGCCTATCGCGACCTTTATGTGCGCCTGCTGCCGGTCGCGGGCGACTTGCTCAACCGCCGCAAGTTGCTCAAGGCCTACGAGCATGGATTGAAAGTCGCCGAGGGCGGCGCCGCGGTCGAGTCGTGGCGGCAGCAGATCGTGCCGGCGATTCTCTCGGGTCGCACCGGAAGCATGGGCGGACTTTCCGAGGTGGACTTCGGCGACGCGGCCACGGCGCGATCGCTTTCGCCGATTCTGGCCAAGCATCTGACGGATTTTCCGACCACGCCGCACGCGGAAGCTGCTCAGTTGCTGCAGGGGATCTGCAAGCGAACCTTGAGCAAGACCGCCAACACCGAGGGCATCGGCGCCGCGGCCGCGGCCTGGCTTTCGCAGTCGGGCTGGGTGAACCTGGGCGAGCAGTCGCTGGAGGATGGACGCAGGATCTACCGCAAGCGCACCGACCAGATGGGCAATCCCTGGGCGCAGGCGGTGCAGTCGAAGAACGATCTTGCCGTCGTGCCTGAAAATCTGAAGGCGCGCGCGCCGCTCAATGGAAAATTGCTGGGCGTCAATGCGCCGTGGGCGCCGTCGCAGGCGCTGGTGGCGGTCGCCGCCGACTTGCCGAAAGCCTCCTGGCGAAACGCCCGCAACCTTTGGCTGGACATGCTCGCCAAGCAGGCCGCGATGCAGCCGAGCAATCCCATTCTTTCCTGGCACATGCAGAAGGATTTGTGGAATGCGTGGCTGGAGTACTTCGCGGAGGAGCGCGACCCCGTCGACGCCGCCGCTGCCAAGTGGGTGCGCTCGCTCGAGTCGCTGCGCGCCATCTCCGCCAGCGATCCCTTTGTGGTGGCCGCCGGCGACCAGGCGGCGCGCTCCGAGGATGTGCGCAAGGTGGCGCTGCAGTCGCTCTCGCTCATGCCGGACATCCAGGGTCTCATCAAGGCCGCCAAGAAGCGTGACCAGGTCATGGATGAGGGCATGATTCCCGCCGCGAGCGTGGCGATCATGCTCGCGCCGCAGGACAACGCCTATCCGGTGCGCGGCATCGCCAACGGCAAGGACGCGTTGATCATCGGCAAGGGCGTCGAGGGCTCGTGGCGCTTCTTCCCGGTGCGCATCGAGAACAACGAAGTGCTCTTTGTCCGCGACACGCCCAATCCGATACCCCAGTCGCCGCAACTGATCTTCCTCCGAGGAGCCGTCAAATGACGCAAGTGCAAGGCCGCCCGCGTTCGCCATCCGCATCGACCCAAAAGCCGCTGCTGCGCTTCGCCTCCGTTGATCCGGAGGCGCGCCTCTCGCTTCCCTGCGGCACCTACACCACGCCCTCGCTCAGCAGCACGCTGCTCGGCTCGATCGCCATGATGCTGGTCGTCTACACGCCCGCCTTCCTCTTTCGCGGAACCGAGGCCGGCGCGCTGGTGTGGAAGTACCTGACCGCCTTCGAGCGCGTGCCGATCCTGATCATGTTCCTGAGCACCTGGAGCGTCAGCATCCTGGTGCTCAAGGCGCTGAAGATCGCGGCGCAGCGCAAGGCCTTTCAGATCCACTTCGCCCCCGACGATCCGGAGTGGAGCATCGCGCGGACCAACGCCATGCAGGTGGTGGAGGCGATCGAGTCCAAGGTGCAGGGGGTGGAGAGCTTCATGTACCTCAACCGCGTCACCGGCGTGCTGCGCACCATCCGCAACGTGGGCCGCGTGGGCGACATCGACGAGATGCTGCAGAGCCGCGCCGACAACGACGAGCTGCAGATCGACGGCGGCTATGTGGTGGTGAAGGGATTCATCTGGGCGATTCCCGTGCTCGGCTTCATCGGCACCGTGGCGGGACTTACGCAGGCCATCGGCAAGTTCGGCGGCGTGCTCAGCAACAAGGACTCCGACCTGCGCGCCATCACCGGACAGCTCACGCAGGTGATCGGCGGACTGGACACTGCCTTCGTCACCACCGGCGAGAGTCTGCTGGCGGCGCTGACCATCCATCTCTTTCTCACCTTTCTGCGCCGCGCCGACGACCGCTTCATGGACGACTGCCGCGACCAGTGCGCCCGCCACGTGACGGCTCGCGTCCGCGTGAGCGAGGGCGACCGCTGAGATGAGGCCGTCGCGTCAAAGCAACGACAATCCGGTCTCGTTCTTCTCATTTCAGGACGTGATGATGTGCACGATCGGCGTGACGATCGTGATCACGATGACGCTGATCCTGCAGGTCGGCGCCGCCGCAACCGCGGTGGAGCTGGTCGCCGCCGAGAGCAAGGCGGATCTGGGCAAGAGCCGCGCCGAGCTGGCCACGGAAGCCGCAGGATTGAAGGAACGGCTCAACCGCGCGGCGCAGAGCCACGCCCCAAACCAGGCGATGGCCCGGGGCGCGCTGCGTCAGGATCTTCGCTCTGAGCTTGAGAAACGCGACCGCGCCGCAGCCGTCGAGAAGGAGACCGAGCAGAAGGTGCGCGAGGCCGTGGCGCTTTCCAGCGCCGACCCCAGCGCCATCGAGGCCGCGGAATTGATCCGCAAGCGCGACGAACTGGAGGAGCGCCTCGCCTCCACACAATTGCGCCGTCGCGTGACCTACCTTCTGGCCGAGGATGATCGCAAGCCGGTGATCATCGAGGTCTCCGGCTCGCAGCTGGTCGCGGGCACCAACTCCGAGCTCGACTCGCCGCTGGCCCTTCCGCTCAACGACGCACAGACCGCATCGGCGCTCTTGAAGCAGTGGATCCAGAGCCTGCCCGACGCCTCCAAGCGCACGCTGCTTTTCGTGGTGAAGCCCAGCGGCGTGGCGATGTGGCGCGACATCACCCGCAAGTTCGCCGAGGATCCTCAACTGGGCGCGCTGCCGCGCGGCCTGGACCTGATCGAGGAGGACTCCTACACCAGCGAGCGCTTCCGGCCCGCCGCCACGGAGGCCAAACCGTGACCCGCCGCAAGCGGGCGGGGGAGAATTTCGACAGCCTCTACCTGCTGCTGGACACGGTCTGCAACACGTTCGGACTCTTCATCTTCATCAGCATCAACGTGGCGATTCTGGTGGGCACGCGCAACACGCAGAGCGTGGTGGAGGGCTTGATGCAGCAGGCGGAAGCCTCCGATCCGCTGGCCGGCGAGCGCGCCGCGATCAAGCGTCTGCGGGTCATGGTGACCGACGCCGAGCGCAAGACCTCCACCGAGACGGAGACCGCCGTCGCCAGCGGCAAGCTGGCGTCGCTGCGACAATCCAATGAGCGCAGCGCCCGCAAGGTGGAGGAGCTTTCCAGCATCCTGAAAGTCGGCGGCGAGCGCACCGAGGCGCTGAAGGTGGAGCTGCCGCAGCTCCGCAAGGAGATCGACCTGCTCGAGAGCGAGCTCAAGTCGGAGGCCTCCTCGCTGGACAAGAAAGTCCGCACGCCGCGGCGGCGCGAAGTGGAGGGGCTGCTGCCCGTGCAGGTGATCCTGTGGCGCGACCGCGTCTACTGGATCAATCCCTGGCGCGGTTCGATCGACGAACCCTGCGCGCGATGGAGCGAGTGGAATCCCAATGCGGTGGACCTGGCGGCGCGGCCCGAGAGCGTGATCCACGAATGCTTCCGCGGCGGCGGCCAGTGGATCGAGCGGCATGTTCCGCTGCGGGTGGATGGCGGGCTTGAAGTTGGGCTTGAAGGCGAGACCTCCTGGGAGCAACCGCTGAGCGACCTGCTCGACCGGCTTGCGACCACGAAGCATGTGGTGAGCTTGAAGGTGGCGCCCGATTCGCACCGCGCCTTCGGCCAGGTGCGCAACCTGATCGCGGAAAAAGGCTTTGCCTACGACGTCTCGCCGATTCAATTGGGCGACGGCGTTTACCGCGACGAGATCCGCGACGGCGTGGCGACGGCGCAATAGCGGCTCACCTTGCCATCGAAAAATGTTTAGATCGGCCTGCCGCACTTGCCGGCTCACGGCGCGGGCGGCGGCGCGGCCTGTGCGGCAATGCCGCGGTACTGGCCGCCGTACTGGTTCGCGATCCCCGTGAGCATGGCGACGTCCACATCCTGCCCGAGCCCGATGGTGTGGATGCGCGTCTGGTCAGAGCCGCCGTTGAGCTGTTTCAAAAGCTCGGCGGGATCGGCGTTGAAGTGCCCGTCGGTCAGCAGGAAGAGCTCATGCGGTGCGGGATTCAATTTGGTGAAGGCGTAGATCAGCGCGCCGCTGGGATCGGTGCCGCCGCCGGCGCCGACCTCCTGGATCTTCTTCAGGCATCCGTTGGCGCCGGCCGATCCCGCCAGCACCCAGTTGGGCTCAAGCATGAACGCCTCGTCGCTGAAGAAGAGCACCTCGAAGTGGCTGCCCGAGGGCAGGGCCATGATCGTGCGCGTCAGCTCGTTGCGCAGGGCGATGAGCTTGTCCCCCTGCATCGAGCCGCTGATGTCGCAGACGAAGCAGACATATTTTCCGCGCACCCGCGTGCCGAAGAAGTCGATGCCGCCGGTGGGCTCCTTGGTTCCCTGGCCGGATGCCGCCGTGGTGGCGGAGGGCGACGCGGCCGAGGAGGCGCCGCCGCTCGATGCGATCGTTGGTTGGGACTGCGTGGCCGCCTCGAACTCGGCGCGTTCCATGCGCCGATAGCGCTTGCCGTCCAGTTGCAGCGTGTCGTCCTTCTCGACGATCCACTTGGCGTCGTAGGGCAGCGGCTGCGCCGGAGGAACCACGCGCTTGGCGGGCTGGCTCGAAGTCGCGGGCAAATCCAGCGCGGTCGGCGAAAAGCGGCAGGGGGTCGCGGGGTTTTCCGTCATCGTCACGCCGCCGTTGAGGTCGAAGGTGGCCCGCAGCTCCGCGGCGATCACCAGTTGCGCGGGCGCGCCCCAGCTCCGGTAGATCTGCATCGAGCGCTGCGTGGGGCGGATCGCCAGGATCGACTGATCAAATCCGCCCGGCGCAAAATCCGGCTCGTGCTTGGAGGCGTCGACCTGCTTCCAGTAGCCCAGCAGCGGCGCGTACTTGGACTGCGCCACGGTCGACGCGGTTTCCGGCGCGGCGTCGCCATGCTCAACGGCGGCATCGGGCACGTCGGGCAGGGGGATGACGGATTCGGTGGCGGGAGTTTCGGATTTGGTCTCGGGCTGCGCGGTGGCATGCGACTCCTTGAGGCGCTGCGTCTCCTGGACAGTGGTGCCTGCGTTGGTGGCGTCGTCCTTCTTGGCGCCCGCGCGGTTTGCGTCGGCGATTCCCGAGTCGCCCGTGCCGGCGCCGCTTCGCCGGATGGTTCCTGCGCCCGCAGCGGGATCTCTCCGCCCGGCGCTCGTGTCCGTCGTAGAAGAGTTGGCGCCTGAAGTGGCGCTGGTCGCGGTGGTCGCGCTGCCGCCCGGGCCCGTGATTGATCCGCCGCTGGCGGAAACGGCGCCGTCGGCGGATTCTGCCACCTTCTTGGGCTTGAAGGGCTGGTTCGAGGCGCTTTGATTTCCGTTGACCGCATCGACGATCTTGATGAGCTGCGATTGGGAGCCGCCTGAGTCGGCGCCACCGCCCGCACCGCCACCGCCCTTGTTGCCGCCGGTGGCGCCGCTTGATCCGCCGCTGGCTCCACTTGCACCACCGCCGGCGCTGCCGCTTGAGTTGCCGCCCGCGCCGCCGCCCGAGCCGGTACCAGCGCCGCCTCCTGCACCACCACCCGAACCTGCACCTGCGTTGCCGCCTCCGCCAACACCACCACTAGCGCCGCCACTGGCGCCCCCTCCAGCACCGCCACCCGCACCACCCGCTGCACCGCCGGCACCGCCCGCGCCACCACCAACTCCACCACTTGCTCCGCCACCCGCACTTCCACCTGCGCCTCCGGCGGCTCCGCCACTAGCACCACTGCCGGTGCTGCCGCCCGGGTTTCCAGCGGCGCCGCCACTCGCACCACCACTGGCACCGCCACCGCCGCCATTGCCTGCGCCTCCGCCAGCGCCCGTGGTCCCGCCCGCGCCTCCACCTGCGCCACCACCCGCGGCGCCGCCCGAGCTACCAGCGCCGCTGCCTGCGCTGCCTGAGCCGGTTCCTGTTCCTGCGCCGGCGCCGGTTCCATTGCCACTTCCGGACCCCGCTCCGTTTCCAGTGCCCGATCCTGTTCCAGATCCCGTTCCGTTGCCGGTGCCATTTCCATTGCCCGAGCCGTTTCCGGCCCCACCCTTTGCGAGACCGCCACCCGTGACTGCGTTCTTGCCGGCGGGAATCGGAGTCGAAGTCTGCGTCACCGGCAGCGGCGCGAGCTTGGAATCCGCTTCAGGTTTGGTCGCCTGCGGAGCGACCTGTTTGGCGCAACTGGTGACAAGTGCCGCGCCGGCGCAGAGTGCGCCAAGGCACAACGCGCGAGTCAGCCAGCTTGGTTTCATTGCGAGATCCACCATGGAGCTTCCTTATCGGTCGGCGCGGCCGCGCCCGAACTATTCGCACATCGGGTCAGCCAGGATGCTACGCCGTCGATTCGCTGCACGAATTGTTTCTCAAGATCGCTCAGCGGATGCGCCGTGGACATTGAACCCGTGATCCAGGGGCGGCAGCGCTCCCAATCCTCCGCCCAATCCACGGGCACCCAGACCCCGTCGACCTGGACGCAGGTGAGCTGCCAGGTGGTTTTGCGACCCTGGACCGCCAGAAATGTCTTGGGGGGCAGCGATGAATTTTCCGTCACGAAGAAGTCGCTCGACTCGAGGGGAAGGATCCGCTCCTGCCCGTCGAAGAGCCGGTCCGACCATGGAGCCAGCGGCGCGTGCGCCAGCAGCGTGCGCCATGCCAGCCGGGCATTCGCCGAGAGATCGCTCTCCCAAGGCATCCGCTCCTTCCATGTTCCGGGGTTCATCCAGCCGCTGCCCGCGATGTCGGCGATGCCCTCGGCGAGTCGCTTGAGCACATCGATGTCATCCTCCGAACCGACCAATTGCTTGCAGATGCCCTTCGCTTGCTTCGAGGCGTGGGCGGCCAGCAGCGCGCTCTGCAGGTTGCGGAGGGACTTTGAAAGTTGCGCGGCATCAAAACCGGGATCGACTGGACCATTGGCCAGGCGGATCGCGGCCTCATGCAGCTCGTCGCGCCAGGTTCGCGGCAGTGAAGAGGCGAGCAGGCGAGCGTCTCCGTGACTCACGCTGATCAGGAGATTGCGGGCGTTGATGGCGGCTGGTTTCGGAAGCACGAACTCGATCAGCACCACGACCACGGCCAGCACCGTGATGGTGATCGCTCCCAGGATCAGCGTCAGCTTGCGCGAGCGCATCAGCCCGCCGCCCGCGCTCGGCTTCTTGGCGAGCGTGCCGAGTTCGGTGACGAACTCGCGGAATCGCGCGTGCTCCATCTCGGGGCAGGCCGTCAGCCAGCCGAAGAGTTCCTGCTGCTGCCGCGCGGAGAGCAAGCCCAATCGCAAGAGAGTCGATCGCGCCAATTCCGTGTCGCCCAGCCGGGCCGCCGCCACCACCTGCAGAAGGTCCAGCTCGTCCCGCGAGATGTCGCCCAGACGATCCACCGTCTCGATCGAGGCGCGGACTTGGGCGAACGTGCCGGGGTCGCCTTCGCGGGCGGCCTGCGCCGCCTGCCGCATGAGAGTGCTGAGGCCGATCGATGTCATGGAATGCGCGCGGAGGGATTCACTCCAAGGGGCGGCGGCGGGAACTCGATGTTGTACTTCTGGTCGTTGCTCAATTCCAGAAGCTGCGAGTAGAGCGATTGGCGGATCGACTCATTGGAGATGCCGACCGGCAGGGTCTGCATCCAGCCGGTCATGGCCTCGGGGCGGCTCAGCTCCTGAAGTTTGCTCTCCAGCTTCGCGATCGCGCGAGTGTCATCCGCGGAGAGCTTCCGCTTCGGATCCTTGAGCAAGTTGAGCTGGGCCTCGATGAAAAGACGCGCCACCAGCAGGTCGCTCTCCGCCAGCAGCAGGACGCTGGCGCGGAAATAGGATTCGGTGTCGCTCCTGTGCGCGGCGGCGACATCCACCAGCCGCTGCGAAGGCTTGCTCTTCAAGTCGATCCAGTTGGTCAGCTTGAAGGTGGACTTCAGATGTTTTGTCTCCGATGAGACCTGCTGCTGGATCGCGGCGAGCCGGTCCGCCTGATCCATGGATTGCTTGAGCCAGGCCTGCGGCTTCGACATCTCCGTGAACGGCGAAAGCTGGACGCTCGACAATTCGGTTCGCGCCTTGGACCAGAGCTCGCGCTCCGCCTGCGCGATGTTGGCCGGCTCCGGCGTGGTCGGCGCCGGCGAAGGCGTGGTCGTCGCAGGGGCCGATGGCGGATTTTCCGGCGTCACCGTGGCGGGCGGATTCCCGGCTGCCGCGGGTGGCGCGCCGACGCTCGGCCCAATCACGGGAGAATTGTTCGCGGTCGTTATCGGAGCGATCGGCGGAATTTCCGGCGCGGCCGGTGGAGCCGCCGCCGGTGGAACCGCAATCGCGGGCGTCGCATCGGCGGCCTGGACCGGTGCTTGCGGAGGCGGCGCGCCCGCGGGCTGGTTGCGCGCCCTCACGATCAGGTAGAGGATCGTCAGCAGGATCAGCACCAGCGCCAGCACGATCCATTGCAGGGATTTCAGCACCCGTGCCGCCAGCATGAGGTGCCATCGCACCTCCGTCGGTTCGGCGATGACGTTCAGGGCGGCGACGCGCTCATCCTCATCCAGGCCCAGGGCGGCGACCTTCTCTGGAAACCCCAGCGATCCGGTGAGCAGGGGCCAGCGCACATTCGGCGCCGCGGCGACGGATTCCGAAGCGGTCGCCAGCCGGACGCCGGGAGTCGCGGCAAACAATCCCAGTCCCCAGGAGAGCAGGCTTGCCTCGCGCTGTGGAAGCAGCTTCAAGAGCCGCAGCAAGGCGCGACGATTGGCGGGCTCGTCAGGTACCAGGGCGCAGGCGTTCTGATGGGGCGTGGCCAGCAGGATGTCGTAGAGGCGCCGCTCCAACTCGCCGGCTTGTGGCAGCAGATCTTCGCTCTCGCCCAGCGAGACCCAGTGGGGCTCCTTCTTCAGAAAGGCGCCGCGCTCAAAGGCGTTCTCGTCGCTCAGCAGGGACTCCAAGTCGCCGCGCACCGCCTCGCGCCAATCCAGCGCCGAAAAGAGAATGCTGCGCCGCTCCACGGTGTCGCGCCCCGCGACATCCGGCTCGCCGGGAAAGAGGCGGGTCAGGGCGAAGCGCCCGCCCGGCAGCAATCGCCCCGCGACCGAAGGCACCTGCACGAGCCGGTCGATCTCCTCCTGGCTCTTGGGCGCGCCGAATCCGAAGATGGAAAGGGCCCGCTCCTCGGCCTCGCTGACATCGTCGCTCTTGTTGAGCGTCTGATAGCCGTCGGTGGAGCCGAAGAGATGGGTGGAGACCTTGATCACAGGAACTGCCTCACCACCAGCCAGGTCAGCACGCCCACCGCGGTGAGACAGGCGAAGAGCACGACGTTTGCCCAGAGCCAGAAGTGGGTGTCCTTCTGCTGCGCCTCCAGGTCCTGCTTGATCTCGCGCTGGACAAATTCCTGCCGCGCCCGCCGGGTGCTCTCGGTGCGACGGCGAGCCCGCTCGGCGACGATGCGGCGCAGGCAGAAGACGATCGGGTTCTCCAATCCGCGCGCCGGCCGCGTGAGGTCGGGGATGTCCTTGCCCAGCGCGTCGCGGCGCGAGCGCACGGCACAGATGCCGAAGAGCGTCAGCGTGGGCACGATGCGCAGCAGGTTGTTGCAGTACTTGGTGGCGAAACCGCGCAGGCCGCCGTGGTGGCGGATCAGGTCGGCGTTGACGTCGATCTTGGTCAGCACCAGGCAGATCGGCACGGTGGTGCCGCCGGGCAGGCCGCGGATGAAGCGCAGCGCCTGCACCATGCCGTAGTCGTCGTCGGTGGACTCGCCGATCTTGCCGCTGGCCAGCACCTTGGGGTCAATCAGCAGCACGATGCCCGCGGCGCGCTGCACGTGGTCGATCAGCTCGGCGGTGTTGGCGTCCTCCACCTGCTCCACGAACGCGCGGCGGAAGACCTCGCCCGGATAGTCCAGGCTGACCATGGTGAAGGTGTGGTATTGCCAGGTGATCTCGAAGTCGAGATAGGTCGAACCCTCCGTCGCCGCCGGCCAATGGCGCTGCTCGCCCATCTCGGCGACGGCGTTGAGCAGGGCGAGATGGGTCTTGCCCGAGCTGGTCTCCATGTGCAGCGGGCCGTTGCCGCGCCAGGACTGCTCGTAGAGGCGCGAGAGGTAGATGGTCTTGCCGGCGCGGGTGCGGCCCAGCACCACGATGCGGTCGCGCACGGGCTCCTCGGCGGAACCGCGAATGGGCGGGGGCGTCGCGGCGGCGTTCTCCGAACTGCCGATGTGCGTCTCGCCGTCAATGCCCAGGTCGTTGGTGGCGTCGATGGAAAGCTCGAATTCGTCGGCACCCTGTGGCTTGCGGGGCGCGGAGGAGGGATCGTCGAGCGACATGGCTCAATGCTAATCGACTTCCGCCCGGCGCTGCGGGAGCCCGTCGGGTCGGCGAGTTGGTTAGACTCCGCCAAGATCCGCCGAAGGTCCCCATGAAGCCGAGACTCCCGCTCCCGAGAAAGTTTCCATGACCGACCCCAGCCCATGGAGCGACGGCGCTCCTACTCGTAAACCGAGTTCGTCCTCCGGCCGCTTTGCGCCGTCGATGGGATTGATCGTGGTCCTGCTGCTGCTGGGCGTGGGCATCGGCGGAGGCGCCGCCTGGTTGATGAACTCCGCCGCGATCGGCGCCAAGGAGCGCGAGCGGGCGGGGGCCGTCGCCGACTTGGCGGCGCTCTCGATCAAGATGGATGCCGCGGAGAGCGCGGCCCGCGACGCCAAGAAGCTGCTCGACGAGGCCCAGAAGAAGTCGGCGGACGCCGGCCGGCAGGCCGAGGAGGCCACGCGCCAGCTCGCCGACGCCCGCAAGGACGCCTCCAGCGTGCGCACCGAGCGCGACGAAGAGCGGGCAAAGTCCACGGTGCTGCGCGGCGAGATGGACAAGGAGCGGACGCTCGACGTCAACCCGGCGACCTTGCCGGTGGCGGATCTGTCCCGAGCGATCAACGGCGTCAAGGCCGTGCGCTGCTCGGCGGTGGTCTCCATCGCAACACCGGCGCCGGGCATGAGCGACACCGAGGCCAAGACCCAGCTCACGCAGGCTCTGACGGGCGTGGGCATGACCTGCTCCGAACAAAGTCCTGTGGAGATCATGCTGCTGGTCTCACTGAGCGATGAACAACCGCGCCGCGCCCTGGGCGTGATGCTGATGGTGGTGCGGGCGATGAAGGTGCCGGGCGAACCTTTGTCACGGCAGTCGGCGGTGTGGGGTCAGCAGCGGATCAGCCTGGTGAATTCGGCGTCGGCGGCGACGCAACTGGACGCCCTGATCAAGGAACTGGTCACGGCGATGAGCGCAGACCTAGCCGTGAAGTCGGGGCCGCCCTCCGCGCCTCCGGCCGCGCCGCCCGCGGCGGCGCCATCGAATACGCCCGTGACGCCGCCGGCGCAACCGCCCGCGACTGTGCCCGCCAATGGAACTCCCTAAGGAAAGCGGCACGGGGCAGCCGAGGTCGGTGGTGGTTCTCGCTGTCGTCGTCGCGGCCCTGGGATATTTCGTCGACATCTTCGACCTGCTGCTCTTTGCGCTGATCCGCAAGGCCAGCCTTCGCGAGGTGCTGGCCGCGAAACTTTCTGCGCTGCCCGCGGATCAGCATGACTTGCTCCTCAAGGACTGGGGCGTCTGGCTGGACAACATCCTGCAGATGAGCGGACTGATGGTCGGCGGCGTCCTTTGGGGCGTGCTGGGCGACCGATTCGGCCGGCTCACCGTGCTCTTCGGATCGATCCTGGTCTATTCGGTGGCGAACCTGCTCAACGCGGCGATCGCGGATGTCGATCCGAACGGAACGCTCGCGTTCCTGCACACCATCGGCCTGGGCAGCGCGATCCGCCAGTACGAAGTGCTGCGATTCGTGGCGGGCGTGGGACTGGCGGGCGAGCTCGGCGCGGGCATGACGCTGGTGAGCGAGCTCACGCAGCCGAAGTGGCGCGGCTTCGCCACTACCATGATCGCCACGCTGGGAATCATGGGGGCGGTGGTCGCCTACTTCGTCACCCAGTGGGTCGCCTGGCGCATGGCTTTCGTGGTCGGTGGTCTGCTCGGATTTTCGCTGCTCTTCCTGCGACTGGGCGTGGCCGAAAGCGGCATGTGGAGCAATCTGCGGACGAAGGCTCCGCGCGGATCGCTGCGCGTGCTCTTCTGGCCGCCGCGGCGAGCGTGGCGCTTCGCCTGCGTCGTGCTGATCGCGATTCCCATCTGGTTCGTCGTGGGCACGCTGGTGAAGTACGGCGACGTGATCGGCGCCAGCCTGGGACTGCCCGCCGACGCCAAGCCCGACCCCGGGCGCTCCATCATGTGGTGCTATGTGGGGCTGGCCGCGGGCGATCTCTTCAGCGGTCTGCTGAGCCAGTGGATGCACAGCCGGCGCAAATCCATTTTGCTCTTTCACCTGCTGACCATCGCTGGCATGGTGCTTTACTTCTGCGTGGGCAACCGGAGCCAGAGTTGGTTCTACGCCTGCTGTCTGGTGCTGGGAATCGGCAGCGGATACTGGGCGGTCTTTGCCACTACGGCCGCGGAACAGTTCGGCACCAACATCCGCGCCACCGCGGCGACGCTGGCACCGAATCTGGTGCGTTGGAGCGCCGGCGGCAGCGCGGCGCTCTGGGTATGGAGCGAGAAGTGGTTCACGGGCGATCCCGGCTCCGCCTGGAAGGCCGCGGTCGTGGCTGGCGTCGCCGTGATGATCGTGTCGATGGTCGCGCTGCTGGGCGTGAATGAAACCTACGCCGTGAATCTGGATTACGAAGAGGCAGGCTGAGCCGGAAATTGCGAGAGTGAATGGTCTTCATCCATTCCCTCAATGTTCCAGCAGGCCGGCTTCCATTCTTGCCATTGCGACCGCACTTCGCTTACCGGGCGCCAGTCGTGGCACTTCACGCATTCGGAGTTCGTGCCCTCGACGTTCAGGTCGCCGCCGCATTGCAGGCATACCAGGTCATCTTTCTCCGTGACTCGCCGGCACACGCGAAACGAGGCGAGGGCCGATCCGGTCTTGACCCAGATTGGGAATGCAAAGCCAAGAAGCGCAAACTTCGCCATCATGAGTCCAGGAGCTAGGGTGATGAGCAGACCGGCCAGCGCCGCCATGATCACAAAAACCAGCCCGAGCGAAGTCCATCCAACGCGGCGCATCCACGGGGGCAAGGCTTTTCTATCCACCTGAATCGATCCCGCAATCTCAGAAAGCCGTTTGAAGCGATCCCAGTACAGTCGAAGTCTCGCGGGATCGCAGTGATGACCGCATTCTGGACAAGGTCCCGGCATAGTCATGTCGGCGACGTCGAACCCGCAGTGCCCGCACAGGCAGCGACCGCTCTTGCGAATGTCATCGCACCGCGAAACGGTCCCCCAGATCGACCAGAGAAGCACGCCCATCAACCCAATCACGACAGTTACAAACAGAACCATACTGCTTAAAGCAAAGTTCTGATTATGCGGCAGCACGGCCTCAGCTGCATCGAACAAGCTGAAGGTCAGGAAACAGCCAGCCACGAACAAGTAGAACCATCGCTCATAGCGGCGCAGGATCGGCGGCAGGATGTTAATGAGCCAAGACACGGGCTCATTGTACTAGGGTGCGCTCGGATTCAAGCACGCGGAAAGCTTCCTGCGCCGTGTCGAAGGTGCGCACGCCGCCGTAGATCTCGGCGAATCCGGCCTGCTCGAGCACTTCGTGCGCCGCGGATTGCACGCCGGTCAGCGCCACCGGAATGCCCGCCTCCTTGAGGCGATTGATCGCGGATTCAAGATTCACGATGCCGGTCGCGTCGATCATCGGCACATCGGTCAGGTCGACCACGGCGGCATATTCGCCTTGGCGAAACTGCACTTCGCTCATGGCGCGCTGGGCGGCGCCGAAGAAGAGCGGGCCGCGAATCCGGTAATACAGAATTCCCGCGGGGGAGGCGCGGACCGTCTCTCCATGCTCGACGGGATTCAGTTCGACCGCCGAGAGCTCGGACATGCGCCGCATGAAAAGAATTGACGCGAGCACGAAGCCGGCGCCGACCGCGACCACCATGTCGAAGACCACCGTCAGCAGGAAGCAGATGAGCAGCGTGGCGCTGTCGCCCAGCGGCGCGGTGCGCACCACGAAGACGCAATGGCGCAAATCGCTCATGCCCCAGGCCACCATCACCAGCAGCGCGGCCAGGCTCGCCATGGGCAGGTAGCCCAGCAGCGGCGCCAGCGCCAGTACCGCGGCCAGCAGGAAGACCGCGTGCACGATCGAGGCCAGCGGCGTGGTGGCCCCCGCGCGGATGTTGGCTGCGGTGCGAGCCAGGGCGCCGGTGGCCGCGAAACCGCCGAAGAGCGGGGCAATCACATTGGCCAGTCCCTGCCCGACCAGCTCGCCGTCGGGGTCGTGGCGCTTGCCGGTGACGCCGTCGGCGATCACCGCGCTGAGCAGACTTTCAATGGCGCCCAGCAGGGCGATCGCCACGGCGGCGCGCAGCAATCCGCGCACCGTGTCGTAGCTCCAGTCGATCGCGGGCAACTGTGCGCTGGCGATCCAAGGCCAGGCAAAGTGCGGCGCCGCCTGCGGAATGCCCGCGACTTCGACGCCATCGATCATGGTGTGGAAGCGGCTGGCGATTGTTGCGGGTTGCCACGCGGGCACGAGCCATCCCAGTCCGATCGCGAGCAGGCTCACCAGCGGCAACACCACCAGCGCCGCGGGAATTTTCCGCCAGAACTTCGCGAAAACGATCAGCAGCATCAACGTCGACACGCCAAGAATCGCGTCCCCCATCTGAAAGCTTGCGAAGGCCTCGACGGACTGGATGAGTTTTTCAATGGCGCTGTCGCTGTGTTCGATGGTGAGTCCGAACATGTCCTTCAATTGAAGAATGGCAATGGACACGGCGATGCCCAGCGTGAATCCGGCGGTGACCGGAAAGGGGATGTATTCCACCAGGCGCCCCATGCGGAAAAAGCCCAGGGCCATCAGCGCCACGCCCGCCGCCATGGAGGCGATCATGAGACCGGCGACGCCGAACTGCGCAACCACCGGCACCAGGATGACAATGAAGGCCGCAGTCGGGCCGGTCACCTGCACGCGCGAGCCGCCGAAGATCGCGGCGACCACGCCGCCGACGATCGCAGTGTAGAGGCCCGCCTGTGGCGGCATGCCCGTGCCGATCGCCAGGGCCATCGAGAGCGGCAGCGCGACCACGCCCACGAGCAATCCGGCGAGCACGTCGCGGCCCAGTCCCCGCGCGGTAACGCCGTCGGCGATCGCGCTTCGACACGCGGTGAACATGATCGGCGTGGATGCGACCTTTTTGCCGCGAAACAGTTTCGCAATGCGCTTCACCGGCCGCGCCACTTGCGGTAGGTCTCGATCAACTGGTTGGTGCTGGAATCATGGGCCGGCTTCTTTGCCGCGCCTGACAACTCGGGAATGATGCGAACGGCCAGGACTTTTCCAAGCTCCACGCCCCATTGGTCAAAGCTGTTGACTCCCCAGATCGTTCCCTGCGTGAAGACCTTGTGCTCGTAGAAGGCGATCAGCCGGCCGAGCATGCGCGGCGAAAGTTTCCTCGCCAGGATGGTGCTCGAAGGACGATTGCCCTCCATCGTCTTGTGGATCGCGAGCCAGTGCGGAACTCCCTCGGCCTCGATCTCCGCGGTGGTCTTGCCAAAGGCCAGCGCCTCGGATTGGGCCAGCACATTGGCGGTGAGAATGTCCTGGTGCTCGCCCATCTCGTGCAGCGGCTCGGCGAAGGCGATGAAGTCGCAGGGGACCAGCTTGGTTCCCTGATGAATCATTTGATAGAAGGCGTGCTGGCCGTTTGTGCCGGGCTGACCCCAGACCACGGGGCAGGTCTGCCACTTCACATGCTTGCCGTCGCGGGTGACATGCTTGCCGTTGGACTCCATCTCCAATTGCTGCAGGTAGGCGCTGAAGCGATCCAGATATTGACAGTAGGGAAGCACCGCCAGCACATCCGCACCGAGGAACTGGTTGTTCCACAAGCCGACCAGCCCCATGATCACCGGCAGATTCTTCTCCAGCGGCGTGGTCTTGAAGTGCTCATCCATGTCGTGAAAACCGTCGAGCATCTCGCGGAAGCCCTCGGCGCCGACCGCGATCATGGTGGAGAGGCCGATCGCGGAATCCATCGAGTAGCGCCCGCCGACCCAATCCCAGAAGCCGAACATGTTCTTGGGGTCGATGCCGAACGCCACGACCTCCTTCTCCGCCGTGCTCACCGCCACAAAGTGCCGCGCCACACTCTTCACGTCGCCGCCCAGCCCCTTCATCGACCATTGCCGCGCCGTGTGCGCGTTGGTCATGGTCTCCATCGTCGTGAAGGTCTTGCTGCTGATGATGAAGAGCGTCTCGGCCGGGTCCAGGTCGCGCGTCTTCTCGTAGAAATCGTTGGCGTCCACATTGGAGACGAAGCGGCAGTCGATCAATGGATGGGCGAAGTTCCGCAGGGCGTCGTGGGCCATGGCGGGGCCGAGGTCGCTGCCGCCGATGCCGATGTTGACCACCGTCTTGATGCGCTTGCCGGTGTGGCCGGTCCACTTGCCGCTGCGGATCGCCTCGGAGAATTCGCCCATGTGGTCGAGCACGGCGTGCACGTCCGGCACCACGTTGCGGCCGTCGGCCTTGATGACTGCGTTGCGCGGCGCCCGCAGCGCCACATGAAGCACCGAGCGATTCTCCGCGTTGTTGATGCGGTCGCCGCGGAACATGGCGTCGCGGTGGGCCTCCAGTCCGCAGGCGCGGGCCAGGGCGAGGAGCAGTTGCAGGGTCTCGCGGGTCACACGCTGCTTGCTGAAGTCAAAGTGCATGTCCAGCGCGTCGATGGCCAGCTCGCTGCCGCGCTTGGGATCCTGCTTGAAGATCTCGCGCAGATGCAGCGGCTTCACCTTGTCGGCGTTGGCCTGCAGTGCCTTCCACTCGGGCCGGCTGTCCAGGGGCGTGATGGGTGAGATCGCTGGGGCGGTGGCGGTGGTCATGGTGGAGTCCTTTGTAAAAAGCCAAAGGTATCCCAACCGGGCGCCGATCGTGGAGGGGCGGAAATGGCCGCCGCGCGATGCGCCGCGGCCCCCGCATCAGCTAAGATTCGGGCCAAGGAGAATCGCATGAAAGCCACCGCACTTCTTTCAATCGCCGGTCAGAGCATCTGGGTCGACAACATCACGCGCAGCATGCTGCAGACGGGGCAGTTGAAGAAGTACATCGACTCCTACAGCGTGGTCGGCCTGACCAGCAATCCCACCATCTTCGAGAAGGCCATCACCGGTTCCAAGGACTACGACCCGCAGATCCGCGAACTGCTGGCCCGCGGCATCGATGGTGAAAAACTTTTCTTCGAGTTGGCGATCGCCGACCTGACCAAGGCGGCGGATCTGTTCAAGCCCACCTTTGATCGGACCGGCGGCGTCGACGGCTGGGTGAGCCTGGAGGTGAGCCCGCTGCTGGCCCGCGACGCCAAGACCACCATCGAGCAGGCGGTCATGCTGCACGGCAAGGCCAATCGACCGAACCTCTACATCAAGGTGCCGGGCACCACGGAGGGATTGGTCGCGATCGAGGAACTGATCTACCGCGGCGTTCCCATCAACGTGACGCTGCTCTTCAGTCCGAAGCAATATCTGGCTGCCGCCAACGCGTACTTGAAGGGGATTGAGCGGCGCCTCAAGGAGGGCAAGTCCCTTTCGGTCGAAAGCGTCGCCAGCCTCTTCGTGAGCCGCTGGGACAAGAAGACCGCGCCGGCCTTGCCTGAGGCGCTCAAGAACACCGCCGGCATCGCGGTGAGCCAGGTCAGCTACAAGGAATATTGCGAGCTCTACTCCAGCGAGCGCTTCCTCAAACTGCAGGCCGCGGGAGCCCGGCCGCAGCGGCTGCTCTTCGCCAGCACCAGCACCAAGGATCCCAAGCTCGCCGACATCATGTACGTCAAGGCGCTGGCCGCGGCGCGCAGCGTGAACACCATGCCCGAGGGAACGCTCAACGATTTCTTTGATCACGGAACGCTTGACGGATTGCTCCGGCCCGATGGCGGAACCGGCCCAACCACCGTGGCGGCCCTTGAAAAGGCGGGCTGCTCCATCGACAAGAACGGCGCTGAGCTGCAGGTGGAGGGCGCCGACTCCTTCAACAAGAGCTGGAACGATCTGCTGGCCCAGATCCACTCCAAGAGCGCGGCGATGGCGCATTGAAAATAGTTAGACTCCGTCCATGGCGAACTCCGACTTCGTTGGCGAACTGACCTGGCGCGGCATGCTGCACCAGACCACCGAGGGTCTGGCTGCGCACATGTCCACGCCGGGACGGGTTGCCTACGCGGGCTTCGACCCGACCGCCGACAGTCTGACCATCGGCAATCTTGTTCCTGCGATTCTGCTGGCGCGGCTGCAGCGCTGCGGCCACAAGCCCATCGTGGTGGTGGGCGGCGCCACCGGCCTGATCGGCGACCCCAGCGGCAAGAGCACCGAGCGGCAGCTGCTCGACCCGGTCCAGGTGCACAAGAACGTGCAGGGGCAGCGCAAGGATTTCGAGAAGATCCTGGACTTCACCGGCCCCAACGCCGCGATCATCGTGGACAACGCCGAGTGGCTGCTGAAGATGGGTTACATCGAGGTGCTGCGCGACGTGGGCAAGCACTTCAGCATCAACCAGATGGTGACCCGCGACAGCGTGGCCAACCGGCTGGAGAGCCGCGAGCAGGGGCTCAGTTACACCGAGTTCAGCTACATGATTCTGCAGGCCTACGACTTTGCCCACCTCTACAAGGCCCACAAGTGCACGGTGCAGCTGGGCGGCAGCGATCAGTATGGAAACATCCTCAGCGGCATCGATCTGATTCGCCGCCTCTCGCACGGCGAAGGCTTCGGCCTGACGGCGCCGCTGCTGCTGAAATCCGACGGCACCAAGTTCGGCAAGAGCGAGTCGGGCAATGTCTGGCTGAGCCCGGCGCGGACCTCGCCCTATCGCTTCCACCAGTTCTGGCTCAACGCCGCGGACGATGAGGTCGGCAAATTGCTGCGCTGGTTCACCTTCATGGATCGCGGCGCCATCGAGGCGCTGGAGGCGCAGCAGAAGGCCAATCCTTCGGAGCGGGCGGCGCAGAAGGCGCTGGCCGACTCCGTGACCGAGATGATCCATGGAGCGAAGGAGCTCGCTCGCGCCAAGGCGGCGGCCTCCGCGCTTTTCTCCGGCGATGTCCGCGCTCTCGACGCCCAGCTTCTGGGTGAGGTCACCCAGGATGTCACCACCACCTCCATCGCCGCCGGCTCGCTCGAGGGCGAAGGCACGGTGCTGCTGGACCTGCTCGCCGCGACGCCGCTGGCGGCCAGCAAGCGCGAGGCCCGGGATTTCCTGTCCGCCGGCGCGGTGAGCGTGAACGGCGAAAAGGCCGCAGCCGACGCCCGCCTGACCCGCAAGGATCTGCTGCACGGCACGACGATCCTGCTGCGCCGCGGCAAGAAGCAGTGGCACGCGGTGAAGGTCGCCAACTGATCAGGGAGATTTCGGCGTCACCGGCGCGGGCTCGGCGTCCGGCACGGTCGACGTCGTCGGCTTCGGCTCGATCTTCAGCGCGATTTCCGGATTCAGGATCTGCTTGCCGCCTACGCTCTCCACGCTGACCCGAGGCGGCAGGATCCAGCTCTGCACCGCCTTCTTGGCGATCTTGCTTCCCAGGTCGCCGCTGGTGAGCGGCACGATGGCGGTGACGGTGAACTTGCCGCTCTCGATTTCCTTCAGCGCGTCGGGCGGGCCGACCAGTGTGACGTCGCGCAGCACGCCGCCCTCCTGGTTGATGACGACGTCGAAGCCCTTGAGATCGGTGGGCGAGCCGGCGATCTGCACGCCGACGGTCGCCAGATTGAGGCTCTCGGTCTTGCGCCGCAGTGTGAAGGTCACCTCCGCATGGTCGGGCACGAAGGTCACCTGCTCCGGCTTCACGGGAACCGACTCCGGCAGGCGCAGTTTGGCCGTGGCCCTGTTCATGCCGGGCGTCAGGTCCTTGGCGTCCACCACCGCCTCCACCTGAATGCCCTTGACGGCTTCGGCGGCGGAGGCGGGCAAGGTGACCAGGGCCACCGAAGGATCGACCGAGGCGGATTCGAAGTCCGCCAGCGGAATCTTGACCACCAGCGGATATTGCGTGGTGGTCAGGCTTCCCACCAGGACCTTGGCGGACTCGGGTCGCGAGGCGAGCACCGTGGCGTCGGTGGCGATCACCTGGGGCAGGTCATTGATGGCGCTGGCGAGCATGACGTTGTAGGTGCCGTCGACCCCGGGGAAATTCTCGGTGCCGCTGGGGATCGCCACGCCTTCGTCCAGCAAGGTCTGGATGCGCTCGATGCTCGCAGGGCTGGCCTTCACCGAGAGCGTGATGGCAAAGGTCTTGGTGGGATCGACGAAGTGCTGGGCGGGATCCGAGGAGCGGAAGGCGACCGTTCCCTTGAGCTCGCGGATCTCGCGGGTGCGGTCCGCGGCCCAGGTCCAGATGAGCAGCGTGGCGATCATCGCCACGAAAATGGTCGAGATTCTCGAGGTCCAGTTGCCCATCACGCGCTCCGCCGCACGGAGCGGCCGTCGGAATCGTTCTCGGGCTGCTCGTGATCGTCGGGATGGCCCCGGTTGTCGTGGTGCTCGTGCGCGTCCTCCTCATGCTCCGCGGCGGCGGCCATCGTGGCCTGCGCGTTCACCTCGGAGTGAATGGTGTGGTCGGGCTGCACCATGATGGGCGCGTCGATGCCGCCGACTTTGCTGACAAAGCGACCCAGCAGCGAGCGCTGCTTGGGCCGGCGCAGACCGCGCGAGAGCCGGTGCCGCAGCCCCGCGGCGAAGTCTTCCTGGTCGACGGGCTCGGAGAGGTCGCCGCGCTCGGAGAAGCGGATGTGCCCGCTTTCCTCGCTGACGATCACCACCACGCAGTCGCTCTCCAGCGAGGCGCCCATGGCGGCGCGGTGGCGGGCGCCCAGCTTCATGCCCGCGATCGGATCGGCGATGGGTAGCTGCACGCTGGCAGCCGCGATCCGCTCGCCGCGGATGATCACGGCCAGGTCGTGCAGCGGGCTCGAGGGCCAGAAGATGCTCTCGATCAGCTCGGCGCTGATCCGGGCGTCGATCACCACGCCCTGGGCCACCAGCCCCGCGAGCGAGGTGCTGCGCTCAATCACGATGAGCGCGCCGAACTGGTTGCGGCTGAGGAACTCCACCGAGCCCTCCAGGGCGTCGACCACCGGATCGATGCGCCGCCGCTCCGAGGGGGACATGGTCTGGCCGATGCGGACCATCGCCTGGCGCAGCTCGGGCTGGAAGATCACCAGCATGAAGATGGCGATGGCGCTCATCAGTCCCTCGCTCAGGAAGCGCAGGCGCGAGAAGGATTCGCTGAAGAGGCCGGCGAAGCGGATGCCCAGCACCAGCACCGCGATGAGCACGATGATGCCCTTGAAGACGCCCGCGCCGCGCGTGCCCTGCAGGAACCGCAGCATGATCAGAACGCCAACGAAAATCACCAGCAATTCGATGGCGATGGCCACCGGCTGCCCGCCGTGAAAGAGCTGGGTGAGTCGATCGAACACGCTCGAACTGTACCACGCACCCTCGGGCCGGAGCGATAGGATCCAAGGGATGAACCGCGAAGCAACGCCACTTTCCATCGGCAAGGCCACCTACCTCTGCGCGGCCAGTGGCGAGGTGCTCGCGGCGGGCACCACCTGCATGTCTGCCATCCGCGAGGGCGCCGAGCAGCGCCTCGAGCGACTCGATTTCTCCATGGCGGCCTGGCTCGCCGGCGCCCGTCCCGAGGGCATGGTCTGCTTCTGGAAGACGGTCATGCCCGAGCCCGACCGCAAGCGCGGCATCGTGATCGACGACGAGGCGGTGGAGGAAATCTTCGAGCGCCTCGCGGGCGATGACCGGCCCAACCGCGTCGCGATCCGCTGGCTGCTGGCCATGATCCTGCTGCGCAAGCGCCGGCTCAAGCATCTGCGAGTGGAGCACCGCGACAAGCTGGAGGTCTGGCTCTTCGCGCGGCGCGGCCAGGCGGAGGGTGCGGCACCGGTCGAGGTGCAGCGGCCCACGCTGGACGATTCCGCGGTGCAGGCCCTGGCCGACGAGCTGGGCGAAATCGCCTCCTTCGATGGGTGAGTCGAGCGTGGCCATGCGCGACTTTGTCCTTGGCTTCGCATGCGTTCTGGGGATGGGAGTGCTTGCTTCTTGCGCTGCGCCACCCAGCACGACGTCGAGTGCATCGACCAATCCGAAAACTTCCACCGATGGACCATCGACCGGAGCGGGGGAATCCACAAATAACTCGCAGCCTCCCAGCGCCGCGTCGATCGTCGCTCAGCAGAATCACCGCGTTGCGGGATTGATGCGCTTCGCCGCACGCGGCAGCGCGGAGCTGCGCTGGCGCGACGATGCGGGCGACCACTTTGAACAAGCCCAGGTCGACCTGGCATGGCGAAAGGGCGGACAGGAAATTTCACTTCGCGCCGACAAGATGGGCGAGCGCCTGGCCTGGGCCGGCGCCAGTCCGACCCAGTGGTGGCTTTTTGAACCCAAGCGGGAACCCAGCCGTCTGTGGCTTGGCGCACGCAATCGCCCCGTGCCCGATTCGCTTCTGCCTTTCGCGGGGCCAGACGCGCTGCTTGAGTTGCTGGCCGCTTTGCCGTGGCCCGATCAAATCACCTGCACCAATGTCGATCCGGGAACTTTCACCGCAGAGTTTGCCCGGACGCCGCGGGGCGAATGGTCGAGGAGTCGCATTCAAGTGGACCGGGCGAACAACCTTCCGATCCATGTCTGGCTGCTTGACGCCAAGGGCCAGGCGCTGGCCGAGAGCGAATTGTCGCAGCCCGTGCTGGCGGCGATGGACCACCTGCCCATGGCGGACCGACCCATGGTGGCGAGCAAGATCATCTTGAAATCGGTTTCCAATGTGGGCACCTGGCAGATCTTCTGGGATGAGCCCGGCGCCCGCGAGGACCGCCTGAAGGATCGGCTCTTCGACCTTGAGGTGATCCGCTCCGTCATGCTTCCGGCGGAAACCATCGACCTGGAGAAGGCGCCGGCGAAGCAATGAGCCTGATCGCACGAGGCGGGATCGCCCTTCTGGCCGTCGCGATCGCCATGGGCGCAGCGACGGAAAAGAATTTCACCACCATCGCCGCCAGCTCGGGCACGCACCTCTGGTGGATCTTCAAGGGCGACGCGCAATTCGAGCTCCTGCACCATGCGGGAGTGGCACCGCCGGATCACTACCGGATCGCTGCGGCCTTCGTGGAGCGTCCCGTCGCGATCGCCGCCGACGGCGACAAGGTGTGGGTCGCATTCGCATCCACGTCGGGGCGAATGGAAGTTGTTTCGGGAGGCACGCACTTCAATCCGGCGAGCGAACTCTGGTTCACCACTCCCAATGGCAGCCTGCAGTTGTGTCCCAGCATTGCGGGCGAGTCACTGGAGTCCCTGGCCGCCTTCGACGGCGAGCCGTGGGCGATCGTCTCGGGCGAGCGCGGCGCCCGCTGCCTGCGCGGCGGCGCCTGGAGCGAGGTCGAGCTGCCCGGGGCACTCCAGACGGGCTCGCAGCGCCGGCTCGCCTCCACCGGTGGCGCCCTGAATGTGCTGGGCCGCGATTCCAGCGGCGCCCTCCTGCGCTTCAAGCGCGAGCGCGATCGCTGGATCGAGTCGGCGCTGGACGCCCCGGGATTTCTCTATGCCGTTGATCATTCGGCGCGCTTCGCCTGCGTGGCCAGCGCGAAGCCTTCCGAGGAGTCGCTCTTCTGGGTCGAGGCTGGAACGCTCGCGCCGATTGCGCCTGGGCCCGCGTTCAACCGGCAGGTCCTGGGACTGGGCGAGGGATTCGCCGCGGTGGGGGAGTTCGTCCAAGGCGCGCTCCACGAGTCGCCGATCACGCCGGAGCTGCAGCTGCTGCCCTCCGGCGCCTCACTGTTTTCGATGCCGATCCAGATTCAACTTCAGGAATCCACGGCCAGCCGGTGGTTCTACCTGCCCATCATCGGCGTGCTCTCCTTCGCGGCGCTCATCGCCGCCTTCATGGTGCGCTCGCTCTCCGCGCCGGACCTGACCGGCGAGGACATTCTGGAGAATCCCGAGATTGCCGAGTGGTCGCCTTTGGAGAAGGGACGGCGCCTGCTGGCGACCGCGATCGACCTGCTGCCCTGCGCGATTGCCGCGCTGGTGATCCTGGACGCAAAATTCACCGCCATCCTGGTGCCCCAGTTCTGGAGCGCCGACATCCAGCTCTCCACGCCCTACCTGGTGATGGTCGCGGCCGCGGTTCTCTTCTCCACGATGGAGGAGATCGCCTTCGGGTGCAGCATGGGCAAGCGGCTGGTGGGAGGGCGCGTGGTGGCGCTGGGCGGCGGGCCCGCGGCCTGGTGGCAGCATCTGGTCCGCAATCTGCTCAAGGGGTTGGTGCTGCTGGCGCCGGTTCTCGCAATCCCTAGTTTGTTCAGTCCGCACGGCATCGGCATTCCGGAGATTCTTTCCCGGACCGCGGTCGCGGAGGGCGAGCGCGACGCGGAGTGAGAGCGCGTTGGCCCGGGAATTTGTGGGGTTTGCGCCGCGATCGAGCCGATGCACTGGTGCAGTCGCGTCCGGCCGCTGCCGCGCGTATGGAGACTCGCGGCACGAAGCGCTCAAGGGGCACGGAGGCCCATGGTGACCAGGAGTTCCAGCATCAATCCGTTTTCGCGGAAGCCGCAGGTGTGGCTCGGCGCCCTGCTGGCGGCGGTGGTGCCCATCGGCGCGGTGACGTGGAAATCCTGGCGCTCCTCGACGACCGCCGCGCCGCATTCGGAAGCCGCGGCAAAAGTCGCACCCAAAATTTCACCAAGCGCGGCGGATCAAACCAATGCAGCGTCGACTCCGACCGCGTCCGTCGGCGGCATCCAGGCGTGGTTCGAGGGGGCCGCCAATCCCTTCCTCACCACGGCCCAAGCGAAGGATCGCCGCAACAAGGAGGCGCTGGCGAAGGTGGAGGCTGCCTTGAAGGGGCGCAGCGATGTGGAGGAGGTCCGCATCTTGGCGGAGGAGAGCGCCGAGAAAAACCCGAAAAACGCCCGCAAACCGGCGGCGGTTGTCTCCATCCGCACGCGCGGCGGCTCGCTGCCGCTGGAACTGGCCGACACCGCCGGCGCCCTGGTGGCTGCGGCACTGCCGACCCTGGTCGCCGAGGATGTCGAAGTGATCGACGAGCGCAACGGAATGCGAGTCCGCGCCCGCAGCCAGGACGCGAGCGAATGGATGGTGGCCCGCACGGCCCTGGAGATCGCCGCCGCGTGCGAGCAGCAGGAGTCAACGGCGGACCTCGTCCGCGGCGCGACGAATGAACCGCCCGCGGGCGCGCTTCCCGCGATCGCTCCGGGCGGCGGACCGAGGAACGCTCCGCCGTTGACCTCGCCGCGTGACTCGATGGTGGGGCGCAAGGCCTCGACGGATTGGATTCCCTGGTGGTCGCCGCCCGCGGCGATGGCGATGCTGGGACTCGCTGCGCTGGGATGGGGCATCGTCCGCAGCCGCATGGCGAACCATCACTACCCGCCGCTGGCGCTGACATCGAACCTGCCGATCGCCAAGCCGGAGCTCTGGAGCGAGCCGCTCGCCCTGGCCCTGCACACGGGGGTCGCGGAAAGGCCGGCGCTGATCGCGGCTTCGCTGGTAGAGCGCCTCGAGTCGGCGCCCTCGTCGCGCCAGGAGGTGGCCACGCTGATGCTGGAGCTGGAGCCCTGGGCGGCCTCGCGGATTCTTGCCGTGCTGCCCAACCGCTCGCTGGATGTGCTCGAGCAGGCGATCCGTCAGCCCGCGACCGCGGTCTCGCCGCAGCAGGTGCGAGCTCTTGCCGAAGCGATGATTTCGCTCCGCGCCGCCGCGTGATTTCAAAAACTCAGCGGCGCTGACACGCAGCAGTCGTTTTGATTCGCCATTGAAACCATCGTTCAGCCGCGCCGCGGATTGCGCCTTGGATCGGGCTCGCTGCTGGACGCCGGGACATGCGGCTCCCTTGGCTGATGCGTCGCCGCCGCGGCCATGCTGGCCCGCGTCGCGGGGGCCGGGCCCTCGAGCTTGGCGAAAAGCAATCGCCCCGCGTTGGTCTGCACGGAGTTTCCGACCGTCGCATCCACCGTCGCTCCGATGCGATTCACCGCGTCCTCGACCACCACCATGGTTCCATCGGGCAGATAGCCCACGCCCTGGCCGGCGGCCTCGCCCGCCTTGATGATCGCCACCGTCACCACATCGCCCACGCCGAAGGTTGGACGCAGCGACGCCACCATGGTGCCGATGTTGACGATGGTCACCCCCTGGATCTTGCCCACCGACTCCAGGTTCGAGTCGGTGGTGAGAATGCGCAGCCCGTCCCCCTGTGCGGCCTCAAGCAGCAGGCGGTCCACGCTCAGGCCGGAGACGCGGAAGTTCTGCAGCGAGACCTCGGTCCAGGCGTTCTCGCGCAGCTTGATCAGGTTCTCCAGGCCGCGCCGCCCGCGCGTGCGCTTGGACCGGTCGGAGCTGTCGGCCAGGCGCTGCAGCTCGTCCACCACGAAATTGGCGATGACCAGCGGTGCGTCGAGCAGCTTCGTGTTGGAGAGCGGAATGATGCGGCCGTCGATGAGCACGCTGGTGTCCACCAGCCAGGGGCGCACGCCGCGGCGCGTGCGGCTGAACTCCACGTAGGGAATCACCAGGCGGAAGTCGTCCTTGGTGTTGAGCACCACGCTCACGCTGAAGTAGCAGATGATCAGGCCGACGACCGACTTGCTCAGGTTCAAGTAGATCTTCACCGTGGCGTCGCCGATTTCCCAGGCATTGGCCACCGTGTCCAGCAACGCGCCGAAGGCCACGGCGCCGACCAGCCCGAAGCAGACGCCGATGTAGATGCCGACCACGCCCGCCATCCGCTTGTTGGGGGTCAGCGCGTCGATCACCACCACCAGCACGCCGACCGCCACCGTCGCGATCACCAATCCAGCGATCATGGAGAAGCTGAAATCGAACGTGGTCTTCACGCTGCTCACGGTGAGCAACGTCAGGCAGACCAGAAGCACGATGAACAGAAACCGCACCGCCTGCATCATGAAGCGGCCGCTGCGGGCGTCGGTGGATTCCACGCTGGAGAGCGGCGGATCGCTGGTGGTCGCGGAGAAGCCGCCGCCGACCTCCGGAAGGTCGTTCGATTCTTTGCGTTTTTCCTCGGGGGAATCCGCCGGTGTCTCCTGGGGCATGGCGCGATTGTACGGCGGCGGAGGGCGAGGCTAGGATTCGGGCTTCAGTGCTTTCGAGGACGGTCGGGCCCGCTTGATGGACGCCATGTGAACCTGGTCAGAGCTTGACGGCAGCAGCCATAAGCAGCGGAGCCCATGCAAGCGCCAGCCTGACCGTCCTCGGAAGCATTGGGATGGATCGAACCTTGGCGAAGAAACCCAAAACAACTTCCGAATCCGGCGACGCCACTGCGATGCCCGAGGCGCTCATCCCCGGAGCCCTGGAGCCGGTCGCCCGCGCCGATGGATCCACCGGCGGCTACACCGTGCTGGCGCGGCGCTACCGCTCCGCCCATTTCGACGAATTGATCGGGCAGGAGAGCATTTCCCGCACGCTGCAGAATGCGATCGCCATGAACCGCATCGCCCATGCTTACCTTTTCTGCGGCACGCGCGGCGTGGGCAAGACCAGCATGGCGCGTGTGCTGGCCCGGGCCCTCAACGCGCCCAAGGAATTGACCCAGGCCGCCGCCATCTCCGCCAGCATCCTGCGCGGCGAGGACATGGACGTCATCGAGATCGACGGCGCCAGCAACCGCGGCGTGGACGACGCCCGCGACCTGATTTCCAAGGCGGGCATCCTGCCGGCGCGGAGCCCCTACAAGATCTACATCATCGACGAAGTGCACATGCTCACCACGCCGGCCTTCAACGCGCTGCTCAAGACCATGGAGGAGCCGCCGCCGCACGTGAAGTTTATTTTGTGCACCACCGAACCGCACAAGGTGCCCGCGACCATTCAGAGCCGCTGCCAGCGCTTCGACTTCAAGCCCATCGCCACGGGAAAAATTGCCGAGCATCTGCGCGCCGTCATTGGCAAGGAAGGCCTGAAGGCCGAAGACGCCGCCATTCACCTGGTCGCCAAGCTCGGCAACGGAAGCATGCGCGACGCGCTGAGCCTGCTGGACCGGCTGATCGCCGCAGCCAGCGGGGACATTTCCACTCGGATGGCCGAAGAGGTGCTGGGTCTTCCCGACGCGGGACTGGTCTCGGCGGTCACCACCGCGATCGCCGACGGCGACGCCAAGGCCGGGCTCGAAGCCGCGGCGGCGCTGCTGGAATCAGGCTGTCCGGCGGAGCAGGCTCTGGAATACTTCGCCGCGCGGTGGCGCGATTTCCTGGTGGTGCGGACGTGCGGCAAGGAGACGGACCTGGTGGATCTTTCCGCGGAGGGCCGGGCGATGGCCGCCAAGCAGGCGGATCACTTCGAACCTCACGAGCTCGTGCATTTTGTGGCGGTCTGCGAGGCCGCCATCAAGAGCATCCGCAACAGCGGCTCGCCGCGGACGATCTTCGACGCCACCGTGGCGAGGCTCTGCCTGCACCGCGAGTTCCAGCGGGTGGAGCAAGCCGTCGCCGGTGTGTCACGCCCCATCGAGGGCGAAAAAAAAAAGGTAGGTAGCCCGGAGGCGGCGGGGGCGGGCTTCACGGCTCCCGCTGCGCCGAGGAGTTCGCTCGCCACGCCGACGACCCGGCCCGCTCAACCCGCGGCTCCTGTTGCGGCGCCAAATTCATCGCTCTCTTCCAATGATGCACTCAGCGCCGAGGAGGCCTGGAAGAAAATCTCGACCGTGGCCAACTCGACCCCCGAGCGCACGCTCGCGGAGTCCTTCGTGCCCGTGTCGCTGCGCGACCGCAGGCTCACGCTTCGCGCCGCCGAGAACGCCGGCGGCGCCGCCAACTACGCCGCGCGGCGCAGCGAGATGCTGCAGACCATGGCGACCCGGGCGCTGGGCCCCGGTTGGAAGCTGGAGTTCGAGGCCGCCGCCGAGGCGCCGCCCCAGGCGGTCAAGCCGATGCACGGACTCGACAAGGATCTGCTGCAGATGCCGCTGGTGCGCGAGGCCATGGAGGCCTTCGACGCGATCGTGGTCAAGGTGGAGCAGCCCGGCGCCGCGCTGCTGGCAGCCGCGCCGCCGCAAACCGATTCGGCGGAGGCGTAGGATCGGACCATGGCGAAGGAGCGCACCAATTCCGCCCAGCCCGAGCCGGTCACCCGGCTGGTCGACGAGCTCTCGCGCCTGCCCGGCGTGGGCCGTCGCACCGCGGAGCGGCTCGCCTTTCATCTGCTGAAATCCACCCGCGAGGAGGCCATGCGCCTCTCCAAGGCGATCGCCGACGTGAAGACCGACGTGCATCATTGCAGCGTCTGCTGGAACCTGACCGACGGCGATCCCTGCAGCATCTGCGCCGACGCGCGGCGCGACGCGTCGATGGTGATGGTGGTGGAGCAGCCCAAGGACCTGTGGAACCTGGAGCAGACCGGCATGTTCCGCGGCGTCTACCACATCCTGATGGGAAGGCTCTCGCCGCTGGAGGGCGTCGGCGCCGACAGCCTGACCGCCAACGATCTATTGCGCCGCGTGCGCGAAGCGTCAAAAAATGCGCGGGGTGTCAAAGTGACAGAGGTGATCCTGGCGCTCAATCCCGACATGGAGGGCGACAGCACCGGGCTCTATCTCGCCGAACCGCTGCAATCCCTGGGGGTCCAGGTCACCCGTTTGGCGCGCGGACTTCCCGCGGGCAGCCAGATCGAGTTCGCCAACCGCGCCGCTTTGGCAGACGCCGTCGCCGGACGTCGTCCGATGAGCTGATTCGACGCGTCGCGTCCGCGCCGCCGCCGTAGTATGTGCGGATGCGTTTCGACCTCTCGCAAAAACTCCGCACCTCACAGCAGCTGCGCCTGGCGCCGCGGCTGATCCAGAGCATGGAAGTGCTGCAGATGCCGCTGGCCCAGTTGCAGGAGCGCGTGGAGCAGGAGCTGGAGCGCAACGTCGCCATCGAGCAGGTCGAGCCCGAGGCCGGCGACGAGGAGCCCGCCGAGGCGCCCGAGGCGGTGGAGCAGGAAATCCCGGAGAAGCCGCTGCTCAGCGGTGAAAGCGGCGAGACCGGCGAGGCCTTCGAGCGGGCCCGCGAGTTCGAGCGCGACTACGGCGAGGGGGTGCAGGCGACGCGCCGCTCCGACGGCGACCGAGACGTGAAATACGAGATGCTGGCCCAGACCGCCGCCCGGCGCGAGCCGCTGAGCGAGCAGCTGCGCAAGCAATGGAGCCTGATCGAAACCGACGCCGCCACGCTGGAGGCGGGCCGGGCGATCCTGGATTTCGTGGACGACGACGGCCTGCTCTCTGCGGACCTGGAGGCGATCGCGGCCCATGGCGCCAAGGATGGAACGCAGGACGGGACGAAAAACGGAACCAAGAATGGAGAGCACGAAGGCCGGCACTTCTCCGCCCGCGAACTGGAGCGCGTGCTGCCGCTGCTGCAGCAGTGGCTCGAGCCCGCCGGCGTGGCGGCGCGGGATGTCCAGGAGAGCCTGCTCATCCAGATCGACGCCAAGCTGGACTCGCGGCGCTGGAACGAGCGCCCCTCGGCGCAGGACGAGGCGGCGTGGAACGACGCACGCATCCTGGTGCGCGATTACTACGACGACTTCCTCGAGAACCGGCTTCCCAAGATCGCCTCGCGCAGCGGCATGAACGTGGAGCGCATCGAGGCCGCCAAGGAGCGCCTGCGCCGCCTCACCATCTCGCCCGGCCGCGACCTGACCGATGAGACCGAGCGCCCGGTGGTGCCCGACGTCATGGTCGAGTTCGACCCGGAGCAGGACCGCTACATCGCGGCGATCTGCGACGGCTCGGTGCCGCCGCTGCGGGTAAGCACGCGCTACTCCGCCATGGCGGAGCGCGATTCCACCGATCCGGCGACCAAGAAATTCGTGCAGGACGGCATCCGCTCGGCGAGCTGGCTCATCGACGCCATCACCCAGCGCAAGAACACCCTGCTGAAGGTGGTGGAGATCGTCCTGGAGCGGCAGCGCGAATGGTTCGACGAGGGCTCGGGACATCTGCGCCCGCTGCCGATGATGGATGTGGCGGAGCGCATCGGCGTGCACGTGGCAACGGTCAGCCGCGCCGTCGCCGGCAAGTGGATGCAGACGCCGCGCGGCCTGGTGGAGCTGCGCAAGTTCTTCACCGGCGGCACCGAAAACGCCGATGGCGAGAGCGTGAGCTGGGAGGCCGTCCGCACGGTGCTGCAGGAGATCGTCGACGCCGAGGACAAAACCCGGCCGCTCTCGGACGAGGCCATCGCCACGCAGTTGCGCGAGCGCGGGATCACCATCGCCCGGCGCACCGTGGTGAAATACCGCGAGCAGATGGGCATCCAGCCGGCGCGCCGCCGACGACGACACACCAATGGAGAGCACGCGTGAGTCAGGCTCTTGAGACGCCGGCCACGGCGATGCTGCAGCGCTGGGGGCCCGGTGTTCGCGCGGGCATGACTCAAGCCGAGGCCGCCACGTGGTGCCGAGAGTTCACCCGCTCGCGCAGTGAGAATTTTCCCGTGCTCAGTGCGCTGCTTCCGGAAAAGTCGCGCGGTGACTTCGCGGCGATCTACGCCTTCTGCCGCTGGGCCGACGACCTGGGCGACGAGGCGACGAGCCCCGAGAAGGCGCTTGAGCTGCTCGCCTGGTGGCGACAGGAATTGCAGGAGTGCTACCGCGGTGCGCCGAAGCACCCCATCATGGTCGCGCTGGCGCCGGTGATCCAGCGCCACGATCTGCCCGAGCACCTCTTCGACCAGCTGATTCAGGCCTTCGAATGGGACAACCGCCAGAACCGCTGGGAATCCATGGATGAGCTTGAGCGCTACTGCTCGCTCAGCGCCGATCCGGTGGGGCGTCTGGTGCTTGCCGTGCTGGGCGAGTCGCGCGACGAATCCATCAGCGAGCTGTCGGATTGCGTCTGCACCGCGCTGCAATTGGTCAACCACTGGCAGGACGTTCGCCGCGATCTGCTGGCGCGCGACCGCATCTACCTGCCGCGTGAGGCGTGGAATCACATCCCGGACTTCGAGGAGCGGCTTCTGGCCACGGCGCGGCAAGGCTGGGCCCCGGATCTGGAGTTCCTGCCCGCCTACCGTGAGATGCTCGCCAAGCTCTGCGACCACACCGAGGCGCTTTTCAACCAGGGCGACGCGCTGCTGGAAGGGATTTCCCCGCGCTCGCGCCCCGTCGTCGGTCTCTTCGCCGCCGGAGGCCGCGGCGTGCTCAGGCACATCCGCCTCTGGGACTACGAAACCTGCATCCGCAGGCCGAGCATGGGCCGCGCGGAGAAGCTCCTCCTGATCGCCAAATCCTGGCTGGCCTCGCGCCTGGGACGGAGCGCGGCGTGAATCCATCCCTCCAGGAGGCGGTGGAGGCGTGCGAGACCATCACGCGGCAGCGGGCCCGCAACTTCCACTACGGACTTCGGCTCACGCCGCCCGATCGGCGCTGGGCCATGTACGCGGTCTACGCCTGGATGCGCGAGGCCGATGACCTGGTCGATGACATCGAGCGCGATCCCAACGAGCGCAATCGGCGCCTGCAGGCCTACCGCGAGGCGACCGACGCAGCGCTGGAGGGCCGCGTGCAGACGCAGACGCCGGCGCTGATCGCGCTGACCGAGGCGGCGAAGCGCTTCAAGCTTGAGAAGCAGGAGTTTCACGACATGCTCGACGGGCAGGTCAGCGATCTCGAGCCCGCGAAATTCGAAACGTGGCCGCAGCTGCGCCGCTTCTGCTACCAGGTGGCGGGCACGGTGGGTCTGGTGTGCATCCGTATCTGGGGCTACCGCGGCGAGGAGGCGACCAAGCTGGCGGTGGAGCGGGGGATCGCCTTTCAATTGACCAACATCCTGCGCGACTTCCGCGAGGACGCCGACAGCGGGCGCTGCTACCTGCCGCTCTCGGAGTTCCAGGCGATGGAATTGACGCCGGAAATCGTGCGCGACTGGTCGGCCCCCGACCGCTGCGGCGAGTTCATCCTCGCCCAGTGCCAGCGCGCCCGCGCCCATTACGACCGCAGCGCGCCGCTGGACAGCATGATCGATCCTTCGTGCCTGCCCACGCTCTGGGCGATGACGGAGATCTACAAGAGCGTGCTGACCAAGATCGAGGCCGATCCGCAGCTGGCCGTGCATGGGCGGGCGCGGCTCAGCGCCCTGCGCAAGGTGTGGATCGCGCTGCGGGCCAAGCGCGCCCACGCCGGGGCCGCGCGGTGAGGAGAGTGGCGATCGTCGGCGGAGGCATCGCCGGAATCGCCGCGGCGATCCGCCTGGCCGAGGCGGGACTGACGCCGATCGTGCTGGAGACACGAAAGAAACTCGGCGGCCGAGCCACCAGCTTCGCCGATCCGCGCACCGGAAAAATGCTGGACAACTGCCAGCATGTGGCGATGGGCTGCTGCGTGAACCTGCTGGATTTCTACCAGCGCCTGGGTGTCCTCGATCGGATGCAGTGGCATCCGGCGACCTATTGGGCGAATCCGCCCCACGCGCCCGACGAGATGCGCGCCGGTTGGCTGCCGGCGCCGGCCCAGTTCACCGGAAGCTTTCTGCGGATGCGCATGATCTCGCTCATGGACAAGGTCGCGATCGCGCGAGCCATGCTCAAGCTGATGCGGCTTGGTTTCGCGGGGCGCGATCGCTGGCGCGGGCGAGTCTTCCTGGAGTTTCTCACCGAGACGCGGCAGACCTTGAATGCGATCCAGCGTTTCTGGGAGCCCGTGGTGGTGAGCGCCTGCAACCTGCCCTCGTCGCGGGTGGACGCGCCCTTCGCCATGAAGGTGTTTCAGGAAGGGTTTCTCAGTCATCGCTTCGCCAGCCAGATGGCGCTGAGCGCCGTGCCGCTGCTGGATCTCTACGACCCCGCCGAGTCGATCATCGCCCAGGCCGGCGGCGAAGTCCGGCTTGGCGTGAGTGCCCAGGCAATCGCTTTCGATGGGCGGCGCGCGACCGGCGTGGTGACCGACGAGGGGCTGGTCGATGCGGTGGCGGTGATCTCCACGGTGCCGCCCGATCGACTGCAGAAATTGTGCTCGCCCGTTTTGCAGGCGGCCGACGCGCGGCTGCAGCACCTGGATGAAATTTCCACCAGCCCGATCCTGGGCGTGCATCTGGTCTATGAAACCCCGGTGCTCAAGCAACCGCATCTCGTGCTGCCCGCCCGCGCCACGCAGTGGCTCTTCAACAAGGGCATCGACGAGTCAGGCCGGCAGCACATCCACGCGGTCATCTCCGCGGCCGACGCGTGGATGGAACTGGACGAGGCGGAGATTTCGCGGCGCGTTCGCCTGGACATTGAATGGGCCTGCCCCGATGCCCGCGGCCGCGAGCCGGTCGAGGTGCGCTCGGTCAAGGAAAAGCGGGCAACCTTCGCCGCGCTTCCCGGCTTCGAGGCGCTGCGGCCCGGCCCGCGCCCGTGTCCGACCGGCGGCGTCGACAATCTGATCCTGGCGGGGGACTGGTGCGACACCGGTTGGCCCGCCACCATGGAAGGCGCTGTGCGCTCGGGCTACGCCGCGGCGGATGCCATCACCAATCAATCGTCGCTCCAGGCCGATCTGCCCGTGGCGATTCTGGCCCGCGCCGCGGGTCTGGGTTGAGCGAGCCATGAGCGGGCCCGACCAGGCGCTGACGCAGGAAATTCTCGAAACGCTGCGCGGGGCGGGCTTCGCGCTCTATGGAATCTGCCGGGCCGAGGAAACCTCGCATCGCGCGCAGTTCAATCAATGGCTGACGGAGCTTGGCTGCGGCGAGATGACCTACCTCACCGAGCACATCGAGCAGCGGATGGATCCCGGAACGTTCGTGCCCACGGCGCGATCGATCATCTGCGTCGCCGACCGTTATGCGAGCGGCGAGCCTGACCCGAAAAATGTCGGAGCCTCGCCGCGCGGCCGGATCGCGCGCTACGCGCGCGGCCGCGACTACCACCGCGTGATCCGCGAGCGCCTCGAACCCATCGCCGACGACCTGCGCCGCCGCCATCCCGGCAACCGCTTCCGCGTCTGCGTCGACACAGCGCCGATCCTGGAGCGTGAGCACGCCCAGCGGGCGGGGCTGGGCCGCGTCGGCAAGCACACGCTGCTCATCGGCGAGGAAAGCGTCGGCAGCTGGATCATGCTGGGGGAGATCGTGACCTCGCTCGACCTGGCGCCCTCGCAGGCGGTCGCGGGCGATCCCTGCGGCACCTGCACGCGCTGCATCGACGCCTGTCCCACGCAGGCCATCGAGCCGTGGAAGCTCAACGCCCAGCGCTGCATCTCCTACCTCACCATCGAGCATCGCGCCGAGCCCGCGGCGTGGTTCGAGGGTCGCAGCGATGACTGGCTCTTCGGCTGCGACGCCTGCATCGAGGCCTGTCCGCATTCGCAGCCGCGCGAGCGATCGGCGCGGATCAAGCCCCATCCGCACTACCAGCCGCTCCACGCGGACTTTGATCTGGCCGAGGTGCTGCAATGGAGCGAGGAATCGCAGGCGGCGATGAAACTTTCCAAGGTGCTGCTGCGGGCGAAGCTCTCGATGTGGAAGCGCAACGCAATGCTGATCATCGCGGGGAGCGAAGCTGCGACTTGGTCGCAAGCGCTGGTCGCGGCGCTTCAGAAGATTTCCGACGACTCCGCGGAGGAGCCATGGCTGCGGCAAAAAGCCGCGATGCTGCTGCAACGGCGCGGCAATGCGAGCCGGTGAGAGCCAGTCCGCACGAGCGGGAATTCAAGACAATGATGGAGTCGCCGGTGGATCGGCCGGCGGCGTGGTCGCGGGATCCGCGGGTGGGGCGGGATCGGTTGGCGGCGTCGTTGATGGATCGGCAGGCGGTACTGCGGGGTCCGTGGCAGGTTCCGCAGGTGGTGTCGCCGGATCCGTCGCAGGTGCCGTCGCGGGATCAGTCGCCGGTGGGCTCGCCGGATCAGCGGGTTTCTCTGCAGCTGGATCGGCGGCCGGTGCATCGCCCGCGGGCGCATCCTTGGGCGCCTCGCCCTTGTCATCAGTTTTCTCGGGAGTCTTGACCGGCGCCTTGCCTCCGGTCAGATTTGCCTTCGCCTGCTCGATGCCCTTGCGGAACTTTCCCGCGTTGTCCTCGGCGCTGCCCTCGGGAAGCCCGGCCAGAGCGGCCTCAAGGGCCTCGGCTGCCTTGGCAATCGCGGCGCTGCGCGTGGTCTGCGCTGCCGCGGCGTCTTTGGTCCACGAGCCATCGGGATCGACCTTGGCGGCCGCGTTGTAGGCGGCGATTTCCATCGAGGACGCGCCCGCGCGCCGCTCCGCCATCGCGGCCAGCGACAATTGCGCCGCGACCAGCGAGGACTTGGCGCTCTTGGCCATCTCGCTGCCGCCGCTGGAGGCCTGCTGAGCCAGGCTCACGGCCTTCTCCAGGCTTTCGATCGCGCCGTTGTAGAGCTCCCCGGCCTTGGCCGATGCGTCGCGCGTCGATTTCGCAGAGGCAAGCGCCGCCTCGCGGTATTGCCCGGCGATCTTGGCCAGATCCTTCACCGAGGCCTCGCGCACCGACTCGATCTTTTCGATGGCCTCGAGACCCGACTTGTTGCGGTCCAGACTTTCCTGGAAGGCCGCGCCGGTCTTCGAGGCGAGTCGCTGCTCCAATGCCGTCTGCTGAGTGTCCAGATCCAGGGTCGCCGCCTGGCTGCGGTATTTGCGCGAATCGGCCAGCGATTTCTGCGACTGGACGGTCAATTGGAATCCGCCGATCGGACCGGCGGCCGCAGCCTGCTGCTTCAGCTCGCCCGCCTTCTTCTCCAGCTCCAGCGCGTTCTTTTCGTGGGCGGCGATCGTGCTGTTGGCGCTGTCGACGACGCTCTTGAGCTTGTCGGACTGGGCCGAGATCGCGGTCACCGCCATCTCGCCGGCTTGGCGGTCCTGCTCCAGCATCGCGCGGGCCTCCGGCGGCACCTCCACCACGGAACTCTTGGAAAGCATCTGGAACTGGTGGCTCAGGCTGGCAAGAAAGATCGTGTCATCGGCGTCGGTGCGCTGGGCCTTCTCGATCTGCTCGATCGCCGCCGCGTCCAATCGCGCCGCCTGCACCAGCAACTGCGAACCGATCATTGCCATGGCCGCCTTCTGGCTGGCCATGGAGCCCGCGGTCGGCGTGGCGCTGGCCGCGATGCTGCGCAGCTTCTCGGCGCTGGCCCGGTTGCCCGCAGGATCGATCGCGGAAACTTCCGCCATCGCCTTCTGGCTCGCGGTCACGGTGTCCTTGAGTTTCTTGGCGGCCTCGCGCTGCGCCAGCGCCGCCTCGTCCATGCAGCCGCTGAGGCAGCCGCAGAAGAGGACGAGCGAAACTGCCGCAAGTTGAGTCGGGGAGCGCATCGGGGGATTCTAACGAGGAAATGGCTATCGATCGGGCCCGCTGCCGGGCTCCAGGGCCCGCGGACTTTTCAGCGAGGGCGGGGTGTAATCGATGGGGTACTCGGCGCGCGGCTGGTGCATGCCGCGGATCCACAGCAGGGCGTCGTTGAGCAGGGATTCGCGGCCGGGAATCAGGGCGGGCTTCCAGCCGGGGACGTCCGGATGGGGGAACTTGGCGTCGATCCTCGGCCGCGCGTATTGGATCAGCAGCGACTGGTCAGGGTGGGCAAAGTCAATCAGGGGCGGCTTGCCCTCCAGCGGCGGCGAGCGCAGCAGGATGAGCAGGTTGGTGTAGCGGGTGCGCTCGTTGCGGTAGTCGGTGGAGAACATGAAGAAGCCACCGCCGTTCAGGCCGCCGTGACAGCGGCTGGTGGAGCAGTTGGGGATCAGCCAGGTGTCGTGCACGCGGCGATGAAAGAGTTCCAGCGCGATGGGCTCGCCGGTGACGGTGATGTCCTGGTAGAGCTCGCGCGCCTTGAGCGCGAAGAGCAGCTTGAGCAGCTGCTCCGGGCTCCAGGTGTCCATGGCCTTGCGGGCGTCGGGATCGGCGGGCAGCAGGTCGCTGGTGGCGTAGCGGGCGATGATCTTGCGGGCGAGATCGGGGCTTGCCTCCATGCGCGGCGGCCGCTCGAAGTTGACCTCGAAAACCTTGAGGATGTTCACGTCGTCGGGGCTGAGTCGCTGCGTCGGCAGGCCGGGCTGATCCATGGTGGGCTTGGAGGATCCGGTGCGGGGCTTCTTGTTCTTGGAGCTGGTGGAATTGCCCGAGGCCTGGATGCGGATCAGCGCGTCGGCGCGGGTCATCAGGTCATGGGCCTCCTGCGAGTCGTAGGAGCGCAGAATTTCCGTGAGCTCTTCCTTGGCGGCCAGCGGCTGGTTCTGCTCGAGCATCCACTTGGCCAGCTGCACGCGCTGCGGCCAGGCGGTCGGCGCAATGCCCGCCCGCAGCGCGGCGAGCGAATCCTCGAAGGAGGGGGCCAGCTCAAGGGCCCAGAAGTTGTCGCGCGGCAGCGTGACCTCGATGTTGGCGATGCGGACGCGGGCCGAGTTCAGCTCGTCGCGGATCAGCTCGGCTTCCACGCGCCGGCCGTCGCGGAACTGCACGATGACCGGCGTGCCTTCGGGGGCGTCCAGCAGAGGGAAGACGCCCAGCAGCAGCGACTTGTCGAATGATTTTTCCAGGCCCTCGGGCGTGCGAATCACCAGCACCGAATCGTCTTCGCGCACGATCGTGCCACCGCTTTCCTTGAAGCGGTCGATGAGCACGCGCACCTGACGCGGTGCGGGCGCGGCGACCGGCGGCGCCTCGGGTATCGAAGAATCGGCGTTGGAGGGAGGCTTGGTCGAGGGCGCTGTTGCAGGCGCAGTTGGAGGTGTTGCCGTGGGAGGGTTCGCGGGCGAAGTCGCTGCAGGCGGGGCCGGCGGCGTGGTCGCGGGCTCTGCCGGCGGAGCGAGCAAACATAGGAAGAGGCTCAAAAACATGGGTCGTCGAGCATTCTGACATGAATCGCCACGCGTGCCAACTGCGGCTCCCCAGAGCGCCGCCGCGGCAGGATCATGAGTCAACGTCGCAAGATTTCGGGTAGCGTTTCCACAGGAGAATCCCCTATGAAACTTGGCGTCATGAGCGCGTTGTTTTCCGGTCGGCCCCTGGATGAAGTCTGCCAATTCCTCGCCGAGCATGGGCTTGAGGCCATCGAATTGCCGGCTGGCGCCTATCCCGGCAAGGGATTTTTCGACCCGAAGAAGGTGCTCTCAAGCGCCAAGGAACAGGATCGCATCAAGAGCACGCTGCGGGATTACGGGCTCACGCTCAGCGCGCTGGCGGTGCATGGCAATCCGGTGCACCCCGACAAGAAAATCGCCCGCGACCATCACGCCGCGTGGGAAACCGCGGTGCAGTTGGCGCCGAAGCTTGGCACCGACATCGTCATCACCTTCAGCGGCTGCCCTGGCGGCAGCGCCCGCGACACGATGCCCAACTGGGTGACTTGTCCGTGGCCCGGCGAGTTCCTGAAGGTGCTCGACTATCAATGGAACAAGGTGCTCGTGCCCTATTGGGCGAAGGCCATGAAGTACTGCGCCAAGTTCGACGTGCGCACTGCCATCGAGCCCCATCCGGGATTCTGCGTCTACAACAGCGACACCATGATCCGTCTTTCGCAGGCGGCGATGAAGGCTTCGAAAGTGCGCGGCAAGCCGAGGCTGGGAGTCAATCTCGATCCCTCGCATCTTTTCTGGCAGGGGATCGATCCAGTGCTGGCGGCGCAGGACCTTGGCGAGGCGGGACTGCTCTTCCATGTGCACGCCAAGGACACGCGGCTGGATTCACATGAGGGGTCTCGCAACGGGTATCTGGACGCGCGGCCGTACGACAATCTGCACGAGCGGTCGTGGAGCTTTTGCACCTGCGGGTCGGGGAACGGGCACGAGTTCTGGAAACCCTTCGTCGCCATGCTGCGGCGTCAGGGCTACGACCACGTGCTCTCCATCGAGCACGAAGATGCGCTCATGAGCATCGAGGAGGGGTTTGTGAAAGCCGCGGATTTCCTGCACGATTGCATCATCCACGAGAAGGCCGGCAAGCCGTGGTGGATTTGATCACCGTTGCTGAACTGAAATGAAACTTTCCTTCTCACTGGCTGCGGAAGCAGATGGACCTGAACTGGCCGCTCTGCACCGTGCGGCCGCTGAAGAGCTCTTTCGCACATTCGGCAAGGGACCTTGGACCTCGGCGTCCTCCCTCAAAGGCCAGTGGTTCAGCGCCAAGAACCTGCGCGTGGTCGTCGCCCGCAAAGGCAGGCGCATCGTCGGCACGCTCGACCTGCACACCAAGAAGCCCTGGGCGATCGACGTCTCCTATTTCGCGCCGGTGAAGAAGCCGCTTTACCTGACCAGCATGGCGGTGTTCCCCACGATGCAGCGCAAAGGCATCGGGCGCCAGCTTCTCGAAGAAGCCGTGAAACAAGCCCGATCCTGGCCGGCCGACGCGATCCGCCTGGATGCCTTCGACGCCGACGCCGGAGCCGGCGAGTTCTACGCCAAGTGCGGCCTCCGCGAAGTCGGCCGCGTCACCTATCGCAAGGCTCCGCTCATTTACTTCGAGAAAGTGTTGACGAAGTGAGCGACTGATAGCACCTCGCTCACGGAGCAAATGCTTACACTGTCCGCGGTCTTGGAAATCGTCGCCCCGGAGACTCCGCATGCTCGGCCATCTTCTACAACTTGATTTGGAAGAGCTCATCCAGGAAAAGAATTGGGACGAGTTGCGCAAGGCCATCGTCGGTCTCACCGACCAGGACTTGGCTGAGCTGGCGATCGACCTGCCGGCCGAGGACGAGGGCGTCATCTTCCGGCTGCTTCCACGGGACCGCTCCGCCTCGGTCTTCTCCTATCTGCCGGTGGAAAAGCAGGAGGAGCTGATCCAGTCGCTCACGACGGATCAGACCCGAGACATCTTCGCCGCCATGACGCCCGACGATCGCGTTCGCCTGCTCGACGAATTGCCCGCGGAAGTCACGCGTCGCCTGCTGGATGTTCTGCCGCCCAAGGAACTCGCCGCCACCCGCGCGCTGCTCAACTATCCGCCGGGAACCGCCGGCCACTTGATGACGCCCAACTACGTCGCCCTGCGCTCCGAGATGACCGTGGAGCAGGCCTTGGAGCACATCCGCCGCTCGCCCAAGACCACCGAGACGCTCAACATCGTTTACGTCGTGGACTCCAGCGGCAAGCTGATCGAGGATCTCCGCCTCGCCACCGTGATCCGCGCCGAGCCCGGAACGGTCGTCGGCTCGCTGCAGGATTCCCCGGTGGTGACGATCCCGGTGCGGGCGACCGAATCCGAGGTCGTCAAGTCCTTCGAGCACTACGATCGCACCGCGCTGCCCGTGGTCGACGCCGACGGAAAGATGCTGGGCATCATCACGGTGGACGACGTGCTCGATGTCGCCCGCAAGGAGGCCACCGAGGACATGCAGAAGCTCGGCGGCATGGAGGCGATCGATACGCCCTACACCCAGACGCCCTTCCTGACCCTGCTGAAGAAGCGCGGCGGCTGGCTCTCCGTTCTTTTTCTGGGAGAGATGCTCACGGCCTCGGCCATGGCGCACTTCCAGATCGAGATCGAGAAGGCGGTGGTGCTTGCGCTGTTCATTCCGCTCATCATTTCCAGCGGCGGCAACTCCGGCTCGCAGGCGACCACGCTGATCATCCGCGCACTGGCCCTGACCGAACTCAAGCTTTCCGACTGGTGGCACGTGGCCCGACGCGAGCTCGCCTCGGGCTTGCTGCTGGGCACGTGGCTGGGATTCATCGGTTTCCTCCGCGTCTATCTCTGGCAGCACATCGGCTGGTTCGACTACGGCCCGCACTATCTGCTGATCGGCGTGACGGTCTGGCTGAGCCTGATCGGAGTCATGACCTTCGGCACGATCGTTGGAAGCATGCTGCCTTTCATGCTCAGGGCTGTGAAGCTGGATCCGGCGACAAGCTCGGCGCCTTTCGTGGCGACGCTGGTCGATGTCACGGGACTGGTGATCTACTTCAGCGTCGCGGCCTTGATCCTGCGGGGAACCTTGCTGTAGAAAATCCCGCTTGCGGCCAACTCGTGCGCTACAGCGCATTCGCCGGCAATCAAGAATCTCGACAAGCGGGTCAGGAGTAGCTCAGCAGCAGCAGGCCGACATCGCCGCCGTCGACTTCGCCCGACTCGTCGAGATCGGTTTCGCAGTGGTCGCATGGGCCGAAGTCAAGCAGCACCAAGCCAAGATCGCCGCCGTCGACGGATCCGTCCTCGTTGATGTCGCCAAACTCCGGCTCCGGCGCAAAGCTGACCGTGAAGATCTCGCTGTCTGAGAACTGGCCGCTGACATCGTGCAGGTACATCTGCAGCTCGAAGCTTTCGCCCACCTGGCCGTCAAAGATGTGAAACACCGGGTGGTAGTCGAAGAAGGGAGTGCCCAGCGGCATGATGTCGCCGAAAGACATGGGATTCGGGCCGTTGTAGACCTTCAGGCCGTAATCTGCGCTCACGAAGATCGCCTGGATGTCGCAGGTCTCGCTCATCGTGTAGAAGTCCTCGTCGGGCTCGTCAAGCTCCGCGGAGTGGATTCCGATCAGCCCGGTCGCGTAGCCGTCATAGCCTGGGAAGACCGAGACTTCGATGTGTCCGGGCTGATGGAAGGCGACTTCGGCGACCAGCTGGCCCGCCGAGTTGCGGCCGATGTGAATTTCCTTCTCCTCGTCATGGGCGAAGGCCGCCGACGAAGTGGCCAGCGAGACGATGGCAACGAGCGGGAACATGCGCCGCTTGAGAAGCGAGAGTTGAATCATGCCCGCAAGATACTCGCAATTTGCCTTGATTCAAGCACATAATAAAGAGTTTCGGTAGGTGAGCGGCAAGAAAAGTGCTATCAGTCGCTCAGACAACGCTCCGGGCTCGCAGACTCGCCCTGCGCTAAACTCGCTTGGTGATAGCACTTTTCTCGCCGCTCACGAACAATCGCATCAACTGTTGCAAGGGCCGAAGCTGAGCAGCACCAAGCCAATGTCGCCGCCATCGACCTCGCCCGAGCCGTCGAGATCCGTGGAGCAGCCGGGGCAAGGCCCGAAATCAAGCAGCACCAAACCAATGTCGCCGCCATCGACTTCGCCGGAGCCGTCCAGGTCGCTCGGGCAGGGCGGCGCATATTGCGAGGCCTTGTACGCCTGAGCGATGCCGTAGCCAGTTACAAAGAGCGGATCGGGATGCAGGCCGAACTCATCCGACTGCGTGGCGGTCGCGAAGAGCGCCTGGCGGATGGAGTCCACCGTGAAATCGGGCCGCGCCTGCAGCATGCAGGCCACCGCGCCGGCCAGGACCGGCGTGCTCAGGCTGGTGCCGCTGACCGCGCTGAAGCCCGTCGCGGCGGTGCTGTTGATCGTCGCCGTCTGCACTCCCATCGCCAGGATCTCCGGCTTCACGCGGCCGTCGAAGGTGGGGCCGCTGGAGGAAAATTCCGCGATCGCACCGGTGTCATACACCGCGCCGCAGGAGATCACCTGCAGCGCGTCGGCCGGCGCGATCAGCGTGTTGGTCGCGGGATCGGCATCGTGGCCCTCATTGCCCGCGGCGGTCAGGCAGATCAGCCCGTTGGCGGTGGCTTGATTCACCGCGATCGTGGTGACCGCAGTGTGTCCGTCCATGTCGTCCTGTGAATACCAATCGATGTAGCCCAGCGAGCTGGTCGCCAGATCGGCGCCGTGAGCCTCGACGAACTCCAGCCCCCCGACGTACCAGTCCTCCTCGATGGAGGTCTCAGTGTCCACCTTCTCGGTCTTGGCCAGCACGAACTTCGCCTCGTAGGCGGTGCCCACGAGTTGATTGGGCATGTAGGCCGCCATCGTTCCCAGGATCCAGGTGCCGTGCTTGTGCTGCTCGGAGTAGTCGCCGGCTTCGATGCCGGTGTTGCCGTCGTTCTTCACGAAATCCCATTCGGCAATCACCTGCAGCGGATGCTCGGCGCTGTGGAAAGCCTCGTGGACGCGGTTGAATCCGCAGTCCAGCACGCCGATCACGATGCCCGCGCCGCGGTAGCCGGCGTTGTGCAGATTCCGCAGGTCGATCTGGTCCGTCTGCGTGGCGGCGTTGCCATAGAAGTCGCTGCCGAACCTCTGGAATTCCGGCGCCGCCGTGAGCGAATCGCATTCATCCTGTCCGATTGAGCGACCACGGCGGACGCCCTCGACGCGGAGTACGCCGGGAAGTTGCTTGAGCGCCGCGACCTGGGCGGGCGTGGCCATGGCGCTGACGGCGTTGAGCCAGCGGCTGGTGACGCGGATGGTGGCGCCGGTGGCGGCGACCGCGTCGGTGAATTCCGTTGGCACCGGCACATCGCGGACATCGACCAGTCCCGGCAGCGTCCGTCGGTGGGCACGGCGCTCGATGGCCAGGTCGGTGATCGCAGTGTCGCAGGCGTCGCAGGGCGCGGTTCGCGCCTCGCGGAAGAAGACCCACACCGGCGAGGCATCGCCAATTTTGGAAGTCGCAATGTCCGACGCCGATGTCCGCGCGTGCCCGAATTGCCGCGGCGCGTTGTCCGCGGCAAGCAGCAACGATGCGATCGAGGCAAGCACAAATTGCGGGGCAAGGGTCATCACCCCATTATGGACCCAGATCCATGCTTCACAGGGGGAAAATCTGAGATTTGGCGAAAAAAGTGATTTCAGAAAGTCCGAAATAACAACGGACACTCAGCCTATTCATCCGGCGTGTGCCGCACGATCCGCCCCTCGACCAGGAAGATCACATCCTCGGCGATGTTGGTGGTCATGTCGGCGATGCGCTCGAAGCGCTGAGCGATGGTGAGCATCTCGATGGTCTGTCCCGAGGTGGCGACATCGCGAGGAATTTCCTGCCTTGCCCAGAGCAGCACTTCCTTGTGCAAGTCGTCCACGCGCTGGTCGGCGCGGCGCACCTGCCGGCAGAGCGAGGCGTCCTCGTTGGCCATGGCGGCCAGCACATCGCTGAGCATCGTGCGGCTGGCGAAGGCCAGGTCGATCATGGCCGGCGGCAGTGCGGGTCCGTCGGTGGCCCCGAGCTTGATGAGTTTCTTGGCGATGCCGCGGGCGAGATCCGCGATGCGCTCCAGCTCGTTGCTGATGCGGATGACCGCGAGAATCAGCCGCAAATCACCCGCGACCGGCTGGGCCAGGGCCAGCAGCCGCATGCAGGTCGCCTCCAGTTCCAGCTCCATCTGGTCCACCTCGGCGTCGCCGGCGCGGACCACCTCGGCCAGCTGCAAGTCGCCGTCGATCATCACCTCGATCACGCGCGTGACGCGCTGCTCCACCATGGCCCCCATGGCCAGCAGGTTGCGCCGCAAATCCACCATTTCATTTCGAAGATCGACTGCCATTGTGGGTTCCTCTGAATCGTGGAGTGCGCCGGCTCAGCCAAAGCGGCCGGTCACGTAATCCTCCGTCTGCTTGTTCCTGGGATTGGTGAAGATGCCGTCGGTCGGGCCCGCCTCGACCAGCTTGCCCTCGAAGAAGAAGGCGGTGAGGTCGCTCACGCGGGCGGCCTGCTGCATGTTGTGCGTCACCACCACGATGGTGAAGGTCTGGCGCAGCTCGCGGATCAGGGCCTCCACGCTGGCGGTGCTGCGCGGATCCAGCGCCGAGCAGGGCTCGTCCATCAAAAGCACTTCGGGACCGACCGCGATGGCGCGGGCGATGCAGAGCCGCTGCTGCTGGCCGCCCGAGAGTCCCAACGCGCTTTGATGCAGGCGATCCTTGACCTCGTCCCAGATCGCCGCGGCGCGAAGGCTGGCCTCGACCAGCGCGTCCAGCTCGCTGCGGTGGAAGCGCTTGTGCAAGCGCGGCCCGAAGGCGATGTTCTCGTAGATGCTCTTGGGAAATGGATTGGGCTTCTGGAAGACCATGCCCACGCGGCGGCGCAGCTCGACCACATCGAAGGCCGTGTCCAACACGTCGTCGTGATCCAGCAGCAGCACGCCTTCGGCGCGAGCGCTGGGCACCAGGTCGTTCATGCGGTTGATCCAGCGCAGGAAAGTGCTCTTGCCGCAGCCGGAGGGACCGATCAACGAAGTCACCCGCTGCGAGGGAATGTCCAGCGTGATCTTGTGCAGCGCTTGGAATGTGCCGTACCAAGCGTTGAAATCCTTTGCCCGCACCGTGACCTGCTCGGCGCCGGGCGTTCCGGGCGCGGAGATCGCGGCGGGTTTGGCAAGAATGGGTGCGGTTCGGTCGGGCATGGGTTTGAAGTCTTGCAGCGGCATGTTCAGGCGAGCGGCTTGCGGAGCTTCTGTCGAAGATAGACCGCGATGCCATTGAAGCAGATCAGCACGAGGAGCAGGATCACGATCGCGGAAGCGGCGAGCTGGTGGAAGGCCTCCTGCGGCCGACCCGCCCAGTTGAAGATTTGAAAGGGAAGCACGGTGAAACTATCGGTGAGGTTATCCGGTGTGCTGGCGATGAACACCGGGATGCCCAGCACCAGCAGCGGGGCGGCCTCGCCGACGGCGCGGCTCATGGCCAGGATGGCGCCGGTCAGAATGCTGGGCAATGCCGCGGGCAAGGTGATGCGCGAAACCGTCTGCCAGGGCGTGGCGCCGATGGCCAGGCTCGCCTGCCGCAGGCTCGAGGGCACGGCGCGCAGCGCCTCGCGGCTGGAGATGATCACGATCGGCAGCACCACCAGCATCAGCGTCAATCCGCCCGCGAGCAGCCCCTGGCCGAAGGGCAATTGGAAATGCCACCACGCGTCGGCTGGGCCGAAGCTCCATGCGGCGTTGCGGTCGCTGCCGAAGAGGCCGAACATGCGCGTGAAGGCGGTCAGACCCAGAATGCCGTAGACGATGCTCGGCACGCCCGCGAGGTTGCGGATGTTGAAGTCGATCAGCGCGGTCCAGCGGTTCTTGGGTGCGAACTCCTCCAGATAGATCGCCGTGCCGATGCCCAGCGGCAGGGTGAGCGCCGCGCAGATGCCGCAGACCCACACCGTGCCGATGATCGCCGCATAGATGCCGGCGTTCTCCGGCCGGCGGCTGGCGAAGTTGGTGAGAAATTCCCAGCGCACGATGCGGGTGAGTTGCGTGAGGTCGCCGTGGCCGAAGACGGCGCCCGCGGCCTCGCTGTTGAAAAGAAAGTGCGACCCCTGCATCACGATCGAGAGGATCAGGATGGCCAGGATCACAATGGCCAGCGTGGTGCTGGCCAGGCAGAGCGCCAGAAACGCGCGATTCTTGAAGACGCGCCGGGCGCGGAGCGAAGTGTGCGGTGCCGCGGCGTTCATTCGTAGGCCTCGCGGAAGCGCTTCAGCAGCAGGTTGCCCGCGATGGACAGCACGAGCGTGAGCGTAAACAGCACCATCGCCACTGCGTAGCTGGAGAGGTTTTCCACGCCGAAGGCCGGAGCGTCGCCCAAAAAGATCTGCACCATGTATGCCGTCATGGTCTGCACCTGGTCCGCGGGGTTGAGCGTCATGTGGGCCAGCCCGCCCGCGGCCAGCGCCACCACCATGGTCTCGCCGATGGCACGCGTGATCGCCAGGAAGCAGCTGGCCATGATGCCGCTCAGCGCCGCCGGCGTCACCACCTTCATGCTCACGTCGAACTTGGTGCTGCCCAGGGCATAGGCCCCCTCGCGCAGCGAACGCGGCACCGACTGCATGGCGTCCTCACTCATCGAGGCCACGATGGGCAGGATCATGATGCCCACCGCGATGCCCGCAGCGCCGGCGTTGTAGCCGGAGAAGACCTGCGTGCCAAAAAGAAAATTGCAGGCGCTCTGCAGCGCCGGCGTGATCACCAGCAGCGCGAAAAAGCCGTAGACCACGGTGGGCACGCCGGCCAGGATCTCGATGACGGGCTTCAGGATGGCGCGACTTCGCGGCGTGGCGTACTCGCTCATGTAGATCGCGGTGATCAAGCCCAGCGGAATGGCGGTGACGGCGGCGACCGCGGCGACCAGGAAGGTGCCGCAGATCAGCGGCCAGATGCCGAAATGCTTCTCGGCGCCCAGCAGCGGACTCCAGGTCGTCCCGAAGAGGAAATCCGTCAGCTCGATCTCGGGCAGCTGGATGAAGGCGACGGTCTCGCGCAGCAGGATGGCGATGATGCCCACCGTGATCGCAACGCTGATGATCGCGGTCACCCCCAGCACTCCGCGAATCGCCCTCTCCCAGAGGTTGCGCACCAGCGTGGAGCGCGGCGTGCCGCGCCGCGCGAGGGCGGCCGCGGAGGAGGCGGCTTGGGCGGAGAGTGCGTTCATCAAGATCGGCGGATTATTTGTAGACGCTCAAGATCGGTCCCTGCACCTTGTTGCCGCCCGCGTCGAGGTACTGGGTTCCCGGCTTGCGCGCCTTCCAGTTCGCCGCGGCGCGGTCGGTGATGGCCGTTGGCAGCGGCGTGTAGCCGACCTGCTTGGAAAGCTTGGCGGTGTTGGCGACATAGAAGTCGACGAAGGCCGCGATCTCCGGCCGCTGGGCGGATTTTGCGTTGACATAGATGAAGAGCGGGCGGCTGAACGGGGTGTAGGTTCCATCCTCGATGGTCTTGGCATTGGGCGTGACCGCTCCCTTGCCGCCGTCGACGGGCACCAGCTTGAGCTTGCTCTGGTTCTCGCTGTAGTAGGCGAAGCCGAAGTAGCCGATCGCGTTCTTGTCGCCGGCGACGCCGGTCACCAGCACGTTGTCATCCTCGCTCACCGAGAGATCGGAGCGGATCTTGCCCTCCTTGCCGACCGTCGCCTCCTTGAAATAGTCGAAGGTTCCGCTGTCGGTGCCGGGACTGAACACCTTGATCGTCTCGGCGGGCCAGGCGGGATTCAGGTCGGACCATTTCTTGGCGGGATTGTCGGCAGTGAAGATCTTCTTGATCTGGTCGACCTTGAGCTCCGTGACCCAGGTGTTGGCGGGATTGACCACGATCGAAAGGCCGTCGAAGGCGACCGGGATCTCGATGAAGTCGATCTTGTTGTTCTTGGCCATCTCCACTTCCGATTGGGTGATCGGCCGGCTCGCATTGGAGATGTCGGTCTCGCCCGCGCAGAATCGCTTGAAGCCGCCGCCGGTGCCGCTGATGCCCACGGTGGGCCGCGACTTAGGGGCCCTTGCCTGGAAATCCTCGGCCACCGCCTCGGTGATCGGATAAACGGTCGAGGAGCCGTCCACCTTGATCGAGCCGGTCAGCTTGGAGAGGTCCGCATCCGCGGTTTGCAGCGCGGCGGCCAGCGCCAGGGGAAGGGCCAGGAAGGAGAGGGCGAGCGAAGCTGGGAGTCTCATGGGTAATCCTTGGGGCAGGTGGGGTGTTGGATCTTCGACGCGGGAGTAGAGTCGCCGGACTTCGTTCAGGTTTGGTTAAGAAGGTCGTTGGAATTGGGCAATTTGTCTGATTTCATGGGGACTCACGTTTTCGCGACTGGAATGGCGAGGCAGAAGCGGCTGCCGCGGCCGATCGCGCTTTCCACGGAGACTTCGCCGCCATGCACCATGGCGATGTGCTTCACGATCGCCAGTCCCAGGCCGGTGCCTCCCTCGTCGCGGCTCCGCGCCGTGTCCACGCGGTAGAAGCGCTCGAACAATCTCGGCAGGTGCTTCTCGTGAATGCCCGGGCCCTGGTCCACAACGGTGATCCGCGCCATGCCTCCGCCCTCCTCGTCGCTCGCGCGGGCGGTGATCTCGATTGCCGATCCGCGCGGCGCGTAGCGGATGGCGTTGCTGACCAGGTTGCCGATCGCCTGTTCGATCAGCAGCGCGTTGGCGTGCAGGCGCAGGCCGGGTTGGAGGTCGCGCTTGAGCGTGACGCCGCGGGCCTCGGCGGCCAGGCCGAGCTCGGCGTCGACCCAGTCGATGAGCTGGTTCACCGGGGTGCTCGCCATGGTGATGCGCTCCCGGGTGTTGGGGGACTCCAGGAACGAGATGGAGAGCAGATCCTCCACCAGCGCCGCCAGCCGCGAGGCGTTGCGCTCGACGATCTCCAGGAAGCGGTGCACCTGCCCCTCGTCGGCGAATCCGATCTGCTGGATCGTCTCGATGTAGCCCTTGATGTTGGTGATCGGCGTGCGCAGCTCGTGGCTCACATTGGCCGCAAAATCGCTGCGCATCCGCTCCAGGCGCTGCTCCGAGGTGACGTCCGCCACCAGCAGCAGCGCGCCGACCGGTTGTTGCCACTCGTCGCGCAGCGTCTCGACGGCGGCATCCACGATCGAGCCCGGCGACGTGGAGGGCTCCATCAGGCCATGCCGCCGCTCGCCGTCGCGGTAGCTGGCCTCGAGCATGGCGTTGACCTCGGGAATGCGGCCGAGTTCCTGGAAGAGGCGTCCCGGCGCGGTGGCGGCGTCGAAGCCCAGCAGGCGCGCCGCCGCGGCGTTGGCGGAGAGGACGCGCTGCTGGGCGTCCAGCACCACCAGACCGTCGCGCATCGACTGCTCGAAGAGCTGGCGCTGCAGACGCTCGCTCTCCAGGTCGCGCCGGGCGCGGTCGTGCTGCTCGGAGACCGAGGCGCATTGCTGCGAGAGCTGCGAAAGAAGCGGCCGGCGAAAGATCGGAAAGCTGGTTGCGGCGGCGCCGGTGCGGGCGCGGCGCAGGGCGTCGTTGAGCCGCTCCACGTCGGCGGCAAGGCGCATCTGCTGGATTCCGGCCAGCAGCACGGCGGCGATGGCGATCACCGCGGCGGTCTCCGGCGCGAAGGCGGCCCAGGCGCCGATCGCGATCAGCGCCGTTGCGAACCAGCCGAGTGCGGAGGAGGCGATGGGTTTCATTCAGCGAGAGCTTCGCGGCTCTCGCTGAAACGATACCCGACACCGCGGACCGTCTCGATCAGGTCGCCCACCGCGCCCATCTTGCGGCGCAGGGCGGTGATGTGGACGTCCACGGTGCGGTTGGAGAGCACGATGTCCCGGCCGTGCACCGCGGCGATGATCTGATCGCGCGTCCGGACGAATCCAGGCCGCTTGGCCAGGAACTGCAGGATGCCGTACTCGGTCAGGGTGAGGTCCACCGTCTTGCCGCCCAGCAGCACAACGTGGCGGCCGGAGTCGATCACCAGGTCGCCGCCCAGCAGCGACATGCGGTCGGTGTCGACCGGGGCGGACATGCGCGTGCGTCGCAGCGCGCTCTGCACGCGGGCCACCAGCACCTTGGGGCTGAAGGGCTTGGTGATGTAGTCGTCGGCGCCGAGCTCGATGCCCGTGACGATCTCGCTCTCCTCGCCCTTGGCCGTCACCATGATGATCGGCATCGTGCGCTGGTCGTGCGTCTGGCGAAGGCGCCGGCAGACTTCCAGGCCGTCCACATCGGGAAGCATCAGGTCGAGCACGAGGGCGTCGGGAGGGGACTTCTTGACCGACTCCAGGGCGGCGCGGCCCGAGCGCGCGATGGCGGTCCGGATCCCGGCGCGCTTGAGGTGCAGCTCGATCAGCTCCGCGATTTCCTTCTCATCCTCGACGATCAGGACTGAATGCTGTTCCATGGCTCGAAGTTAGAACTCCTTGGGCTTGGTGCCGATTTTGATTTGGTTAAGATTGTGTTTCGTCTCTGGGCAGGCACCAGAGTCCGTCGCGGCAATTGGATGCGCCGCGATGTGTGACGCTGGAGAGCGTGGTTGGATAACCGTCCCACGCCAGCGCGGCCAGCACCGCCATCGCCACCGACTCCCGCGCGGAGACATGGATCGCCGCGGCGACCTGCGTGTTGTAGACCGGCTGGTTGACGAACTCAGCGATTTTTTGTGCCAGCGTGGCATTGAGCGCCCCGCCTCCGGCCAGCAGCACCTCCTGCGACGGCGTGGCGCTGGAGGTGATCGACGTGGCGATCGCCCGCGCCAGGGCGTTCACCGCGGTCGCCAGCAGGTCGCACGAGGTCAGCTGAGAAGCCCATTGATTGACCCATTCGAAGCCCTCGTCGCCGCTGCCGAGGGAGCGGTTCTGGGCCGTCAATTTCTTCAGAGACTGGGTCAGGGCGCTCTCGGCCGCGGGGTGGACGCTGCCCTTGGCGGCGTTGCTTCCTTCAGGATCGAAGTCAATGTCCAGAGCCAGCTTGGCGGCGTGGTCGAGGATGTGATTGCAGGGGCAGACGTCGCAGCCGCTGATCTTGGCGGGGTCGTCCACGCTCGAGGGCAGCCAGGTGATGTTGCAGAAACCGCCCAGGTTGACGATGGTCCGCGGGCGATGCCCACGGAACAGGATCCAGTCGGCCAGAGGGGTGATGGGCGCGCCCTGTCCGCCCGCGGCCAGGTCGGCGCCGCGCAGGTCGCTGGCAACCGGACAGCCCAGAGCCCGCGCCACCGGATAGGGATTGATGATCTGCCACGAGAGTGGCGGCGCGTGGAAAATGGTCTGCCCATGCAGGCCCGCCACCTTGACCGAGACGGTGGTTCCGGCGCTGCGGTTGTAATTCTTGAGCAACTCCGTGGCGCAGGCGGCGTGGAAATTTCCAAAGTCCAGGGCCAGTCGCAGGAAGTCGCCCGCTGAAAACGACTTGCCCAGCGAGGCGGCGCGCAGCCGCGGTCGCAGCGGGCCCAGGTCGAAGGTCTGGTGGTGCAGCAGCGAGGCGTGCGAGCAGAGTCCGCGGTCCTTGATCTCCACCAGCGCCAGGTCGAGCGCGTCGAGGCTCGTGCCGGTCATCGCTCCAAGGGCCACGCGCGGACTCGACTGAGCCGCTTCGAGCGTTGAGCTGGAGGAGAGCCGTTCCACGAGGGCATCCTCCCCGCCCGGATCCGTTCCGTCGAGCAGTTTTGGAGGGGTTTCGCTACATTTACTCCATGCGAAAACGAATTCTGGTCACAGGTGGCGCGGGATTTCTCGGTTCGCACCTGTGCGACCGCCTGGTCAAGGCGGGCCACGAGGTCATCTGCCTGGACAACTTCTTCACCAGTCACCGGGGCAACGTCGAGCACCTGATCGGCAAGACCAATTTCGAGCTGGTCCGCGCCGACGTGACCAATCCCGTCCAGTTTGAGGTGGATCAGATCTACAACCTGGCCTGTCCCGCGGCGCCCGGCCACTACCAGTACAACCCCATCAAGACGCTCAAGACCAGCGTGATGGGGGCGCTGAATGTGCTCGGCCTCGCCCGGCGCGTGCGGGCACGCGTGCTGCAGGCGAGCACCAGCGAGGTCTACGGCGATCCCAAGGTCCATCCGCAGGTGGAGACCTATTGGGGACACGTCAATCCGATCGGGCCGCGCGCCTGCTACGACGAGGGCAAGCGCGCCGCCGAGACGCTCTTCTTCGACTACCACCGGATCAACAAGGTGCCCATCCGCGTGGCGCGCATCTTCAACACCTACGGGCCGCGCATCCATCCCTTCGACGGCCGCGTGGTGAGCAACTTCATCCGTCAGGCGGTGGCGGGGCAGGACATCACACTCTTCGGTGATGGCAGCCAGAGCCGCAGCTTCTGCTATGTCGACGACTTGGTGGAGGGCCTGATGAAGCTGATGGACGCGCCGGATGCATGCACGGGTCCGGTGAACCTGGGCAACGCCAACGAGTTCACGGTGAAGCAGCTGGCGGAAAAAATCGTCGCCATCACGGGAACGAAATCCAAGATCGTCACCGGCCGGCCGCTTCCCGCGGACGATCCATCGCGTCGGCAGCCGGACATTTCGCTGGCAAAAAAGGCGCTCGGTTGGGAGCCCAAGGTTTCCCTGGATGATGGATTGCGTCGCACCATCGAGTGGTTCAAGACCATCGACCTGACCGATTACCGCCCGCCCACGCCGAATTTTGTGACTTAAGGGAAAAAGGGCCGCCATTTTCGAAATCGACTGAATGGGGGGTAGATTTCACGCAAGAATTCAACCCTAAAAATTACCGAACAAAGGGTTGACGAGCCGATTGGATTCAGGTACCTATCAGATACCGAACAGATGATTCTGCATTGGAGCAGGTCAGATGCGAGGGAAAATCAATGTTCAGGCGGTTTCAAACTCGTTTCTCAAAAAGAAACAATGACCAAGGAAGGTGACACAATGGTTTCAGCAAACACAGTCGCAGCGGATGCAAAGGGCGGAGTCATGAACGGATCGGGCAAGGACGCGAAGTCGGATCCGCGCGCGGCCACGGCCGCCGGTACGGGGAATTCGAGAATCTCGTCAGGAAATCCAGGCGCGGCCGTGGCGTCGAGCCCCGAGTCCGCTACAAATCGTCAAGCAGCGAAACCCGCCGCAGCGATTGGCGGAGCCAGCGCAACGGAAAGGCCAGGCATGTCCAAGCAAGTCATCGAGTCGAAGTCCGAACCCAAGTCCGACAAGGCTTCCACGGCCAAGGAGAGCGCCAAGGAATCCAGCGATCAGAAGGCCCGATTTAAAGCCATCGATCAGGCGATGGGCCAGATCGAGAAGGCCTATGGCAAGGGAAGCATCATGCGCCTCGACGGCAATCTTCCTGCGCCGATCCAGGGCATCTCCACCGGCGCGCTGAGCCTGGATCTCGCCCTGGGCGGACGCGGACTGCCGCGCGGACGCGTGGTCGAGATCTTCGGGCCGGAGTCCAGCGGAAAGACCACGCTGGCGCTCACAGCCATCGCCAACACGCAGCGCGAAGGGGGCGTGGCCGCGTTCATCGACGCCGAGCATGCGCTGGATCCCTCATGGGCGAAGCGCATCGGCGTGAATCTGGATGAAATTCTCGTTTCGCAACCGGACACGGGCGAGCAGGCGCTGGAAATCTGCGAAATGCTGGTCCGCTCCAACGCCGTCAACATGGTGGTGATCGACTCGGTCGCGGCGCTGATTCCGCGGGCCGAGATTGAAGGCGAAATGGGCGACAGCCACATGGGGCTCCAGGCCCGCCTGATGAGCCAGGCTCTTCGCAAGCTGACCGGCGCCATATCCAAGAGCGATTGCGTCGTGGTGTTCATCAACCAGCTCCGCGAAAAAATCGGCGTCATGTTCGGCAGTCCCGAGACGACGACCGGCGGCCGCGCGCTCAAGTTCTACGCCTCGGTCCGCATCGACATTCGCCGGATCGGCCAGATCAAGGAAGGCGATCGCATCGTCGGCAACCGGGTGAAGACCAAGGTGGTCAAGAACAAGATGGCCCCGCCATTCCGCGAGGCGGAGTTTGACATCATGTTCGACGAGGGCATCTCGACCTCGGGCGACGTGCTGGACATGGCGGTGAACGAGGGCGTGGTGGAGAAGAGCGGCTCGTGGTTCAGCTACGGACCGACCCGTTTGGGCCAGGGCCGCGAAGGCGCCAAGCTCTTCCTGCGGGAGAACCTGACGCTTCTGGACGAGATCCGCAAGACGGTCATGGCCAAGCGCCTGGCCAATCCCGCCGGCACTCCCGTGAAGCTGAAGGATGAAGCCGAGAGCGACGACGACGATTGACGCGCACGCGGGGAATAGGCGGTTCTCGACGGAGCCGCCTATTCCCGCGATCGAATCGCCAGATATTGCGTGGCGACATATTCCATCAGGCCCCAGACGCCGCCTTCGCGGCCGAATCCGCTCCACTTCACACCGCCGAAGGGAGCGCGGGCGTTGCTGGGTGCCGCTTCGTTGACGCCGATCACGCCGCACTGCAATTGCTCAGCGACGTGGCGCGCGGTGTCGGAAGCGCCGAAGACATAGCCCGCAAGACCCCAGGGGCTGGAATTCGCGACCTCGATCGCCTCATTCGGTGAACCGACGCCCATGATTGGTACCACGGGGCCGAAGGTCTCCTCGCGGTAGCAGAGCATGTCCGGATTGCATTCGGCGATCACCGTGGGCTGGAAAAAGCGATCGGGGCGGTCGGGAAGTTTCGCGGTCTTTCCGCCGCACAGGATCTTGCCGCCGCGAGCCATCGCGTCCGCCACATGGGAGCGGACCTTGGCCACGGCCGCTTCGTTGATGAGCGGTCCGATCTGTGAACCCTCCTCCATGCCCGGGGCGACCTTCAGGCTTGCTGCGGCGAGCGCGACGCGCCGGCCGAACTCGCCGGCGATGGAGTGATGCACCAGGAAACGGTTCGGACAGATGCAGGTCTGGCCCGCGTTGCGGAACTTGGCTTGCACGGCGCCCTGCACGGCCAAGTCCAGATCGGCGTCCTCGAGCACCAGGAAGGCCGCGTGACCACCGAGCTCCATCGAGCAGCGGACCAGTTGCTTGGCGGATTGCTCAAGAAGAATCCTCCCGGTTTCGGTGCTGCCGGTGAAACTGAGCTTGCGGACACGGCCATCCTCGAGCCAGGCCGCGGCGATCTCGCGCGGCTCGCCGGTGAGCACGTGCAGGCAGCGCGGCGGCAGCTCGCTCTCAAGCAGAATCTCAGCCAGGGCAAAGGAGGAGAGCGGAGTTTCCTCGGCGGGTTTGGCCAGTTGGACGCAGCCGGCCGCCAGGGCGGGGGCCGCCTTGCGCGCCAGCATCGCCAGCGGAAAGTTCCAGGGGGTGATCGCAGCGCAGACTCCGATGCCCCTCATCCGCACGACCCCGCGAACGCCGGGCCGCTTCAGGGGCGCTTCGACATCGCGGAGCATGCGGATTTCGTGGGCGGCGCTGGAGAAATAATCCGCGGCGTACTGCACTTCAAGGCGGGCCTCGGCCAGCGGCTTGCCGCATTCCAGAGTGATGATGTTGGCCAGTGAATCCAGCTTGGCAGCCATCAGCGCCGCGGTCCTCTCCAGGATGCCGGCGCGATGATCCGGCGCTTCGGCCTCCCACTCGGGCTGGAACGCAAAGGCGGAATCCAGCGCCGCCCGCGCCTCGGCCGCGCCACACATCGGCACCGCGGCGATGACCTCGTCGGTGGCGGGGTTGCGGACCTCGAAGCGCCGCCCCGAAACGGACTCCCTCCACTGACCGTCGATCAAATTCCGCGTTTCCATGGGCGCTCCAAGCGTACACTTGGCCCAGAGGTGACCCATGGCCAAAGCAATTGTCGATCCCAACGAGCTCCGTCGATTCGCCGCCGACCTGAAGAAATTCAATAGTGACGTGCAGACTCAGATGTCGCGCGTCGGGGCCTCGCTGGGCGGACTGCAGCAGACTTGGCGCGACCAGGAGCAGGTGAAGTTCTCCGAGGAGTTCGAGCAGACCATGCGGGCACTGCAGAAGTTTGTCAAGGCCTGCGACACGCACATCCCGTTCCTGGTCCGCAAGGCGGAGCGCATCGAGGAATACCTGAACCAGCGCTGACGGCGCCGCACCGCCGAGACTCTCCATGGATCCGCAGCAGGCCAATCTCCAGTCGATCGACGTGCTCGAGCGGACCCGCGCCGCCTTCATCCGCTGCCGCGAGGAGGTGGGCTTGGCGCTCTCCGAGGCCGACACCGAGGTCGATCGCATGGTGACCTGGCTGCAGAACGACCGCGTCAACTATTGGCGCAACCGCATCAACCGCCTGCGCGAGGACCTGAACAACGCCCGCAGCGCCCTCTTTCGCAAGGAGACGGTGGTCAGCAGCAAGGACTCCAAGCCCAGCACCGTGGACGAGCGCAAGACGCTGGCCAAGGTGAAGGCGATGCTCGAAGATGCCGAGAAGCGCGCCGCCCGCACCCGGACCTGGGCCCAGGCCTTCCCCCGCGAGCAGGCGCTCTACAAGGGGGGCACCTCCGCGGTCTCCGCGATGCACGATCGCGACCTGCCCGCGGCCATCGTCGCGCTGGGCAAGATGGCGGTGTCGATCGAGCGCTACGTCCGCGGCGAGCCGCCCGATCTGACCAAGCTGCTCGAGGATGAGATCGCGCAGAGCGAGAAGACTACCAGCATGCGGCGCGGCGCCGGCGAGGCGCCCGCATCCGTTGATGAGGGCGCGAACGAGACGACGAAGGAAGAGGAGCGCCCCTCATGAGCGTCGAGGGCGGACGGCAGCGACTCTACGGCGCCTTGAAGGAATTCCGCATCAAATGGTCGGAATCCGAGAGCCAGTGGAAGGACCAGGCCTCGCAAACGCTGGAAAAGAAATACGTTGTGCCCCTGGAGGCCAGCGGCAAGTCCGCCATCCAGGCCATGGAAGTCATGCGCGATCTGATCGCCCGGATCCGCAGCGATTGCAACGATCCCAACGCGCTCCAGTAGCGCCGGCCGGGTCGGGAACGAATCCACTTGTACGATAGACCGCAGTGATCGACGCACCACCGGACATCGAGCATCCCGATCCCCTGAAGGAGTGCGGAAGGCGCTGGACGCTGCTGCGCAAGGCTTGCCATGAGTACGCCCAGTCGCTGGCGGGATCGCGCGAGAAAATGCTGAAGCTGCGCGAGGCGGAGCTGTCGCGCCACCAGATTGAGCTGAACCGCATCGAGCAGGAGCGGCAGCAGCGCGCCGACGAATGCGAGAAGATCCGCGAGGAGGGTCTGCGCGTCGCCGGCGCGGAGGCCGATCAGGAGCTCAAGAACATCGAGGATGGGGCTCGAGTCCGCGCCGAGGAGATCAAGAACAATCTCCGCGAGAATCAGCATTCCAGCAAGCAGCACATGGAGGAGGCCATCTGGCTCGCCGAAAGCGTGCTGGAAACCGGGGAGGCGGCCCCGCGCGTCGAATTCGAGGAGACCCGCAGCCGCATCGTCCACCTGCAGACCACGCTGAAGGAATCACTCGCCGCGGCCCTGGTGCAATTGAGGCGATTTCGCCAGACCCGCCCGCCGCCGCACCCGGTCGACTTGAATTTTTCGCCCAAGGCGTGCGAAGGGATCCTCACCACCCAGGCCGGGATCGCCATGGATGCGGTCGAGCGCTTTCGCAAGCTGAAGATTCCCGGGCTGCTGCGCGGACCGATCCTCCTGGTTCCCTCGATCCTTCTCACCGGAACCCTGACGGGAGTCGCGGCCATGGCGGGCGTGCGCGGCCTGCCCTTGCTGGGGGCGCTCGGCGCGGGCGTGGTGCTGAGCTTGGTCGGCATCAGCGCCCTCTGGTTCATGGCGCGCACGCAGGTTCGTCGCGCCTGGATTCCGATCTCGATCGCCGAGCAGATGGGCGCTGCGGCCGGCGAGGCCGCCTTGAAGCTTGCGGCCGATCAGCGCCGCGCCGCGACGGCCGCCGCGGTCGCCACCCGTGACCGCGAAGTGAAGGCCGCGAAGGAGAAGTGGAAGCCCATCATCGAGGATCTGCAGGAGAAGAGCCGCACGGCGCTGCACCAGGCGCGTCGGCAGCGCGACGAGCAGCTCGCCACGGTCGGGGCCCGCAAGGCGAAGCGTCTCCAGGAGATCGAGGCCGTGGCGCAGGCCGCCCGCGCGTCGTACGAAAAGGTCGAGAAAAGCGCGGCTTCGGCGGAAAAGAAAAAGACCGCCGAGAACCGGGCGGAACTGGACGCGATCGAGCAGACTCACGCGGCGCAGCGCAGTGCCGCATGGCTGAAGCAGCGGGATGCCTTCAAGGATTGGACTGCGGTCATGGAGGAGAAGGGCAAGTCGCTGATGGCGGATTGGCAGGCGTCGGCTCGCGAGGACAATCTGCCCGGGCACATCTCGGAGGGCCTGGCGTTCGGCCGGTTGAAGCTCGACCTCGCGTCGGTTGCCGACGGCATGCCCGCCGAGCCTGATTGCGCCTGGAGTCCGTCGGCGGACGCGCCGCCCTCATGGGAGATACCCGCCTTCCGCCCTCTGCCCGAGGCGCCTTCGCTCCTGGTGGAGACCCCGCTTTCAGGTCGCGACAAGGGGCTGGAGATGATCCAGAGCGCGGCGCTGCGATTGCTCACGCAGGCGCCCCCCGGCAAGGTGCGCTTCTACTTCTTCGACCCCGTCGGTCTGGGCCAGAGCTTCGCCGGTTTCATGCACCTGGCCGACGAAATGGAGTCGCTGGTGGGGGAGCGCATCTGGAGCGAGCCGCGCCACATCGAGCAGAAGCTGACCGACCTGACCGAGCACGTCGAAACCGTGATCCAGAAGTACCTGCGCGACGAATTCGACACGATCGCGGACTACAACCTGCAGGCGGGTGAGCTGGCCGAGCCGCTGCGCGTGATCGTCTTCGCCGACTTTCCCGCGGGCCTGAGCGATGCCGGCAGCAAGCGCTTCGCCAGCCTGCTGCAGTCCGGGGCGCGCTGCGGCATCCACTTCCTGCTGCTGCGCGATCCCGCCCAGCCGCTTCCCGCCCAGATCAAGGAGGAGGAGCTGCTGCAGCGCTGCCAGCGCATTCAGTGGAAGCAGGATCGCTTTGTGGTCGACGCACCCGGGCTCGAGGACGTTCCCTTTATCCCCGCCACCATGCCGGCAGCCGCGCTGCTGCAGACGGTGCTGAAAAGCGTCGGACGCGCGGCGAAGGCGGGCTCACGCGTCGAAGTTCCCTTCCAGGCCATCGAGCCCGGCAAGGAGCAGCGCTGGAGCTCCTCCAGCGCCAAGATGCTGCGCGTGCCGGTGGGCCGCAGCGGCGCCAACAAGTTGCAGTACGTGGAGATCGGCGAGGGCACGCGACAGCATGTGCTGCTCGCCGGCAAGACCGGCTCCGGCAAAAGCACGTTGCTGCACGCCCTCATCACCAATGTGGCGCTCTGGTATTCGCCCGACGAGGTCGAGCTCTGGCTGATCGACTTCAAGAAGGGAGTCGAGTTCAAAGCCTACGCGACCAACGGGCTGCCCCATGCACGGGCGGTGGCGGTGGAAAGCGACCGCGAGTTCGGCCTGAGCGTGCTGCAGGGTCTCGACGCCGAGCTCAAGCGCCGCGGCGACCTCTTCCGCATGGCGGGCGTGCAGGATCTCGCCGCGTGGCGGCTGCTGGGCAAGCCCGATCCGATGCCGCGCACGCTGCTGATCGTCGACGAGTTCCAGGAGCTTTTCGTGGAGGAGGACAAGGTGGCCCAGGACGCCTCGCTGCTGCTGGACCGCCTGGTCCGCCAGGGCCGCGCCTTCGGCATGCACGTGATCCTGGGCTCGCAGACCCTGGGCGGCACCTACGCGCTGCCGCGCACCACGATGGGGCAGATGGGCATCCGCATCGCGCTGCAATGCAACGAAGCCGACTCGGCCATGATCCTCTCCGATGACAACACCGCGGCGCGCCTGCTTTCGAGGCCGGGCGAGGCGATCTACAACGACGCGGGCGGATTGATCGAAGGCAACAGTCCCTTCCAGGTGGTGTGGCTCACCGATGTCCAGCGCGACGAACGGGTGCGCGATCTGGCCACAGCCGCCCGCACCCGCGGCGTTGCCGACCGCAAGATGATCGTCTTCGACGGAACCGCATCGGCCCGCATCGAACAGTGCCAGCCGCTCAAGGAGCTGATTGCCAAGCCGCCTGCGTCGGGCGTGCCCGCGCTGCAGTTCTTCGTCGGGAATCCGGTGGCGATCCGCAACGCCAGCTCGGTCACGTTCCGCCGGCAGTCGGGGGCGAATCTCATCGTCGTCGGCCAGCGCGAGGACGTCGCCACGGGCTTGAGTGTGGCGGCGCTGGCCAGTTTCGCGGCGGCGACCCGAACCTTGCCCGGGCGGGTCGTGCTGCTCGACGGCACCACACCCGATTCACTCACGACGGGCGCGCTGCAGGCCGCCGTCGAGACGCTCAAGCTGAAGGCCGAGCTTCCCGGCTACCGCGACACCGACGCCGCCATCATCCAGCTGGGTGTCGAAGTCGCCCGGCGCGTCGCGGAGGGCCGGCAGGATCAGCCGCCGATCCTGCTGATGATCCACGGACTGCAGCGATTCCGCACTCTCCGCAGGGACGAGGACGATTTTTCCGTCTCCACGGACGGCCCGCCCAAGCCGGACAAGGTCTTCGGAGGAATCCTGCGCGACGGCCCCAGCGTCGGCGTTCATGTGGTGGCGTGGGCCGACACGGCGCCGAGCCTGCAGCGCTGCATCGACCGCAACGCGCTGCGCGAGTTCGACAGCCGCATCCTGATGCAGATGAGCGCCGTGGACTCGAGCTACCTGATGGACATGCCCACGGCCTCGCGCCTTGGGGCCGACCGCGCCTTGATCTTCAGCGAGGAGAAGGGGGCCACCGAGCGCTTTCGTCCCTTCGAGATTCCCTCGACCGAAGTGCTCGCCGCGCTCTTCCACTGATAGAACTTTGGGCTGTGGAGCGCTCAGCGCCGGGCTCTGACCGCGGCGCCCGTGCTGGCATGGAGCTTCTTCACGCAGGAGCTGACGATGGCGGCGGCTTCAGCCAGTTCCTCGCGGGTCGTGAATCGCGAGAGGCTGAAGCGGATGCTGCCGTGGGCGAGCAGCGGCGGCACGCCCATGGCCAGCAGCACCGGCGAGGGGTCGAGTGACCCGGAACTGCACGCGGCGCCGGCGCTGGCGCAGACCCCCCGGTCGGAAAGCGCCAGCAGAATCGCCTCCGCCTCGAGCTGGGGAAATGCGATGTTGCTGGTGTTCCAGAGTCGTGGAGCTGCGGCGCCGTTGACCACGGCGTCCGGCAGAGCGGATCGAATCGATTTCTCAAATTCATTTTTCATCAACTCCATGGCGAGCCGGTCCGCGGAGAGGAGCCACGCCATGGATGCCTCGGCGGCGGCAGCGAAGCCGGCGATCCCCGGAACATTTTCGGTTCCGCCGCGACGATCGCGTTCCTGCGGTCCGCCCACCACCTGGGGTGACAGACCGACGCCGCGGCGGACGAACAGGGCTCCGGCCCCCTTGGGTCCATGCATTTTGTGCGCGGAAAAGGTGGCCAGGTCCGCGCTCGACAAGGACACATCGAAGGGAACCCGTCCGGCGGATTGGGTCGCGTCGGTGTGGAAGAGAATTCCATGCTCCCGGCACAAGGCTCCGACCTCGCCCGCGGGAAGGAGGACGCCGGTCTCGTTGTTGGCGGACATGAGAGACACCAGCGCGAGCTCCTTGGCATGCTTTGTCAATACATCGCGCAGGTGATCGAGATCGACGGCGCCCGTGCCGGAATGCTGGATCCAATGGACCTTGCATCGGCCCTCGGACTCCAGGCGTTCCGCCAGGTTTCGGACCGCAGCATGCTCAAGCCGGCTGGTGACGATCGCGCTCTTCTTGGGGTGCGCCTCCAGCACCCCGTGCAAGGCCAGCGCCACGGACTCGGTGCCCCCGGAGGTGAAGATCAGTTCACGATCCGAACAGTCAATCAGCCGGGCGACGACTTCGCGGGCCCGCTCGATCAGCGACCGCGCGGCTTGGCCCAGACGGTGGACGCTGCTGGGATTGCCCCAGTTCTCCTCCAGCGCCTCGCGCATCGACTCCACGACCGCTGGCAGCGGCATGGTGGTCGCGTTGTTATCCAGATAGATCACAGGGCAAGGGTAGGGCCGTGGCGAGGCGCCGCAAACACACCGCGGTCACGCCCCTCAAAAACACCGGAAGCCCGGCCAAGGACCGGGCTTCGGGAATGCGGATGAGAGGAATCGAACCTCCATGGGTGTGACCCCACAAGAACCTGAATCTTGCGCGTCTGCCAATTTCGCCACATCCGCAAGAGGGCAAAGTGTACTCAGCCGCCTTTGGGCTTGCCTGCCGCTGAAAAACAACCTTCCGAAGGGCCTTGCCCAAGCGGGCAGGGCCATGTCCGTCAATCCTCGGAGTCGTCGGGCACATCCTCGCCGGTGTCGAGCACTTCGCCGTCGCCGGCGTCGTCCCCGTCATCCTGAGAAACCAGGAAGCTGGAGAGCCGCTGGCTCCGCACCGGATGCTGCAGCTTCTTCAGGGCCTTGCTCTCGACTTGGCGCACGCGCTCGCGGGTGACCTTGAAGATGCGTCCCACTTCCTCGAGGGTGTAGGTGTATCCGTCGCCGATGCCGTAGCGCAGCTTCAGAATTTCTCGCTCTCGGTAGGTGAGGGTCTTGAGCACGTCGTTGATGCGCTGGCGCAGCAGCTCGTTGCTGGCCGCCTCGGACGGGCTCGACTGCCGCTCGTCCTCGATGAAGTCGCCGAAGTGGCTGTCCTCGCTCTCGCCCACGGGGCGGTCGAGCGAGATCGGATGGCGGCTGATCTTCATCACGCGGCGCACTTCCTCCGCGGGCATCTTGGCCTTGGCCGCGATCTCCTCGCCGGTGGGCTCGCGCCCCAGCTCCTGCAGCAGGTGCTTCTGGATGTTGCGCAGCTTGCTCATGGTCTCGATCATGTGCACCGGAACGCGGATCGTCCGCGCGTGGTCCGCGATGGCGCGGGTGATCGCCTGGCGGATCCACCAGGTCGCGTAGGTGCTGAACTTGTAGCCGCGCTGGTATTCGTACTTGTCCACGGCGCGCATCAGGCCGGTGTTGCCCTCCTGGATGATGTCCAGGAAGGGGAGTCCGCGGTTGCGATACTTCTTGGCGATGCTGACCACCAGGCGGAGGTTGCCGCCGGAGAGGTCGCGCTTGGCCTGCTCGTACTCGCCGAAGACGCGCTCGATCGCCTTCATGCGAGCCTCGAGCTCCTCGGGCTCCTCGAACACGATGGAGCGCAGGCCGGAGAGCTCTTCGCGCATCACGATCTGGTCCTCGGGGTCGAATCGCTCCGGGAATTTCTCGGCCTTCTGCAGCTGACGGATCAGCTCGCGCATCTTGCGGTGGATGGACTGCAGGCGGCGCATCAGCGGCTGGATGCGGCCGGTGCGCAGGCAGCACTCCTCCAGCAGCGTGGTCACCTTGCGGCGGCGCAGGCGCAGCTCGCTCCGAATGGCGCTCTTGCGCTCCGCGGAGATCGACGAGTCCTCGAGTTGGTTCCACTGCCGCTCGTTGAGCACGATCAGCTTGGCGATGGTCTCCACGTTGACCGGAATCCGCGCCGCGATCTTGCCCTTGGCGTCCTCCTCGGCGGTGGAGATGCGCATGGTCCGGTCGAAGGGCAGCTTGCCGTCGCGCACCTGCTTGAGCGTCTCGGTCGCCAGGCGGGCCACGTAGTCGCTCTCGAGCGTCTTGCGGCGGAAGATCATGCGGGTGGTCTCGATCTTCTTGGCCAGCCGGATCTCCTGCTCGCGGGTCAGCAGCGGGATGGTTCCCATCTGCGTGAGGTACATGCGGATGGGATCGTCGATGCGCTTGCTGCCCTGCTCGGCGAGGGCCTGCTCCAGGATCGCCTGTGCCTCCGCGTCGTCGAGGATCTCATCGTCCAGCTCCGCCGGATCGGGTCCCGCCTTGGTGGAGGGAACCTCCACGACATCCTTGACCTGCTTGGGAAGCTTGGGCTGCGTGCCCGCGCCGAGGATCGGCGCCGGCGGCGGTCCCTGGATGGCGGCCGGAACCGAGATCGCCTTCTCCTTGCGGTGCTTGGGATTGTCGCGGTGGAACTTCAGGTTGGTCTGCAGCGGCGCGTCGATCGGCGTCAGCTTGTTGCGCTGCACCTCGACCTCGTCCATCATGTCGATGCCATTCTCGCTGAGCAGAACAAAGAGCTCGTCGATCCGGTCGGCGTTGACGAACTCATCCGGCAGGCAGGTGTTGAGTTCCTCGTAGCTAATCCACTTCCGCTGCTTTCCGGTCTCGACCAGGCGGCGAAGGGTGGCTTTCAGATCTTTGATGGCAAGGCTCACGGTTCAGCTCCAATTCTCTGTGAAAGGGTGGAAAAATCGGTCAAGAGAGATCCGCAGACGTTCGCGTCGCGGTTTCAGTTCGCGCGTCATTTCGTGCATTTCGGGCGATGGCGGTGGGGTTATGGCCTCCTCGGCGCAATTGCGCAAGGCGGGCGTCGGCGTCGACTGGGTCCAGGAATCTTTTCGAGTCCGGCGCCGGTTCGGCGTCGTGCAAGAGGCGGTCGAATTCAGCGGCGGTGCGGCGAACGGCCTCCGAGGGATCCGTCGCCTCGTGGCGTCCGCTTCCCATCTGGAACAGCTCGACGCAGAGGCCCTTCAGTCCGGGATCGTCGGTGTCGGCCTGCACGTCCTGCACGTGGAAGGGTCGTCCGGATTCAAGCCGTTCCACGAGCAGATTCCAGATCTGGCGCAGATCGGCCTGCTCGAAATGCTCCGGAGTGAACGCCTCGGAAACAGGCAGAAGGCCCTCTTCGCCCAGGGCCACGCGGACCTGCGCGGCGTCCGGGTCGGCCATGAGGGCCGCGAGGAAATTCCGCTCCGCGGTCCGGCGGGCGCGCTGCCGGGCGCTGGAGGGCGGAGCCGGGGCGGCCGGGGCCGGCGCGGTGTCGTTCAATTTCAGCTCGGAGCGCGACTGCGGCATCGCCTGTTCGAGCGTGCGCGCCGCGACGCCGGTGAGCTTGGACAACTCGGTCATCACGAAGCTGCGGCGGATCGGCTCCATCGATCGAAATCCCAGCTCGCCGAGTTTGCGCAACAGTTCCTGCAGGCGCTGCTGCTTCGCCGACATGCCCTCGGAGGATTGGAGGTTGGCCTTGAATCGGCGCACCATCCAGGAGAGGGCCTCTTCGCCTCGGGCCAGCGCCGCGTGGAACTCTTCCAGGCCGTTGGCTCGTTGCAGCAATTCGTCGGCATCCAGGCCGTCGGGCAGGGTGGCGATGCGAACGTCGACCGGGACCGCCAGGAAGGTCTCCACGGCGCGGTCGGCGGCGCGCTCGCCGGCGAGGTCGGGATCGAACACCACGGTGATGCGCTCGGCCATGCGCTGCAGGGAGCGCGCGTGATCCCTGGTGAGGGCCGTGCCCAGGGTGGCCACGACATTGGTCACGCCAGCCTGGTGCAGGGCGACCGCGTCGACGTAGCCCTCCACCACGATCGCGTGCTTGGTCTCGATGATGGTGCGCCGCGCCCGGTGCAGGGCGTAGAGCGTGCGGCCCTTGGAAAACAGCGGGGAATCAGGGCTGTTCAGGTACTTGGGCTCGTCGTTGGGATCGAGGCGGCGGGCGCCCAGGGCGATCGGATTTCCGAGCTCGTCGTGGATGGGAAAGAGCAGGCGGTTGCGGAAGCCATCCATCGGGCCGCGCTGTCCGCTGCGGATCAGGCCCAGGGCCTCGAAGCTCTCGCGCGGAATCTTCTCGCCGGTGTTGGCGTTGTGCTTGGCCAGGCGCTCGACCTGGCGCACGAGATGATCCCAGCCTTCCGGAGCGGCGCCCAACTGGAACGCCTCGCGGGTCTCGGCGCTGAGCGAACGGTCATCCAGATGAGAGCGCGCCGCGGCGCCCAGCGTGTCGTCGGCCAGGCAGCGCTGGTAGAACTTGACGGCCGCGGCCATGGCCTTGCGGAGCAGCTCCTTGCTGGTGGCGGGATTCTTGGGGGCGTCATCGCGCGTGTCGCGCAGGGCGATGCCGCACTTCTGTCCCAGGAACTTCAGCGCCTCCCGGAACTCCATCTTGTGGTAGTTCATCGCGAAGTCGATGGCGTTTCCGGCAGCGCCGCAGGCGAAGCACTTGTAGAAGGCGCTTCCCTTGTGGGTCACCACCGCCAGGCTCGGCGACTTGTCGTCATGGAATGGACAAAGCCCCACGTGCTCCCGGCCGCGTGGCTTGAGAGAAACGTGCTCGCCGATCAGGGACACAAGGTCGGTTGCGTCCAAAATGAGATCGCGATCGCTTTGTTGCGAAGTCACCATCGCCTGCTTTCATTCAAAAGAACCACCTGCAATGCAAGACCCGTCCATGGGTTTGCCGCGGAACCACCGAGAGCCTTTCAAGGCCGCGACCTTGAAAAACCTCCGCCGATGCGAGCATCGAGCGGCGTTTTTCCCGTGGAAGAGCCGTTCTGAGCGCGGGACTCCCGTGCTCAAAACCTTCAACCACCGGACCAAACGGACCTACAACTGGGTCCAACATTCGCTCGGCAGGCAGGTTTGCTTGTGAAATGCGTTTGTGGATCGACCTTGATCCTGCATAGTCATCGAAGCCTTGATTCGCCGAGGGACGGGGAAAGTTACGCCGAAAAATCCCGAAGTCAATGATGAAACCTGAACAATTGCTCAAAAAACGCCATTGAAGGGCAAAAATAGAGCCAAATCGGGGTTATTCACCGACGGGACAATTCCATGCCGCGAGATTCAGGAATCAGACGCCGGCGGCGGCTTCTTTGCGAGGTCGCGTGTAGACGAACTTGCGGCGAAGGGGCTTCTCGACCAGTCCGGAGCGGATCGCGCGAACACTGGCCTTGATGCGGGTGGGCTTGCCATCGATGACCGCCGTGACATTCTGCAGATTCGGCTTGAATGTCCGCTTTTTCACGCTGGTGGTCTTGATGCCGACTCCGCCAAGGTACTTCGCCTTGCCGCGTCGCTTGAGAACATTTCCAGAAGATGTCTTGGATCCGGTGAAGTGGCAGACGCGTGGCATGATTCGATCTCCTCGTTGGGTCGTCGAGTGTACTGGAAACGGGATCGGGGGTGCAAGTGATAGGCCGATGTTTTCAGCCGGAATTTCAAGATTTCACGGTCAAATGAGCAAGTTCAAGCAGGGTCTCAACGATCCGGGCGTCGCCCTCGTTGAAGCTGCCGACCTCGAAACTGTCCAGGTCGAGGACCCCCCAGGGGCGGCCGCCGGCTTCAAGGCAGGGAACGACCAGTTCGCTCCGGTCCCTCGGATCGCAGGCGATGTAGTCCTTGCCAAGTTCCGCGACATCGCGCACCACAAGGGTCTTGCCGGTCTTGAAGCAGGAGCCGCAGGCGCCGTGCAACCCGATGGGGCTGCAGGCCGGCTTGGGTTCGCGTTCCGCCAGCAGCATGCAGGTGGCGGAAGCGTCCGGTGCGTCAGCTTCGTAGAAACCCATCCAACTCACGCCGCAATCCCTGAGCCGGGGCCACGCGGCGTCCAGGAAAAGGCGCATGAGCCTCCGGCGATCCGCAGATGCGCGCGACATCCGCGCGAGTTCCAATTCGATGTCCCGCCAGGGCCGCGCGCTGGCCATGGCGCTACGCGGTTTCTTTGATCAGGTGCCGGATCGACTTCAGTGAAGTCTTTTCCGTGATCGCCTTGGCGTCGAGCGTGTAGACGGCGTTCACGTTGTCCATCTCAGGCAGGTGGTACATCAGCTCGAGCAGGATCTCGTCGAGCACCGCGCGGAGGGCGCGGGCTCCGGTCTTGCGCTGTAGAGCGCGGTCGGCGATGAGCTCCAGCGCGTCCTGGGTGAAGACCAGGTCGGCGCCCTCGAGCCGGAAGAAGTGCTGGAACTGCTTGATCAGCGCGTTCTTGGGCTCGGTGAGGATGTTGATCATGGCCTTGCGGTCCAGCGGCATGAGCGGGCAGAGGATGGGCAGGCGGCCGACGAGCTCGGGGATCATCCCGTACTCGAGCACGTCGTCGGGGGTGATCTGCGAGAGCAGTGCGGCGATCTCGGCCTCGCGGTTGGTGGTGGCGACCTCGTTGGAGAAGCCGATGCGGCGCTGGCCGATCCGCTTCTTCACGATGTTCTCGATGCCGTCAAAGCTGCCGCCGCAGATGAAGAGGATGTGCGTGGTGTCCATCTGGATGTACTGCTGCTCCGGATGCTTCCGGCCGCCCTGGGGCGGGACGTTGGCCACGGTGCCCTCGAGCATCTTGAGCAGGCTCTGCTGCACGCCCTCGCCGCTCACGTCGCGGGTGATGGAGACGTTCTGGTTGGTCTTGCCGATCTTGTCGATCTCATCGATGTAGATGATGCCGCGCTGGGCGCTCTCCAGGTCGAAGTCCGCGGCCTGCAGCAGCTTGAGCAGGAGGTTCTCGACGTCCTCGCCGACGTAGCCGGCCTCGGTCAGCGTGGTCGCGTCGCCGATGGCGAAGGGCACGTTGAGGATGCGCGACAGGGTGCGGGCCAGCAGCGTCTTGCCGGTGCCGGTCGGTCCGATCAGCATCACGTTGCTCTTGTCCAGCTCGACGGGTGAATTCTCCAGGTCGATCTGCGTGAGCCGCTTGTAATGATTGTGCACGGCGACCGCAAGTGATCGCTTGGCGAGGTCCTGGCCGATGACGTACTGGTCGAGGAACTCCTTGATGGTGCGCGGCGTGGGAATCTGGCCGAACTGCGGGCGCGATCCGCGCACGCGCCGGGTCTCCTGCTTGAAGATGTTCTGGCAGAGGTCCGTGCAGTTGGAGCAGATGTAGACGTCGTTGGGGCCTTCCACCATTGGGCCCACTTCGCGGCTGGTCTTGCCGCAGAAGCTGCAGGTGGTCACCTTGCGGCCCTTGAAACCCGTGCCGTCACCGCCGGAGCCGCCGCTTGGAGGTCGTCCGCCCGACCCGCCGCCGGGAGGTCCGCCCGAGCCCGATCCTGAGGTCAGGTCGATGCCGTCGCGCTTGCGACCGGAGCCGCCGGCGTTCTGGTGCTCGTGTTCGGGACGGGAGGATTGTGGATTGGGCAATGGATTCATGATGGCGCCGGTGCGGACCGGCGTGGGTGCATTATGCACGGGGAGTCTACTGGGTCTAGTGCGATTCACCGGGGAAATGGAATGATCGGCGGAATGACCGGAACCCCTTCTCCTTATTGGACGGACCTTGGCGGCAGGAACTACCGATCCGGTGGTTTGGCGCCGGTTTTGCGGTCTGCACCATCGGCCGGCGGCGCAGAATGTCCCGCCGCGGGGTTGGCCTGGTGCATGAAGTTCGCCTTGGCCCGCTCGTATTCCTCCGGCGTGATCTCGCCGCGCTCCTTCAGCCGGCGCAGGTCATGCAGCGTGAATCCCTCAGCCGAGGCGTCGGAGGCATCGCTTGTCAACATCCGCCGCGCGGCGCTCATGATGAAACCGCCAATCACCGCCACCACGACCAGCGCTCCGAGCCATGGAAGAATCTGCCGGAACAGGTCGGTCGCGGCCAGCGTGGTGGGCACGGTCAACCCCGGAAAAGGCTACTTCTTCGCCTTGGAGGATTTCGAGGACTTGTCATCCGGCTTCTCGGATTTCGCGTGCGGAGCATGCGATTTCTCCGACTTCCCGTGATGGGCATGCGGCTTGTCGGCCGCCGGGGCCTTTCCCTTCAGGGCGGCGCGCTTGCCGGCGATCTGCTTGTTCTGCTCGTCGTTCCATTGCTCTGCGGGGATGTCGGTGAATTTCGCCTTCTCCAGGATGCGATCCGCGGTCTTGTGCTCGCGGATGGAGTGGGCGAGTTCGTTGAGCTTGCCGGCCTTCTCGATCTCGTTGCGCAGCTGGTCGGGACGCGTGCCGCGCTGCATGGCGATGCCGGCGATCCGGGCGTTGAGCTCGGCTTCGGTCACGTCGATCTTCATCTCCTCCGCGAGGCGGCCCAGGATGAAGAAGAGCTTCAGGCGGCGCTGCGTGTTGGCCTCGCTCTCGCCGCGGATCTCCGCGAGCTTGGTCTCGACCTCGTTGGGATCGACGCCGCGCTGCAGCAGGTCCATGCGGGCCATCTCGATGTTGCGGGTGCTCTGGGCCAGGGTCAACTTCTCCGGCAGCGGGAAGTCCACGGACTTGGCCAGGAAGGCGTAGACCTGCTCGCGCTCGGCGGAGCGCTGCTCGGCGTCGCGCTGGCGCTCCAGGGCAAGGCGCACCTGGCCCTTGAGGTTGTCGACGGTGTCGAGCGAGAGCTTCTCGGCCAGACCCTGCTCGGAGAGCGGGTCGATCCGGTCGGCGTCCTTGACCTGCAGCTCGATGCGGATGGAGGCGCCGCGAAGATCCTCGCGCTCATGCTGGTCGGGACCCGTGGTCTTGACGGTGATGTGGTCGCCGACCTTCTTGCCCTCGGTGCGCGGGCCCAGATCCTCGACCATCAGGCCGAGCAGCTGACCCTTGCCCTCGTCGGCGGTGTCCGGAATCACGACCAAGGCGCGGTCGTTGCTGAAGAAGGGCTCCTCTTCGCTGTTCTTGTAGGCCTTCACTTCGCAGAGCAGGCGGTCCAGCGGCTGGAAGGGGCCGGTGATACGCGCCGCGTTGCCGAAGCGGTAGCCCTGGCGCCGGATCTCGAGGTCGACATGCTCATCACCAATCTCAAAGATGGGCCGCTTGACCTCGATGCCGTCGGTGTTGGGAAGCTTGAATTCCGGGGCGACCTCCACCTCAATGCTGAAGGTGAAGGGCTTGCCGACCTCGATCGCCGCGTCGCGGCTTTCGGGGGCGATTTCGGGAGCGCCGACCGGCTGCAGCTTGTTCGCCTCGATCGCCTGGCCGTAGGCCTCCGAGAGGATCTGGTCGCGGGTCTCCTTCAGCAGCGCGTCGCCGAAGCGGCGCTGGAGCAGCTCGCGCGGGGCGCGGCCCTTGCGGAAACCCGGCAGCGCGGTCTCGTTCTTCAGGGAGCCGTAGCCGGTTTCGAGGCGCTCCTTCACGGCCGCGGCGGAGACCGTGACGGTGATGCGCTTGCGGGCCGGACCCGCATCTTCAATTTTGACCTGGTTGGTTTCGGCGATGGGGGCGGATGGGCTCATGGATCTCTCTTTTGAAAGGACTCACGCGAAAGCTTGAGGGCCGGAAAGTATATGAAAACGGACCCGTCGTGAGGGACGGGTCCGTCGATGAAACTTGGGTAATCGCCAAAAATCGTCGAATCGACGCAAAAAACTTCCGATTCAGCGGTTCAGCAGCATCTCGGCGTAGGTCGGCAGGGTCCAGAGCTCGTTGGGCACCCACGGCTCGATCGCGTCGCACGCCTGCCGGGTCTGGGTCATGGCCGGCACCACTTCGTCGCGCACCTGGCGCATGTGCTTGTTGGCGTCATCGACATGCCGCGCTTCCGACAGCTCCAATGCCGCCAAAGCGGCGCGAAGGCTGGAGACTTTCTTCATCCAGTCGCGAAGAGCGGCCTCGTCCTCGGGGCATTCCATGCCGGCCGCCTGGCTGGCTCCGACCACGTCGGCCAGCTCGGCCTGCCATTTGCTGGCCACGGGAAGCACGGTCTTCTTCACCATCGTGATGAGCGTGCGGGCCTCGATGCGGACCACCTTGACGTAGGTCTCGACGAGCACGTCGGCGCGGGCCTTCAGTTCCACCGGGGAAAGCACGCCGTACTTGGAGAAGAGGTCGCGCGCCGACTTGGTCGCGAAGCAGGGGAGGGACTCCGCCGTGCTCTGCATGTTGGGCAGGCCGCGCTTGGCGGCTTCCTTGTGCCAGGCCTCCGAATAGCCGTCGCCGTCGAAGCAGACGCGGCGGTGCTGCTTGACCAGGTCCTTGAGCACGGCGCGGACCGCGGATTCCATCTTGGCCTCCGAGGGATTCTTGCCGGCCTTCTTCTCGAGTTCGGTGGCGACATGGTCCAGGCTCTCGGCGATCATGGTGTTGAGCACGGTGTTGGGCCAGGCCACGCTCTGACTGCTGCCCACGGCGCGGAACTCGAACTTGTTGCCGGTGAAGGCGAAGGGGCTGGTGCGGTTGCGGTCGCTGGCGGCGCGGGGAAGCATGGGCAGCGTCTTCTCGCCCAGGTCCAGGCTGCCGCCGCGGATGGTCTTCTTCGGGCCGCCATTCTCGAGCTGGTCGAGGATGTCGGTGAGCATCGATCCGAGATAGATGCTCATGATGGCCGGCGGCGCCTCATTGGCGCCGAGACGGTGGTCGTTGGCGGCGCTGGCGATGCTGGCGCGGAGCAGGGCGGCGTTGGTGTCGACGGCGCGGATGATGGCGCAGAGGAAGGTGAGGAACTGCAGGTTGTTGTGGGTCTCCTCGCGCGGATCAAGCAGATTGACGCCGGTGTTGGTGGAGATGCTCCAGTTGTTGTGCTTGCCGCTGCCGTTGACGCCGGCGAAGGGCTTCTCGTGAATCAGGCACTCAAAGCCGTGCTGCCGCGCCGTGATGCGCAGGATGTGCATGCAGAGCATCTGGTGGTCCGCCGCGATGTTGGCGTTCTCGTAGGTCGGGGCCAGTTCGTACTGGCCGGGGGCGACCTCGTTGTGCCGGGTCTTCACGGGGATGCCCAGCTCGAAGAGCCGGGTTTCCGCGTCGGTCATGAAGCGAATGACGCGGTCGGGGATCGCCCCGAAATAGTGGTCGTCCAGCTGATGGCCCTTGGGGGCGGGAGCGCCGATCAGCGTGCGACCGGTGATCACCAGGTCGAGCCGCCGATTGAAGAGCTCGCGGTCGACCAGGAAATATTCCTGCTCGCAGCCGAGGGTGGTGATGACCTGGGTCACGCCGGTGTCGGTGCCGAAGAACTTCAGGATGCGCAGGGCCTGGTCGTTGACGGCGCGGATGGAGCGCAGCAGCGGCGTCTTCTTGTCGAGCGCCTCGCCGGTCCAGCTGACGAAGGCGGTCGGAATGCAGAGGGTGGTCACGCCGCTGGGATTGCGTAGCAGGAAGGCGGGGCTGGTCGCGTCCCATGCGGTGTAGCCGCGGGCTTCGTAGGTGTCGCGGATGCCGCCGGAGGGGAAGCTGCTGGCGTCGGGCTCGCCCTGGATCAATTGCTCGCCGGAGAGTTTCTCGATGGCGGTGCCGTCGCTGAGGATCGAGAGGAAGGCGTCGTGCTTCTCGGCGGTCATGCCGGTGAGCGGTTGGAACCAGTGGCAGTAATGGGTGGCCCCATTCTCGACGGCCCAATCCTTCATCGCCACGGCGACGGTGTTGGCCACGGCCGGATCGAGCGGGCGGCCGTCGCGGATGGTCCGCTGCAGGCTGGCATAGACGTCGCTGGGCAGGCGCTTGAGCATGGTGTCGCCGCAGAAGGTCAGGGTGGCAAAAACATCGCTGGCGCGGACGTGCTGGACGGTCTTGGAACTGTCATTGGACATGCGCATCTGGGACATTTCTTCTCTCACGATTGGTGGTTTTGGGGCGAAATCCGAACCGATCCTCCCGAAAGGGCGAGGATCAAACGAGGTTTGAGCATAGCAATTTTGTCGGTCCGAGTTCGAGGCAACTTCAATGAATTTCGCGAAGTTTCAGCGATCCCGGCGTTTTTTCTCGTGCAGGTCGAACTGAATCCGCAGCCAACCGCGTCTCAGCTTACGGAGAGAAATTCCAGACGATCCGTCGCAGTGTCCAGCAATGCGACCGTGAATTCGGCGGCGCGATGCAGGGCGCCGGGATTGATGATCCGGGTCGGGCCATGCCGCTCATCGCGGCAAAGATGCGTGTGGCCGTGGAGCAGATAGTCGACGCGCTCCGCCAGCGCCGCGGCAACGCAGGCGCTGTCGTGGCCGTGGGTCAGGGCGAAGGACCGGCCGCCGAGCTCGAAGCGGGCCAGCGGATGCTGCGGCTGCAGATCTAGTGCGAGTGCGTAGTTACTGAGCGCGCGCCAGTTGGGGTCGCAATTGCCGAAGACCAGGTGGGCACGTGTTCCCGCGAGTTGGTCGAGCACCTGCTCGCTCTCGATGTCGCCGCAGTGGGCGAGCTCCTCGGCTCCGCGCGAGAGCAGCAGCTGGACGGCGTTGCGCGTGCGCTCGTGACGGCCGTGGCTGTCCGAAAGGATTCCGAGTTTCACCGTCGCATCGTCGCGTCGAATTGCGGGCATGGCAAGCCGCTCGCGTTCCCGGCTGCGCCGGGCCGATTCGGGCACGTTCCCGGCGGCGCGCGGCGAGTTGGCTCGCATACCCGACCCATCCCATTGTCGATGGGCTAGGCTAGGGCCATGTCCAAGCCGCTTCCGCTTCGCACCCGTTTCGCGCCCAGCCCCAGCGGGCATCTCCATGTGGGCGGCGCGCGCACCGCTCTTTTCAACTGGGCCTACGCCAAGGGCCGTGGAGGCAAATTCATTCTGCGCATCGAGGACACCGATCAGAAGCGATCGAGCGATGCCGCGAGCGTGGGATTCCTGAAGGATCTGAAGTGGCTCGGCGTCGACTGGCAGGAGGGTCCGGTCTTTGAGGATTGCGGCGGCGGCGAAGCCGGACCCTATTTCCAGAGCGAGCGTCTGGAGACCTACAACAACTATCTCGATCAGCTGGTCCGCGAGGGCAAGGCCTACCACGCATTCGACACCGCCGCGGAGCTGGATGCGGCCCGCAAGGAATCCAAGTCGCGCAACGTCGCCTACCGCTATGACCGCAGCAAGTCCGAGTCGCATTCGAAGGCCCAGGTTGAGGCGTGGCTCAAGGAAGGCCGCCCCTCCGTGGTCCGCTTCAAGACGCCTGCGGGGGCGATCACCATCCACGACGAGATTCTCGGCGACGCCACCCTGCCCGAGGGCGAGGTCGACGACTTCGTCATCCGCAAGGCCGACGGCTTTCCTACCTACCACTTCGCCGTGGTCGTGGACGACGAACTGATGGGCGTGACCACCGTGCTGCGGGCGCAGGAGCATTTCAACAACACCGCCAAGCACATCGTGCTGCAGGACGCTCTGGGATTCCGCCGGCCGGCTTACGGGCATCTGCCGCTCATCTTCAATCCCGACGGCAGCAAGATGAGCAAGCGCGACAAGGACAAGGCGCTTCGCAAGACTGCACAGGAGCGGAAGCTCACCGCGCCGCCGCCGGGCACCGTGGATCCGGCGCGGTTCACCGCATGGATGGGCGACAAGAATTCGCAGCTGGATTTCGCCGAAGCCACGGCGATGGCCGCCGCCCTGGGCATCGACCTCCCCGAGATCAACGTGGATGATTTCCGCCGCTCCGGCTACCTGCCCCAGGTGCTGTGCAATTTCCTCGCCCTCAACGGCTGGGGGCCGGGCAATGACCTGGAAAAGTTCGACAACGCCTACCTCTGCGAGCATTTTGCACTGGACCGGGTGCTCAAGACCCCCGCCAAGTTCGACCGCGTCAAACTGCTGGCCTTCAACCTGGATGCGCTGCAAAAATTGTCGCGCGAGGAGTTCAGCGCCATGGCCCGGGCCCACGGCGAGGCCTACCACCCCGAGTTCATGCGGAAGATCACCGCGGAGCAGTTCAACCTGCTGGTCAACGCCAGCCACGAGCGCAGCAAGACCCTGGATGAATTGTTCCGCGTCAACCGCTGGCTGGTTCTTGGCGACGAGGCCGTGAGCTGGGAGAAGTCCAAGTCGATCGAGAAGGCGCTGCTCGCTGGAACGCCCAGCGGACTGGACCGGCTGCGGGAACTCAGGGCCGTGCTTGAGCGGGTTGCCGCCTGGACGCCCGCCGGCATCGAGGAGTCCATCCGGGAATGGGCGGCCTCGGCGGGGCTGGCCGAGCAGATCGGCCAGGTCGCCCAGCCCCTGCGGGTGGGCGTGACCGGATCCACGGTGAGCCCGCCGATCTTCGACACGCTGGCGATCCTTGGAAAGAGCAGCAGTTTGCGGCGGATCGATCGCTGCCTTGAGGCGTTCGCGGCGTCCAAAACGTGAAGTGGAATTGCGTATACTGTTCCGCTCACGGACTGTTGGCGCAGTTGGCTAGCGCGTCTCCATGACACGGAGAAGGTCACTGGTTCGAGCCCAGTACAGTCCACTTCGGCGATTTGCGATTCCCCAGGAGTTCGACCCATGGCACACGTTGACCACACGCTCAAGCAGTTGTTCGCGCATCCGACGTCCCACAACCTGCACTGGCGGGACATCGTGCACATGTTCGAGGGGCTGGGCGCCGTGTGCGACGAGACCAAGAAGGACCACTTGAAGGTAAAGCTCGCCGGGAAGGAAATGTCCTTCTCCATTCCCAAGGGCGGCAACCACACGCTCAACAGCGACGCCGAAATCGGGGCCATCCGCCACTTCGTAAAGGATTGCGGCCTGGCCCCCGAGAAAGCGCGCTAGACCAGGCCACCTCTTTCACGTCCACATCGGCTCACCGCGGAGGTCAAAGCGCTCTCAGTGCGGAATGTTTCCGCCCCAGGTCGAGTGCTTCTTGAGCTGGGCCACTTCGTCCATCACTTCTGCCTTGCGTGCGGCCCATTCGGGACTGGCCAGGATCGCCTTGGCCAGTTCGGCCGCGCCTTTGAAGCCGGCGAGGATGTCGGTCGGGTAGTGCACGCCCCCCTGAACCCGCGAGTATCCGCACAACTGGGCGTACTTGGCCAGTTGCTCGGCGCGCTCGGGAACGAGATCGGTCAGCACCAGGCTCATCACCATCGCGCGGATGGCGTGGCCGCTGGGATAGCAAAAGGAGTCCTCCAGCGGAATGCAGGGTTTCACGCGTGCATCGGTGGCGTAGGGGCGCGGCCGCTTGAAGTTCTTCTTCGCGGCGTCGTTGGCCTTCTTCGTGTCCTTGATGGCGTCCATGACCAGCGCGTAGGTCTTTGGGTACCAGTCACGCTCGAAGCGCGCGCCCAGGGCGCGGTTGAAGAAGGGCACGTCCACATTCACGCCGGTCCACGCGGTCTCCTCGTCCAGGGCGTTCCGGTCGGTCTGCTCGAAGAGCACCGTGCTGATGTCGGCGAGCTGCTCAGGCGATCCCAGTGCCGGAGGCGGACCCACGATCGCCGCCAGATCCACCTTGGCGCATTCGGGGAAGATCCAGTCGCTCTTCGCGCTGGCCTTGCCTTCGCGCTTCTCGCCGGCGAGCACCTTTTCGGTGGGCTTGGCCGAACCCGCATCCTGGTGCGTGAAGGCGCCAGCGGACAGGAGTCCGGCCATCAGCAGGGTGAAAGCCGCGGCGCCTGAGAACACATTCCAACGATGCTTGATGTGATTGTGTCGCACGGTGAGGTCCTTTGCTATCAGAGGTATCGCCCCGCGGAACGGCGGGCGAGGATGTTAATGTAGCCCTGCGTGATCGATACCACCCGGCAAAGACGTGGCACGGAGCGTTGGATTGCATGGGGATCCTGGATCATCCTGGCATTGACCTGGCTCGAAGCCGCTCGCGCCTGGCCGGGGCTGCCGGCCCGGATCCCGATCCACTTCGATCTGCTTGGCCGGCCCGATTCCTTCGCGGACAAAAGCATGGCGACTTGGTTTTTCCTGCCTTTGTTGGCGACCTTCATGAACCTTGGGCTGGGTTTGATCTATCCCTTGGTCCGCTGGATGACCCTGAACCATCCGCAATACGTCAACATGCCATCGAGAAGGTGGTATGCATTGAATTCAGAGGCCCGCCTTCGCTCCATCAATCCGGTGCTGCGTTTGATCGGGGTGCTGCGATTGCTTCTCTGTGCGATGTGGTTGTTCCTGGTCGCGGCAAGCTCCCTTGTGGCCACCGGGGTTTGGGCGACCTTGCCGGTCTGGCCACTCTTTGCCTTCATTGGGTGCATGCTGTCCAGCGTGGTCTGGTTGGTCGTCGCCTCCTTGCAGGGGGTGGAAAAAGAAGTGCAAGATTCTTCCACAGGGTTGTGAAAACCTATTGCAGGAAGCGGCTGACGAGGTCACCATGATGTCATGAGTGCCTCATTCATCAAATCCTGCGGAGCGCCGATGGTCTTGAGCTTCGGCGTGATTCTGGCCGCATGCACGAGTCCGCAGAATCAATCCTCCGCGCCTTCCCCGGAGCCGGCGACAACGACCAATCCATCGGATGCAACGGCGGGCGCAACGAAAACTCCTCCGGCGACGGCGCCCGCTGCGACGGCGGCGGTGCCGGGCGAGGGTTGGATCACGCTCTTTGACGGCGGCGATCCGGCCAAGACCTTCCGCGGATTCAAGAAGGATTCCTTTCCGTCCGGTTGGACCGTCAAGGACAGCTGCCTGGTGCGCACCGGACCGGGCGGCGACCTGATCACGCGCGAGCAATTCCAGAACTTCGATCTGACCCTTGACTGGAAGATCCAGAAGGGCGGCAACTCCGGCATCATGTACCACGTCTCCGAAGATGCGGAGGCCACGTACGAGACGGGCCCCGAGATGCAGATCCTTGACGATGATGCGCACAACGATGGCAAGGACCGGCTCACCTGCGCCGGATCCAACTATGCCCTGCATCCTGCGCCCAAAGGCGTCGTGAAGCCCGTCGGCCAGTGGAACTCGGTGCGCATCCTCTGCAACGGCAACCATGTGGAGTACTACTTGAACGGCGTGCAGACCTGCTCGTTTGATGTCGGCAGCGCGGATTGGAAAACCCGGCTTGCGGCGAGCAAATTCTCGAAAGTCCCGCTCTACGCAACCAAGACCAAGGGTCACATCGCGCTGCAGGACCACGGCGATGAGGTCGCCTTCCGCAACATCCGGATCAAGCCGCTTCCCTAGCGGCGCGGCGAAATCGCACAAGGTCGAATCGGGCGCCCTCGCGCGTCAGGCCATGGCTTTCCATTTGATGTTGCATCCGATGCTCGGCTTTTGCTCCGTGTTCGCGGAGCGACCGGCCAGCACCGCGTCGATCGCGGCGCGAAGATGCTTGCCATCGACCGGCAGCGTGTTCTTGGGCCGGCTGTCATCGAGCTGCCCGCGGTAGGCGAGCTTGTGGGCGGCGTCGTAGAGGAAGAAATCCGGGGTGCAAGCCGCCTGAAATTGCCGCGCCACTTCCTGGGTCTCGTCGAAGCAGTAGGGGAAGGTGTAGCCGGCGTTCTTCGCTTCCTTGGCCATGTGTTCGGGGCCGTCCTGCGGGTGCGTGCCAACGTCATTGCTCGAAATGGCGACGATGGCGAGCTTGGAGGCGTAGTCCTTGCCCAACTTGGCGAGCTCGCCGCGCACATGCACGACGAAGGGGCAGTGGTTGCAGATGAACATCACCAGCACCGGACGGCCGGCGAAGTCGCCGGAGCGCACGCGGCGGCCGGAAGTGGTGTCGGGCAGGTCGAAGCGGGGCAGTGGGGTTTTCAGTGCAGTCATGCAGCTTTCGGTGGCGGCCATGCGGATCTCCATTTTGTCAGGTGCGGACGGACCGCTTCATCGTAGACTTTTTTGAATGGCCAGGCACCGCGACGAAGGACCCAGCGAGGAGGATCTCCGGCGCTACGGCGTGGACGCTCCCGACGCCGAAAGCGCGGTGGTCTACTGCCCGGATTGCGGCAGTGAGATGCATCCCGACGCGGAGATCTGCCCCAAGTGCTTCTGCTTCATCGAAGGGCAGCGGCTGCGCCGGCCCCCGCTGAAGGAGCGGACGCGCAGGGCGCGCACCGTGCTCATCGTGCTGCTGCTGGTGGCCGCCATGCTGCTGCCGCTGCTGGCGTGGCTGCGCTGGTGATGGCAGCCCTATCCTTGCCGCATGGCCAACATTCAACAGCAACTCGCATCATTGCAAACCAGCGTCAAGCGTCAGCGTCTGCTCAACATCGGACTTCTTGGGATCATGTTTTCGGGTGGACTCATCGCGGCGGTCCGACCGGCCGGCGATGCAACGTTCGACATGATCACGTGCAAGGGATGGAAAGTCGTGGACGCGGACGGCAAGGTGAGGATCGCCTCGGAAACCAACGACAATGGCAAGGTGGGTGTGGCGTGGTACGACCAGAACGGAACGAAACGGATCGTTGCATCAACCTATGTCAATGGAGATGCGAGCGTGACGTTGATGGACAAGGACGGAGTGCGGATCGTGGCGGCCATCCTGGCCGATGGAAGCGTGTCGCTGCCAACCAAGGATCTGACGCCGCCGAAGAAGCCGTGAGATGCGGAATCCGACCCAATATCAAAATGAAAAAACCCCCGAGAACTCGGGGGCTTTCCTGCACTTTCGAGTCGTGGCCGGACTTCACGAAAGTGGTCGAATGCCTCGAGCAGGACTCGAACCTGCGACCCGCTGATTAAGAGTCAGCTGCTCTACCAACTGAGCTATCGAGGCGAAGGGAGGAGCGTAACGAAGCCGGAACACCTCGGCAAGGTGATCCTTCCTAGGTTTGCTCCTGCGGCGTCACAGGGCCCTTGGCTCCATGGCAATGCTTGAATTTTTTGCCGCTTCCGCAGGGACACATCTCGTTTCGCCCGACGACCGCCGATGGCTGGCCGCTCTGCGGCCGCTTGGACGCGACGTGCGTGGTGACCACATTGGCCGCGGGAGCCGCCGGAGTGGCCGAGGCCAGGGGAGGCAGCGCCGGCTTGCCGGCGTCCGGAGCGGGCGCGGCCTCGGGCTTGGGCGCTTGCGGCACCAGCTCGCCCTTGAGCAGCACCTCGGTCAGGCGGTTCTGGATGCCTTCGAGCATCTCGTTGTAGAGCCGCGCCGCTTCCTTCTTGAATTCGATTCGCGGATCCTTCTGGCTGAAGGCTCGGAATCCGATGGCGTCGCGGATCTGGTCCATGCCGCGCAGGTGGTCCTTCCACGCGTTGTCGAGGGTCTGCAGCATGACCCAGCGCTCGAACTGCGAGAGCTCGGCGCGCATGGATTCGCGGATCCGTGCCTCGACCGTCGCCTTGGGATCGGCCGGGAAGGCCTTGCGGTCGTGCTCGGTCAGTTCCGACTGGTACTCCACCAGGAGCCAGGCGTTGACGGCCTCGACATCGGCGCCGGCCGCGAGGCATTGCTCGGCCCGGGCCGCGATGCGCGAGTCGTCAAACTTCCGTGCCTCGGTCATGACCAGATCGCGCAGCTCCACCGGATTCGAGCTGGGCAGCGATTCAGGCCGCCAGCCGAGCTGGTAGCGCCCATTGACCCAGGCGCAGAAGGAAGTGATCGCCCCCTGCGCGTCGGACTGCAGCCGCGCGCTGGTGTACTTGATGACGAAGTCGATCGGATAGGCGCGCTCGCGTTCGGCGTAGGCCTCCAGCGCCCGCTTCACCAGCCGGTCGGAGGCCACCTTCAGGTCCTCGGCGCTGGCGAACTCGGCGGGATCGATCTTGACCGAGAGGTAGCGCTCCGCCCAGAGTGAGAGCTCCTTGGCGCTGTAGTCCTCGATCAGGATCGAGTCCAGCGGCGTCAGGTCGATTGCCTCGATGTGCTTGTGCGAAGCCTCCTCGATGCGCTGCCGCACGGCGCGGCGGTCGCCCGCGCGGATGAAGTCTGCATCGATGGTCATCCCGTAGGTGTCGGAAGCCCATTTCTGGAGACCGGCCACGTCGAACTCGGCAGGGTCCATCTCCTCCGGCATGATCTCGGCGACCACCAGCTCGATCTTGTGCTGGGCGTCCTCCAGGGCGTCGACCACCAGCATCTTGTGGATCTGGTCGCGGTCCTTGCCGCGGATGCGCGAGGGATCGATCTGCACGCCCATCTTTTCGCGGGCCCATTCGGAGACGCAGTTGGCCACATGCAGCGGCCCGAGGTAGAGCGCCACCGCTTCGTGAATGGCAGGTTCCAGGAATCGCCAGGTGGCGCCGCGGATGTCGAGGCTTTCCAGGATGGGCTGGCGCAGGCCGTAGAAGCCTTGGCGCTGATACTCCATCGGCTCGTCGTATTCCAGGATCTGCTTGCGCATCTGGAAGTTGCGCTCCTCCACCTTGCGCTGAGCCTTCTCGACGGCGCGGTTGAGCATCGGGGCCTCGATCGAATCGCCCTCTTTCATGCCCAGCTTGGAAAGCAATCCCAGCGTGGCCTTGCCCGCGAAGATCTTCATCAGATCGTCCTCAAGGCTGAGGAAGAAGCGGCTGCTTCCCTTGTCGCCCTGACGACCGGAGCGACCGCGGAGCTGATTGTCGATGCGCCGGCTCTCGTGACGCTCGGTGCCGATGATGTGCAGGCCGCCCATGGCCTCGACGCTGGTCCAGAGCTCGAGCCGGTGCAGGCGGAAGCTTCCCAGCGCATCGAGCTCCTTGAGCAGGTCAGCCTCCGACGCGGCCTGAGCCCGCTTCTCGGAGACGCCGCGCAGCTCGACGACCCAGTGGCGCAGCAGGGCCAGCCTGGCGGCCGTGTCATCCATCGCCGCCACGGTGGCGCGCTCCATCTTGGCGCGGCGCACCAGCAGGTGCTTGTGGATCGCCCCGAGAATCCGGGCGTCATCCCAGGCGGCCTCGACCTCGCGCGGCGCCAGGTCGCGCTTCTTCCAGTGCTCGATCAGCGCGGCGCGGTCGATCTTTCCAAGCTTGATGTCGGTGCCGCGGCCGGCCATGTTGGTGGCGACCATCACGGCGGCCAGCTGTCCGGCGTTGCTGACGATCTCGGCTTCGCGCTCATGCTGCTTGGCGTTGAGCACCTCGTGCTTGATGCCCGGCCCCTTGGAGAGCATCCCGCTGAGCTTTTCGCTCTTGTCGACGCTGGTGGTTCCCACCAGCACCGGCCGCCCGATGTCGTGCAGCCGCGCAATCTCGTCGATGATCGCCTTCCATTTGTCCTTCTCTCCCAGGAAGACCAGGTCGTGCCGGTCCTCGCGGCAGGCGGGCACGTTGGTCGGAATGCTGACCACGTCCAGGCGGTAGATCTCGTGGAACTCGGTGGCCTCGGTGTCGGCGGTTCCGGTCATGCCGGCGAGCCGCTTGTAGAGCTTGAAGTAGTTCTGGATGGTGACGGTCGCCATGGTCTGCGTCTCGTCCTTGACCTTGACGCCCTCCTTGGCCTCCACCGCCTGATGGAGTCCGTCCGACCACTGGCGTCCGACCATCTTGCGGCCGGTGTTCTGATCGACGATCACCACGCCGCGATCGCCGTCGCCGTCGGTGGCGACCACATAGTCGCGGTCGTGCTGGTAGACCACGTGGGCGCGGATCGCCTGCTCCAGCAGATGGGGCATGTCCATGTTCTCGCCGACGTAGAAGCTGCCGACGTTGGCGATGCGCTGCGCCTCGCCGATGCCGTCGTGGGTGAGCACGGCCTTCTTCTTGTCGAGCTCGACCTCGTAGAACTGCTTGAACTGACCGCGCTTCGCCTCCAGCTGCGGCAGGCGGGCGCGGGCCTCCTGCATGGCCTTGCGCATCTGGGGGATCGCGGCCTTGTCGCGCGCGTTGCGGATGTCGCCCTCGAGCGTGCTGAGCTCGACGCGACAGGCCTGCACCTGCTCGTCGGCCTCGGTCCAGGGTTTCTGCGCCTCGACCAGCTTGATGGCGATGGTGTTGGCCATCTCGTAGCGGGGGCGCTGGCGCTCGGCCAGGCCGCTGATGATCAGCGGGGTGCGCGCCTCGTCGATGAGGATGCTGTCCACCTCGTCCACGATGGCGAAGTCGCGGGAGCGCTGCACCTGGTCCTCGGGGCGCAGCTTCATGTTGTCGCGCAGGTAGTCGAAGCCGAACTCCGCGGTCGTGCCGTAGACCACATCGCAGCGGTAGGCGGCGCGCTTCTGCTCCTGGTCCTGCATGTGCTGGGGATGGATCGCGCCCACGGTCAGGCCCAGGGCCCGGAAGAAGGGGAAGGTCCAGTCGCGGTCGCGCTGCACCAGGTAGTCGTTGACGGTGACCACGTGCACCTGCTTGCGCTCGCAGGCGTTGAGGTAGCAGGCGAGCGGGCCCACGATGGTCTTGCCTTCGCCGGTCTTCATTTCGGCGATCTGGCCGGAGCTCAGGACCACGCCGCCGATGATCTGGACGTCGAAGGGGCGGGCGCGGAAGGGCGGACGGCTCTGCGGATAGATCTCGCGCACGGCGTCGTAGAGCGGCACCGGAATCTCGACGAAGAGCCAGCTGGGGACAGGCTCGTTGCCGCCGAGAAAATCACCCTCGGCCTTCGCGGCGGGAGTGGCGTCCATGACCGCCTTGGTCTCGTCGAAAAGTTTCCGCGCCTCCGCCGGAAGGCATGCCGGATCAAAGCCGGTGGCGGGGTTGAAGATGTTGCGGATGCCGACCGCGCGGTCCATCGCCTCGCGGGCCGTCGCCAGCATGTCGGGCATCAGCGACAGCGGCGTCTCCCCGTCGGCGATCCGCTTGCGGAACTCGGCCGTGCGGGCCAGAAGTTGCGCGTCGGTGAGGGCCCGGATGGAGGGCTCGAGCTTGTTGACGGCGCTGACCACCCGCAGGAAGCGGTTGATCATGCGCTGATTGCGAGTGCCGAAGATCTTGCGAGCAATGGCTCCGAAAATTGGAACGCCCATGGAAGTGGCTCCTGAAAAGAGTGCGCCGCGCCCAACGGCGAAACGCAGTGATGGTCTTGAAAAAAGAGGGAAAGGGTCCGGTCCGACTCAGCGCGTGGGCGGAGGCAGGTCCAGGACTTTCCAGGCCGCGGCATCGGAGGGGGTCTCCGCGCACACGGTTGCGGTCGATGCGGTCGGAATCGTGCCGCAGGCGGTGCAGAGCGACGATGGGGCGACCACTCCGGCGGCGTTGGGCGCCCCGGTCACGGGCGTGAACGAACACAGCGAGCAATTGGCGTGCACCGCACCCATTCCGCTTCCGGCGAGGACGGTGACCGCCATGGCGCTGAGGAACATCACCGCGATCAGGGCGGCGGGGCGAAGATGGACTGTGGAGCGCTTCTCGAGCACGGATCGAGCCTACGCGAGGAGGTGGCCCTGCGGCAAGTGAAAGAGGACGAAAGTTCTATCATTCGATTGTGTCGGCAACCATAACTTCCCCTCAAACCCATGTTTTGCGGATCCAGGGGATGCATTGCGCCAGCTGCGGCTTGACGGTCCAGAGAGAGCTGGAGTCCCAGCGCGGCGTTCACCGAGCCAGCGTCGATCACGTCGGCGGCCTCGCCACGGTCGAGACCGACGCCGCATGTTCGGACGGAGATCTGGTGAAGGCCGTGGTTCGAAGCGGCTACAAGGCCGAACCCGTCGAGTCCGAGCTGGATTCCGCGGCGCTGCAGGCCGAGGCGGAGCAGAGCCAGATTCGATCGGAGCGACAATGGAGGCGACGCAGCCAGATCGGATTCGCGATCTGGATTCCCATGGAAACTTTGCACTGGATCTCCATGTCGCGGGGGACGCACAATTCCACGGTGGATGCGATCCTGCTGGCCGGAAGCACGCTCTCCATGGTGCTCGTAGGCAGCGGCTTCTGGCGCAGCGCGTGGACGGCCTTGCGCGTCGGACGCACCAACATGGATGTCCTGATCGCCCTGGGCGCGACGACCGCCTACGTCGCCAGCCTGGTGATCTTCCTTGCGCAGCGCTTCGATGCCTTGCAGGGAGAGACGACCTGGTTCAGCGAGGCGGCGGCGCTGCTGGCGATCATTTCACTGGGCCACTGGTTCGAGGCCCGTGCCACCAAGTCCGCGGGCATGGCGGTCCGCGAATTGCTGGAGCTTCAGCCCGAGCAGGCCGAGCGCCTCGACGCGGTCGGCGCGAGCGCATCGATCCGCTCGCAGGACATCAAAGAATCAGACCTCATCATGGTGCGGCCGGGCGGACGGGTTCCCGTCGACGGCGTCATCGCCTTTGGCGAGGCGGACCTGGACGAGTCCGTCATGACCGGGGAGCCGCTGCCGGTTCGGCGCGGCGTGGGCGAGCCGGTGAGCGCCGGCACGATGTGCTTCTCGGGCATGCTGCATGTGCGGGCCACGACCTCGGGCCGGACCACCTCGCTGGGCCGCATCGCCCGGCTGGTGCAGCGGGCGCAGACCAGCCGCCCGCCCATCCAGCGCATGGCCGACCGCGTCGCGTCGGTTTTCGTTCCGCTGGTGCTTGCGATCGCGGCCGCCGCGGCGATCGGCTGGGGACTCGCGGGTTCATGGCCGACCGGCATCGCGGCGGCAACGACGGTGCTGATCATTTCCTGCCCATGCGCGCTGGGGCTGGCCGGCCCGATGGCGGTGATGGTGGGCGCCGGCGAGGCGAGTCTGCGCGGCATCCTGATTAAGGACGCGGCGGCCCTGGAGCGTGCCGGTCGCGTCGACACGGTTCTCTTCGACAAAACCGGAACGCTGACCCGCGGCGAGCCCGTGGTGACCGGCATCGAGCTGCTGGGAACACTTTCGCTTCAGGAGGTGATCGCTCTTGCCGCTTCGGTGGAACACGGCAGCGAGCACCCCATCGCGCGGGCCATCCTGCGCCGCGCCGCCGAGGCATCGGTGGCGATTCCCGCTGCGACGGGCTTCGAGTCGACGCCGGGGCTCGGGGTTCGAGCCCGCGTCGGCGGCCTCACTGTGGAGATGCGCCGCGACGCGACTGCCTCGTGCGTGCTCCTGGTCGATGGCGTCGCCGCGGCTCGCTTCGCCTTGGCGGACTCGCTTCGGGAGGGAGCGAGGCAAGTAGTCGAATCCCTGCGCGCCCATGGGATGTCCGTGGGACTGGTCACGGGCGATCGGCGGCCCGAGGCGCTGCGGATTGCGAAGGAATCCGGCATCGATCCGGACATGGTGACGGCCGACTCGACGCCGGAGGGAAAGCTCGAGGTCATCCGCCGCTTCGGCGAGCGAGCCATCATGGTGGGGGACGGCGTCAATGACTCGGCGGCGCTGGCGGCCGCGGGTCTGGGGGTCGCCATGGGAAGCGGCACGTCGATCGCCGGTGAAAGCGCCCCGGTGGTGCTGGTCGGCGGTCGGCTCGCGGCGCTGCCGGCCATGATCCGCATCTCGCGGGCGACGCTGCGCTGCATGCGGCAAAATCTCTTTCTGGCCTTCGTCTACAACGTCGTGGCCATTCCACTGGCGGCCTTCGCATTGCTTGGGGTGTACGGTCCGGCCATCGCCGCGGCCGCCATGGCCTGCAGCGACGTCAGCGTGGTCGGCAACGCGCTGCGATTGAAGTGGTCATTGCGGCGCGATCGCGCCTGAAGTCATTTTCCCTTCGGCGCTGCATTGCTCGCGGGAGCCGGCGTGCCGGCCGGAGCGGTGGGGGCGGCGGAACTTTTCTCGCCCTGCGTCTTCTTGTAGATGGCGTAGGCCTCGGGCATCTCCTCCTGCAGGCGCTCGATGCGGGTCCCCTCGCTGGGATGCGTGGAGAGCCACTCGAAGGTGGTTCCGCCGCGGGATTGCATCCGCTTCCACAGCGTGATCGCGGTGCGGGGGTCATAGCCCGCCTGGGCCGCGATGAGCAGGCCGAGATTGTCCGCTTCGCTTTCCTGCATCCGGCTGTAGGGCAGCAGCACGCCGCCCTGAAGTCCCAGCGCGGCGGCCTGGGCCACGGCGCTGCTGTTGGTCGCGGCGCCCGCAGCGGCGGCTCCCAATTGCGCGGCGGCGCCGCTGGACATGCGCTCTCCGCCGTGACGGGCGATCGCATGGGAGGCTTCATGGCCCATGACCACGGCGATCTCGTCGTCCGACTGGGCAAAATCGATGATTCCCGTGTAGACCGCGCCGTAGCCGCCGGGAAGCATCCAGGCATTCACCATCTTGGGGTCGTCGACCACGGTCCATTGCCACGCCATCGAATTGGCCATCTCGGGATAGCGCTGCTTGGCCGCCGCGGCAATCCGCGCGCCGATGGTCTGGATGCGGTCGTTGACGGGGCCGGAGCTGAGGACCTTGGCTCCCTTCATCTCCTCCTGATAGGCCTGCTGACCCATCGATTTCTCTTCGCTCGTGGAATAGACATTGAACTGCTTGCGGTTTGTGCCCGCAACCGTGGTGCAGGCGGCCGGCGCGAGTGCAACCGCGCCGAGCAGCAGGAGCGCGATGATCACAGGCGGCGCCTGGAAGATTCGAACAGGGCCGGCGGCGGTCCGCGGTGCGCGCGAGCGGCAAGGATTGTGGGTGTGGTGCATGGGGTCCTTTCAAAAATAGCCTAGCTCGGATTCGAACCGAGGTCTTTCCGATTATGAGTCAGACGCTCTGGGCCACTGAGCTACTAGGCCATCCGCCGACTGTAGTATCCGACTGTGAATCGTATCGAGAAGATTTTCGCGGAACTGCGCGCGAAGAAGCGCAAGGCGCTGATGCCTTTCGTGGTGGCGGGATTTCCCGCTCCGGGCACCCTGGCGTCGACGCTGGAAGCCCTTCAAAAAGCCGGGAGTTCGATCGTGGAAATCGGCATCCCATTCTCGGATCCGATCGCCGACGGACCGGTCATCGCGCAGGCGATGCATCACTCCCTTTTGAAGGGAACGACACCCGAATCCATCCTGAAGGAAGTGGCTCACATCCGCCCGCGGATCGCCATGGGCCTGGTGGCGATGGTCAGCGTCTCCATCGTGCAGCGGCTGGGCAATGAGAAGTTCATTCGCGCGCTGGCCGCCTCGGGATTCGATGGAATCATCATTCCCGATCTCGATTTGGACGCCGCGCGGCCGATCGTGGTCGCCGCGGAATCCAGCGGCATGGCGCTGGCCATGCTGATCTCCCCGCTGACGCCGCAGGAACGAATCAAGAAAATCGTCGCGATGTGCCGCGGCTTCGTCTATCTGCTTTCCAGGGCCGGCATCACCGGCGAGCAGGGCGGCGCGCCCGACATCGACGAATTGGTGCGCCGAGTTCGCGCCGAGACGACCTTGCCGCTGGCCGTTGGATTCGGCATTTCAACTCCCGAGCATGTGCGCGCCGTGGTCCGCTTCGCCGACGCCGCGATCGTGGGCAGCGCATTGGTCCGGTCGATGGGGCAGGGGGAGCCCGATCAGGCACTTTCCCGCGCCGAGAAGCTGACCCGGGATCTGGTCGAAGCTCTTTAGCAAGCAGCCATCGGCGACGGTCGATGGCATCGATCCCCTCGCTGCCCCGGATTCAGTTGCGCTGGTAGCGACGAAGCACGCCGATCACCACACCCTGGATCACGCACTCCTTCACGATGATCGGCTCGAATTCCGGATTGGCCGGCTGAAGTCGAATGGTGCCGTCGCGTTCCTTGAAGAAGGTCTTCAACGTGGTCTCGCCCTCGGGAAGGAGGGCGACGACGCGCTCGCCGTTGCGGGCGACGCTGCGCTGCTCCACGATCACATAGTCGCCGTCCAGGATCCCCTCGTCGCGCATGCTCATGCCGTCCACCTGCAGCGCGAAGAGATTTCCCCGCTGCCCCAGGCGCGTTCCGAAAATGCTGTCGAGCCGCAGCGTCTCCGATTGCTCGTACTTCTCCACCGGGTGTCCCGCGGCGATGCGGCCGACCAGCGGAAGCTCGTTGTCGGAGGCCTGATCGCCCGGCAGCTCCGCGTCACCCGCAATCTCCAAAGAGCGAGCTTTGTTGGGCTTGCGAATCAGCGCGCCTTTCTCGATCAGGGCTTCGACATGCTCGAAGACGGTGACCTTGCTGACGCCGAGTTCGTTGGCGATTTCCTGCATGGTCGGGGAAAAGCCCTTGCTGTTCCTGCAGTCGCGTATGAGGCGGAAGATCTTGATTTGTTGTGGGGTCAGTGTCATGGACATGGTGTGAAGTCCTCGCAAGAGTGTTGGACAGGGCAAGTTGGGCAGACCAGCGGCCATGCCGCCAAGGCGAAGGCGCGGCGCTGCCGGACGAAGGTGACAACGGAGACGAAGTGCATGGGGTCGGTTCCTGGACCGTGTGATTGAAAGGGGAGCGATCGATCCAGCGCCATCGACGAATCCCGAGCAGTCGCTCCATCCAATCCGAGAATTCCCGAACCAGGGAGCGCTGGCTGCGGGGTGCCACGCCGGCGACCGCCATCAGCCCGCCGCGAAAGGGGTGGTAGCTGGTGACGAACGATCCCCCGGGACCGAAGCGAAGGAGTGGCTCGCTCGCTTCCTGGGATTGAACCTTGGCGGACTTGCTTCGAGCCGAGGAGTCGCGGCATTCCGCGGCGCGATGAAGCGGATTCCCGCTCTGAAAGATCCGGCCGAAGTTTTGAAAGGCCGTGAATCGAGGGGCTGACAATGCTGAGGAGTTTGAAAGGGTCATGGGATTTCTCCAATTGATTGAACTGAGCAGTTGGAGATGCATCGGCATGTGGACTAGGGGTTCTGCACATTTTGTTCGGTGCATGTTAGCCGTACAAAACACGATCGTGGGCCCAGGGGCCTGGAAATCTTCAAAAGTCTGCTAGGCTTCAAAAATGCCCATTTTGAGCGATCCACCGCCTTCTTTTTCCCCTGAAATCCGGGCTCAGTTTGCCCTGGACCCGGGGTTGACCTTCCTGAACCATGGTTCGTTTGGGTCGGTTCCACGACCCGTTCGGGAGGCTCAGGAAGCCTGGAGGGCCAAACTCGAGGCGAGCCCCATCGAATGGATCGGCCGCCGCAACACCGAGACTCTGGCCTCGGTCAAGCAGCCGCTGGCGAAATTCCTGGGATGCCGGCCCGGCGATCTTGGTTTCGTCACCAACGCCACCGAAGGCATCAACGCCGTCCTTCGCTCGCTGCGCTTCGAGCCGGGCGACGAGCTTCTCACTTCCGACCACGTCTACAACGCGATCCGCCAGGCCATGAAGAACCGCGCGCAGGAGAGCGGCGCCCGCTACGTCGAAGCCGAGATCCCTCTGCCGGTGCGAAGTCCGTCGCAAGCCATGCAGGCACTTCTGAGCGCGGTCACGCCGCGCACCCGTCTGATCGTGATCGATCACATCACCAGTCCGACGGCGCTGCGCTTCCAGGTGGAGGAGATCCTGAAGGCGGTGAAGGGAACGCGGGCGCAGGTCCTCGTGGATGGCGCACACTCGCCCGGGGCCATTCCGCTTTCGCTGGATTCCCTCGGCGCGGACTATTACGCCGCCAACCTGCACAAGTGGGTCATGGGTCCGCGCGGAAGCGCCTTCCTGTGGGTGCCGGCACGGCTTCAGCCGGGCATCCATCCCTGCGTCATCAGCCATGAGTGGGGCAATGGTTTTCAGAAGGAGTTCGACTGGCAGGGAACCCGGGATTTGTCCGGATGGAACGCCTTGCCGGCGGCGATCTCGTGGCTGGAGGAAATCGGCTTGGAGCGCATCATGGATCACAATCACAGGCTGGCGGCGTGGGCGCATCGCCTGCTTTGCCGTGAACTTTCCGTTGAGCCGATCTCACCGCTGGACGGCTCGATGCTCGCCTGCATGGCCAGCATCCGGCTTCCCGATGCGCTGCTGAAGAGATTCGAGCAGCCCGAGGCGTTTCAGAAGCAGCTCTACGAGGCGGACCGCGTCGAGGCGCCGATCATCCCATGGAAGGAGGGATGGCTGCTGCGCATGAGCGCCGCCATCCACAATGTGCCGGCCCACTACGAGCGCCTCGCGGAGGTTCTGCGAAAGTATCTCGCTTAGCGCGGCAACTCACCGGGCGATGGCGCCGGCATCGCGCCGAGCGGCAGCGCCTACCATGCGGGCCGCATGACGGACCCCAAGAAACCCGCCGACGTCGGATTGCCGATCGTCTCCGCCGCGGGGAATGCCGGGCCGACGATCCACAGTCGGCTTGGAGACGAGACGTTCTGGCGGATCGCGCGGGCCTTCTACGCGCGCGTCGAGGTCCATCCACGTCTGCGTCCCATCTTTCCGAAGGACTTGGACGAGCCCATCCGCAATCAGGCGGAGTTTCTCATCCAGTACTTCGGCGGTCCGCACGCCTACAGCGACCGCAAGGGTCATCCGCGCTTGCGCATGCGCCACGCCCCGTTTCCGATCGACATGGCCATGCGCAACGACTGGGTGGAGTGCATGCGCGGAGCGCTGACCGACGCTGGCATCCCGGAGCCCATCTTCGCCGAGATGATGGCCTACTTTGAGCGCACCGCGACCTTCATGATCAACAAGCCGTGAGCGACGACACGCCGGCCGCGCTCAATTCGGGTTGGTGACCACGGCCAGATCCTTCCGGCCAAGCTGCTTGATCGCCTTCTCGGCCGCGGCGCGAGATTCGAATCCGCCCAGGTAGACGTTCCAGACCTTCTGTCCGCTCCTGGACTTTGCCGCCGCGACCCGCGGCGCGTCGATGCCGAACCGCGCGGCCGCCTTGGTGAGCTCCTTGGCGCGGTTCTTGGCGCTGGTTTCCAGGACGAAGCTTCCCGCCTGAATCACGAAGGCGTCGGCATCAGCCTTTTTCCCGGCGTTTTTGGAATTGGATTTCGACGCCGCGGCGCCGGCGTTCTTGGCGGGCTTGCCGGGGGTGTCGTCCGCCGCCTTCGCCGGCTTGGTCGGTTTGGCAGCCGGGACCTTGGCGCTTTTCTTGGATTTCTCGGCGGGCGCAGGTGAGGAATCTTTTTCGAATCCGCTGGAGGGCGCGGCAGCAGGCGCGGGCGAGGGCGCGCTCTTGGGCGTTTCCAGCGCGCTGCCGTTGATCGACATGGAAGGTCCGGCCATCGCAAGAATCTTGCCGGCCCGCGATGGATCCCTTGAGGCCGCGGCGAGGTCCCGCGCCCGCTGCGCCGATTCGCCGGAAAGTTTCCCCGCGGCAGCGTCGTAGTAGTTCGCGGCTTCCGGGTAGCGGCTTCGGTGCACCATCAGGTCGCCAAGCATGACCTTGCTCTCGCCCGCGGTCTGCGCGTCGCCGCTCTGCTCGGAGACCTGGAAGCGCGACTGGGCCTCGTCGTAGTTGCCGAGCTGGTAGGCGGAGAGACCGGCGAGGAAGGCGGCCTGGTCGCGGACGGTTCCCGAGGAGTCCTTCTGGACCTCACTGGCCTGGTCGAGGGATTGCTGCCAGTTCTTCGACTCGTAGCTGGCGATGGCGGGGTCGAGCCGGTCGGGATGCGTCGTCTGGCAGGCGGCCGCGCCGGCGATGGCGATCAGCCCCGCAAGGCGCAGAAGCCTGCGCCGCCAGGAGCGAAACGATGATGCGGGTGCGGCGATCGAGATGTTCAAGTGGTCCAAGGGATTTCCTTTCAGCGGGCACGTCGAATTGAGGGCCCGTTTCACTTGGCGTACTGTATCGCCCGGCGTGAAACTTCTCCTCGACATCCAGCGGCAACTTCTGCTCCATCCGGCGCATGTCTTCGTGCAGGACGACCAGCGCCGCTGGAATGGATTGACCCTGCTCGTGGCCGCCTGGCACATGGCCCGGGCGATTGAGCGAACCACGGCACGCGCACAGGTGGGGATCATGCTGCCCACCAGCGGCCTGTTTCCGGCGGCCCTGCTGGGGGCCTGGATGCTGGGGAAGACCGTCGTGCCGCTCAACTACCTGCTGTCGCGCGACGACCTGGAATACGTCTGCCGCGACGCGGGCATCGACTGCGTCGTGACGGTCAAACCCATGCTCGACTTCATCGGCGGGCCGACGGCCTCGATGAAGCCGCTGCTGCTGGAGGGAGTCACATTCGGCGGGATCCCGCCGATCCGCCGGAGCAAGCGGCGCTCCGACGACGAGCTTGCCGTGCTGCTCTACACCAGCGGCACCAGCGGCCGACCCAAGGGCGTCATGCTCAGCTGCGGCAACCTGCGGGCGAACATCCGGCAGGTCGTGCAGTGGGCCAGCTTCACGCGCCGGGACGTCATGCTTGGCGTGCTTCCGCAGTTTCATTCCTTCGGCTTGACGGTGCTGACCCTGCTGCCCCTGGCGATCGCGGCCAAGGCGGTTTACACCGCTAAGTTTGTGCCGCGGCGCATCCTTGAGCTCGGCAAACACCACCGGGCAACGGTCTTCGTGGCGATCCCCTCCATGTATCACGCAATCAACGGCCAGAAAAGCGGCGGCGCCGAGCACCTGGGCATGCTCCGGTATGCCGTGAGCGGTGGCGAGCCGTTGCCCGCAAGCGTGGCCGACGCCTTCTTCGCGAAATTCGGCGTGCGCATCGCCGAGGGATATGGTCTGACCGAGACGAGCCCCGTGACCAACTGGTGCCTTCCCGAGGAGTACCGGGCGCGCAGCGTGGGGCGCCCGCTGCCGCAGGTGGAGGAGTGGATCGTGGATCCCCAGGGGAACCGCCTGCCCGCCCATCAGGATGGCGAGATCCGGATGCGCGGCCCCAATGTCATGAAGGGCTACTGGAACCTGCCGCAGGAAACGGCGCAGGCCTTCGACGAGCGCGGGTTCTTCCGCACGGGGGACATGGGGCGCTTCGACGATGACGGGCATCTTTTCATCACCGGGCGCCTGAAGGAGATGCTGATCATTGGCGGCGAGAATGTCTTTCCGCGCGAGATCGAGGAGGCCATGAACCGCCACCCCAGCGTCAAGGCGAGCGCCGTGATCGGTGCCGCGGATGAGAGCCGCGGCGAGACGGCGCTGGCCTTCGTGGAGATGAATGAGGGATTCGCCTTCGACGAGTCCGCGCTGCGGGCGCACTGCCGGGAGCATCTCGCCCAGTTCAAGGTGCCGCGCGGCATCCGCTGCCGCCGGGAGCTGCCGCGCAACGCCACCGGGAAGATCATGCGCCGGCTGCTCAGCGCGGATTTGCCCAGCGAGACTTGAAGCCCGCCGAATGCGTCAGGGGCAATGACCGAAATTCAGGAGGATCTGGCCGATGTCGCCGCCATCCACTTCGCCCGACCCATCCAGATCGGTGTAGCAGAGGAAGCAGGGGCCGAAGTCCAGCAGCACCAGTCCAAGATCGCCGCCATCGACTTCGCCGCTGAGGTCAAGGTCCTCGGGGCAGCAGGAATGGCTGGTGCCATTGGGAGCGATGTGAATCGTGGCGAAGCCCGTGTCGCCTGCGAGCGAGGCGAGACGGATCAGATAGGTCTCGCCGCACTCCGCCGCAAGGACGAGTCGGCTGCCTCTTGTCGGATTGCAGAAGAGGCTGTCGTCCGAGCAGGCCTGCGCCACCAAGGCTCCGCACGTTCCGGAGAACACATCCATGCGAGTGTCGAACTCGACGCCGCACACGTCAACTTGGTAGTCGCCGTGGATGCCCGCGGGCGTGCTCCAGCGGAACCAGACATCGCCGCCCATGGGTGAAGGATTCGCCGGGCAGGCGAACACCGGCAGCCCGGGCGAGGATCCCAGCAGCGAGACCACAGTGGATCCCGAGGCAATGTCCATCGGCGAGGCGCAGGTGTCATTGCTTGGTGCCGGCGCGCCGCAGTCCAGCGCCGCGCGAACGGCGCAATCCTGGTCCCACGTGGTTTCACAGCAGGATGGAATCGAGGCGCAGACCAGCGAGCAGCAGGCGGGATTGACGCAACTGGGTGATGCGTGGACTTCGTAGCAGTTGCCGGTGGCGTTGGTGCAGGGCAGGGCGCAGGCCGCGGCCGTCTCAAGCTGGAACCAATAGTCGCCGTCGGCGCAGGCGAAGGCCTGGTTCGAGATGGCGCCGTTGACGCCGGGGGCGATCACGATCCAGTATTGAGCGGGGGGCACGCAGGTCCATTCGCGGTTGGGAGTGCAACCGGCGGCGTTGACCATGAGCAGCGCCCCGGGCAGCGAGGTCTCGGTCGCGTTGACCGGAGTCAAGGCGGCGAAGATGGGGCGCTCGCCGGCGAGCGTGATGGCGACCTTGACGTAGCCGTCGTGGTCCGTGTCGGCGTTGGTGAGATTGATGGAGTAGACATCGACGTCCACGACCGTGGCCCCGTCGTTGGTGAGGTACATGTTGCCGCAGATCGTGGCCTGCGCCGCGATGGCTTGCGGAATGTTGGGGCCGGTCGCGTCGGGGCGGATACTGGGATCGTTGGCCCGCGTGCCGCAGACCTCCGCCTCATGGGTCGAGCCGTTGGGGCAGGAGAGGGAGCAGGTGGAGTTGCACAGATCCTGTGCCAGATAGACGCAGATGTCGTCCCAGATCACCGTGCAGCAGTTGGGCAGGCCGGCGCAGACCGACTCGCAGCAGGCGGGATCAGAGCAGCTGGAATTGCCGTGCGGCTCAAGGCAGCTGCCCGCGGTCGGGTCGCCGCACTCCTTGGGAGGCGGGAGCATGCAGTTGTCCTGGGCGGAAAACGCGCAGGTGAGATCCCAGCTCGCCTCGCAGCAGAAGGGATCGATGTTGCAGACCACTCCGCAGCAGGTGGCGTCGGCGCAGGAGGCCTTCTCGTGGGAAATGAAGCAGGATCCGAGCCCTGGGATGCCGCAGACTTCGCAGACCTGGTTCGCCCAATTCAGGCAATTCGAGTCCCAGTTGGTTTCACAACAGGGCGGCGAAAATCCGCAGACCGTCTCGCAGCAGGTGATGTCGACGCAGCCTGAGCCGACGTGCACTTCGCCGCAGGGGCCGAATCCGCAGCCGGTCTGATCGGCGCGCGTCCCCTGGAGGCACAGACAAAATGCCGCGATCAACGCACCAAGTCCGCATCGGTTCCTTCGATGAAACCAGGAGAGCAGTTGACCCCGAGCTTGGATTGAAAAATGCTTGAACACCATGCCGCAGCCAGTTGAAAAGGGCTCCAAACCAAGACAAGAAAGTGGATTGGAACGCATCAAGGCACTATAAGTCCGGTCCCGATTCGGACAAGGTTCCAGAAAGATTGAGACAGGGCTAAGAATCGCAACTGCCGTAGGAAAGTAAAGCGATTCCAATGTCTCCCGAGGAAACTTCTCCATCGCCATCCAGATCGGCGGGACCGCCAAAAGCCCCGAATTCAAGGAGAATCAGCCCAAGATCGGAGCTGTCGACCTCGCCGGATCCATCCAGATCCGCCAAGCAAGGACAATCGATCGTGGAAACGGGATCAATGGAAAGGGTTATGAGCCCTCCGGAACCCCAACCTCCCACGCGGACCAAAGCAACTGATCCGCAAGTCAATTGAAACTCGGCGCTGGCGCCTTCGCCTGCGCAGGCGTCGTCGCTGCAGGCCAGCAGGTTGCCGCCGCAATCGCTGTACACCGCGAGGCGTGAGTCGAAGTCCGGATCGACACAGGTGCTCGCCTGAAAAATCCCTGATGCGTTGGCCGTGAAAGCGAACCATGCGTCATGGGTGAAGGCCAGTCCCGCTCCCTCGTCGCAGGTCGCGGGAAGCCAGGCGGCTTCGCTGGTGGCGTTGGTGGTGTCCACGACCACCGGGCCGACGCCGATGGGAAGAGCCATGTCGCATCGATCGTTCACCAGGGGCTCGGGAGTGCATGGGGAGAGTTCGGCCTGAATGGCGTAGCGCGACCGCTCGTCGGAGCAGGCAATGCTCTCGAACAGGATGGATCGCACCGCGACCCGGATCACGCCCGCTGGAACGCAGGCTTGGGTGACGGATGGGCAGCCGTCCACGCCCTCGGCGAGCGTGGTGGGGGGGCATTGACCATCCACGATCGCCACGCTGATCGCGCCCTGCGTCCACAGTTCGATGCGCAGCAATTGCGGTGTTTCAAGGGTGATCTCGAACCAATCCACATCGCGATCCGTTTCCGTCGACCAGGCGCGTCCGCCAAGTTTCAGGTTGGGGATCAGGGCCCGGACCTCCTGCATCGCATCGCAGGAATGCGGCAGATCGTTCTCGCAGATGATCGACTCCTCGAGATCCGGTGTTGGAACCTCGCATGCCGTGGTCGCCCGGCAGGCGTCGCAGAGCACGCCCGCTTCCAGCGCGCAGCGCTCGTCCCATGCCATGAGGCAGCAGAAGGGGTCCAGCAGGCAGACTTCGGCGTTGCACTCCGGATTCATGCAGCCGGTGCCCGCGTGGGCCGCGCAACAGGGCTCCTCGCCGTTGGCGAGGGCGGGACGGATTCCAAGCAGCACGCTCAGGGAAATCAGCCAGACCATGTGGACCCGGTTGGTGGACAAAGGGGATTCGAACAGATCACCGAAGGAAAGAACAGACTTCTTGCGCATGCGTTCGATGTGGCGGTTCATCGTCGGCTCCATTTCTCCGCATTGGGCGGTGATCGAATGATGGGGCCTGCCAATGCATGTTTTTGGAATGACGCCTTTTTTCCGAAACATTTTCCAATCCCTGCGATTTCTTCCACGCGCCCGCCATTCCTGTGCAAAACCACAAGGTTCCAGCGGATGGGTGGTGGGAAAGGACCGCCCTTGCTACCGTGCCGATCCCACGACCTGATTTTCATCGCCGCTCTTTCCGGAGAACCCCATGCTCGTGCTGAAAAGTTTGATCTTCGCGGCGCTTGGCCTGGGCGCGGTGATTTCGCTGCCCGGTTGCCAGGCCGAGGAGTCGCCCCACATGATGGAGATTCGGCGCGTCCCGCGCAGTTCGAGCCCGTCGGGAACTTCCAACACCATCACCGACCTCGGCGAGGTGCTGGATCTGGAGACCTCGCTCGAGAAGACCATCGCGGTGGGCCAGGAGCTGAAGGTGGGGTTCGAATCCAACGCCGGCACCGGCTACGAGTGGCAGTGCCAGCTCACCGATGATCCCTTCATCGCGGTTGATCGGCCACCGGAAATCAAGCCCGTGGACACAGGCATCGTGGGCGGGCGCATTCTCACGATTTTCCAGCTCCATGGGATGAGCGTGGGCACCGCCAAAATCACCTTTGTGCTCGTGCGGCCCTGGGAAAAGTCGGCGGCTCCCTCCAAGTCGATCACTTTGACCCTGCATGTTGCGGGGTTCGTCCCGTCCCCGTGAAAGCCTTCGCCATGCGACGCATTCAATCGCCGTCGTTTCGTTCGCTCAGGACGATGGCGCGTTGGATCCGGGGATCCGCCTTCGCCGCGGCGATCCTGACGTCAACGCTCTTGGCCGCGCCACAAAGTGCGGAGGGCCAAGCCGCGCCGCCCAAGCCGGAGCGAATCCGGGTGATGACGCTCGATCTTGGCAGCGGCTCCGAGCGAGTGTCGTTGACGGATCCGGAGCGGCTCGATCGAGCCCGCAGGTTGTTCGAGGAATTTCCGGCGGACATCGTTTTCGTCGCGCATGCCGGCAGCCTCGCCGAGGGGCTTGCGGCGACGCTCCATCGAAGCTGGATCGCATTGCCGGCGGCGGGCGCCGGATTGATCACCGACTGGAAACCCGCGCCGGCGAAGGAAGGTGAGCTCTGGCGCGGGCTGGGCGCACGGCTGGTCGCCGCGGACGGTCGCGAGGTCGTCGCCTTTCCGATTCAATTTCCCTTCGCGCCCTACCAGCCCTACCAGGTCAGCGGCGTCGCCCATGATGCGCAGCCCTTCATCAACGGCGCCGAAGCCGCCATCGAGAGCGCCAACACGACGCGCGGACTCCACTCCGAGCATCTGGCCGTCGCCGTCCGCGCCGCCAATGCCGCCGGACTGGCCGTGGTCGCCGCGGGAATGGTGAACGAGCCCAGCGGCGCCGATTGGTCCGATCTGGCCGTGCGCGCGGAGTTGTGCCCGATGCGCATCGTCTGGCCCACGGTCCGGAATCTGGAGCGAGCCGGCCTGCGCGACGCCTATCGCACGGTGCATCCGAACGTGGTCGACGCACCGGGCCCGACCTGGCCCGTGATCGCCCAGAAGCGCGACCGCTCCGATCGGATTGATTTCATCTTCACCAATGCGCGGCTTGATTGCGGGAAGATCGAGGTGCTGGGCGAGGCGGGCCCCGCGAGTGCGCGCCATCCGAAGCCGCTCAAGGGCGGCTTGCCGGGCGAGCACCGAGCGCTCTCGGCCGAGCTTGAATGGGCCGCGAAAAAATAATTCCGCTCACTTCGCGGGCGAATTCGGCGCGGCGACCGTGGCTGCTGGTTGCGTCTTCGGCGAAACGCCATTGGGCAGCGGCATCGTGCTCGTCGATGGCGGGCTGTCGAGGGTGACCGGCGCCCTGAAGCAGGCGAAGTTGAACGCATAGGCGGGAACGCCTCCCGAGGGGCCGAACGCGGCGCTGCAGCCTCCCAGAACCAGCAGGATGGAAAGCGATGCCAGGGTGCGAATCTTTTTCATCGTGAAATCCTCCGAGGAAAGGAGTGACGGCGACCCAAACGCGAAAGCGGGAGACGAGACTTGAACTCGCGACATGCAGCTTGGAAGGCTGCCGCTCTACCACTGAGCTACTCCCGCAAAGAGGTTTTGATTGTACTACGGGCTTTTCTAGCGTCGAGTCGGTGTTAGTTGATGCATCCTGATGCAATGAAAAGCAAGGTAACTGTGTACAGTTCTGTGTACAGGGGGAAAGTGCCAAATTTGAAGTGGAATCACTATTAGAAATCCTAAGTGGTCGCCTTTCAATTTTTGGAAGTAATTTCGTTGCATTCACCTTATCTTGCATGTCGAGATCAACATAAAATGCATCAGTTGTTCTGTAATCTGAATGACGCAACATCTCTTTGGTTGATCCCTGCGGCACTCCAGCACGAGCAAGGTTCGTACCCATTGTTTTTCGAAATGAATGTAGATCAACTACGGCACCCTTTTCGTTGAATTTTGGAATCCCTGCTCGTTTCAAATCTTTATCACGAGTTCTATCCGTCACTGTTGTTGGGAAAACTCGTTTGGCATTTGATGGCTGTTTCGACTTGTGATCCTGAAGAATCTCTACAAGTTCAGGTAGCAAAGGAAGAACGCTATTTCGGCGGGATTTTTCAAAACGGAATGTAACTGTAGGTAGGGGGCTCACGAGATCAAGATCGGTCCATTCGAGTTGTTGTAGATCACCCTTTCTAAAACCAAGCATTATGACTAGGGCATACCACGCTTCTCTTCCCCTTGGTCTTGCAACCGCTAATAAATTTTCAATTTGTTCCGTTGTAACTGTCCGTCGAACTCGTCTATGGTCAAGTTTTTCATTTTTCTTAGGAATGTTTACAAGCGGACTAGAAGGTAGGCGACTGTCCTTCACACACCAATTTACAAAAGCACGAGCAATTTGAAGTGTCTGGTTCCATGAACGAGCTGACAAGCCTTGGTCATGCCTCCCATCAAGATATTGCTCTAGAGATTCAGACGAGATGTCTTGAAGTTGCGAAACATTCGAGAAAGCAAACCAACTTGTTAGTTGATGTCTCTTTTGCTTAATATGCTTTTTAGCTTGCTCATCTCTATTGCAATGAGCCAAGTAATCATCAACATGTGCTTCAATTGTTTTCTTAGATTGTGTAAGAATTCGATTTTGAGTGGAATTGATGAGCCCCATTTTTAGAAGGGTTACTTCATCTGTCCATTTATTCAATAGTCGATTCGCAACCGATTGGTCAGATGTACCTGTTGAACGTGTAATTCGCTTTCCAGATGCATCAAAATAAATTCCATACCATATTTTGCATCGACGTTTCAAAGTGCCAGTGCCACGAGTCCGTTGAGAATGGGTTCGAGTTTTCATCGTCGCTTTCCCTTCTTTTGCATTTGTTCTGTCAAATATGCATTGATGACTTCAGGCGAATAGCGAACACATCGACCTAGAGGGAACCAAGGAATCAAGTTTTGATTCTTTAGCGTCCATAAGTGGCGTACAGAAATTCCTAGAAATTTTGCTGCCTGTTTTGAATCAAAATATCTCGAAGCAATGCCCGGCACTGCCGGTTGCACAGATTCCGGTAGCGCCATCCTCGAATTTGTATTTAGTTTCAGATTGTCATTCTTCTCAATGCCATCGCCGCTCGCATTATCAGTATTTAAAAAATCCACAAAAAGCCTTTCCAACCATGCAATCAGTAACACGGGAACGATCTTCTAAGTGGATAATTATACCATATAATAACACCCTTGTCAAGCGAATAACTGACAAAATCTAATAATATATCCAGAAAGAATGGAATAAAGATGTAATAGAATTGTTAAGTGGGCAGAAGCATTAAATAAAACTAGCAACTCTATTTACCATCCCCGGATTGCCATTATGGCAGTATCATCAAGTTACTTTATAATCCTTACGCGACAGTAGGGAACCAAAGAGTCCGTTCGAAATCACGCATTTAGAGGTGCCCCGGGGTACAGGAAAGCCTTGCCAACCTCTGTAACACCATTTAGATGTCGCTAAAGGCGTTCCTGAAGGTAATCCTGCGGTTAGTTGTATTTCCAATTCTTTGATCGTAGACGAAGAATTTAAATGAATAAAAGTTGTTGAATTTGTTCATTTTCTTATCAATTACTGTTTTGCTGGCAAGTTCCAAAATCAAGAGGCCGAGATCGGCACAATCAACTTCACCAGAACAATCTGAATCGCTGTTACAGATTGAACGATAGTAATAAGCTGTAGAATTTTTCCCGCTGAAGCTGGACCTAACTTGGGGGGGGAGGCCCATATTATGGAATGCCCGACACAGGGAGGTATTAAACGTTGATAAACATTTAATGGTGTTTCGCAGCACTAAACGTGTGTTAATGTGCCCCTAATGTGCCGGTTCGTATTCCTTGAATAGGGGTGAAACTCGTGGCGACTGTTCGCTCTAAATTTCTTTTCTTGGGAGTCAATGCTTCGTTGAGATACACGTATCCCAATTCCTGCATGGCGTGTACAAACTGCAAAGCAGCATCGCGAATCTGAAGGGCCGTGAGATTGTTCGTTTCGCAAACGGGATTGAGAGCGTTACGCGACCACAAAGACTGATCTTCTTGCAGGATGTGAACGCCAGCTACGGTCAGATTCCCATACAGGTTTGTTCCGTCGTGCGGGGTCAATCCGTAAATTTGGACTTCGTTTGGGCGTGATTCGCAAAGAAATCTAAGTGTACAACCCAAACTTGCAATATCATCAGAGGGTAAACCCAAAATCACACTAACCCTAGACCGGATGCCACATTGTCGGCATAGTGCAAGCGCCGTTGAAACATCTGACATCGACAGGTTTTTTTTCACATCATCAAGAACCCTATCGTTTGCAGATTCTAATCCAAAACTTATCTGTACACAGCCAGCCGCAGCCATCTGTACTAGAAGTTCTTCGTCTACACAATCGGCGCGCGTAAGGCATGACCACCGTACTCGGATTCTTCGAAGCAGTAGAAGACTGCAAAGTTTCAAGATCCGATTTCGATTTAACGTAAACGTGTCGTCGGCGAAGTAGATGTCACTCGCGCTATAATGTTGCACTAATCGTTCTATTTCCTCCAGTACCCTTTCGGGACTGTGATAACGAACAGAATGTCGCCAGAAGGCAGCAGAGCTGCAAAATGTGCATCGAAATGGACAGCCACGAGCGGTGAAGAGCGACCACTGACCGTATTGCTTCCAACGGAAAGCGTCAATATCGGGTTTTGGTAAGCAATCGAGATCTGTGATGAATTCTGCATCCAAGGTGGACTCAACTTTATTTCCTGTTCGCCAGGTCAGGCCGGGAAGTTGATGCCAATCCCGATTGGCAAGTATGGCGCTGCACAGAGCGGTAAAGGTCGTTTCTCCTTCACCTCGAACCACGATATCAACAACATTTGTCCGGACAAGTTCCTCTGCCGTTGATGATCCTACCTCGCCACCACCAATCATGATGGTGTTAGGCAGTGATCTTCTTAATGCTGCACATTCACGTCGCGCCCAATCGACCGACATGTCGCTGTGGAATTGCACGCCGACAATTGGCACGCTTAAATTGGAGGACTGCAAGCGTATAAGTGTCGTGTAATCGGTCGCTATGTTACAATCCAGCACTTCCGCGGAAATCCCGTGGGACCGTAGTACTGCGATAAGAGAAGCAAGTCCGAGGGGCAAACTCAGCGCTTCTTCGTCTGCGAATGGGAAAAATGGTTGAATGAGCAATACATTGACGTTTTTCGGTAACACTACTTTCGTTGTGGGAATTAATTTGGGCAGCATCTTTGCGGCGTACGTTGCCGGTTGTGCGAGAAGTTCAGGCAAGCAGATCATCGGAAACCACCGAAGCTCCGAGTGGTGTTCAGGCTCTGCGTTTACAGGATTTCCTAAAAGCTCGACGAGATAGCAAAGTGAAGCTATGGGAGAATCCAATTCATCAATTGCATATTGGAACTGCCCAATGTATCGAATTATCTGAGACGCGGATGCGAGTTCCTCTTTCAGTTCACGAACCAATGCCTCATGTGGTGCTTCTCCCGGTTCTACTCGGCCACCGGGAATGGTCCATTTGTCAGCCTCGGGACTTTGACGACGGCGCAGCAAAAGAATTTGATCCCCAGATGAGTTAAGAATCACTGCGCCAACGCTTATTTTCATATATTCCCGCCTTTTGATTTTCGTCTCTGCACCGACATACTGCCCGTACCAAGAGAATTCAGTTGAGATTGATGAGAGTCGCAAAAATCCTCTAACCCCAGGCTGTCTTCCTTCCACAAATACTCAAAATGCTGCTTCAGGATTTCGTAATAACTATGACCCGAGGGAGCGATCTTGTGACGCGCTAGATGAAATGAAACGAAATAATTCTCGATTCGATTTCCCAATTTTCCCAAATGGTACGGATCATAAATCATGTCCGTTTGTGTAAAAAATACGGCGCAATAAATGCTAGTGTCAGTAAATCGAACGTCGAAATTATTATAACGATTATAAAGTTGAATCATTAGATCAATGCGTAGCTTTGAATCGAACCGCGTCACGTCATTCAAATGATCGCGCACTTGTTTTTCTCTACAAAACGGATTTTGGATGAGAAGTCGAAACGATTTGCCGTCGTTCAGCTTAGGACGAAGTGTTTCCCAGTGTCGAGCCAATGAAGGATCAATATAGGACGCCGATGAGAGGCTAAGTAACGAGTAATCGCTGCCCGAGTTAATGATCTCTCGCGTCTTGTGATTTCGCGCATCTTGTTCCTTCGGATCTTGCATATTGTAAATATTCTGCATTCCAAAGGAGATCAGTCGGGCGGGAAGCAAATTCGCCGGCGCACCATTCGTATTTACGAATTTACCTGCAGGAGGTAAAGTTGGTACGGAAGTATCTTGTCGCTTGCCAAACAAGGCTTCAGGCCGGAAAAAGGTAATGATTGCGACGATAATAATTAGGAGGAGTAGTACGCTCAGCATGCCAAAAATGGCATAAGTGCGATCGGTGCCAGATGCTAATCCAGCCACAATACCAAACACCACTTCGACAACAATCAGTGCTAGGGCAAAAAAGCCAAGTGGAGTTTGAACAGCTTTGAGAATTTCGGCCCTGTTTGCTATTCGCATTTGATCTGGCCGCTGTTTAACTATCGGCTCTTTCCCTTATTTGGCGATTGGTTCGTGGGCTTTAGCGAGATATTGTTCTGCGACGCGATGTGCCGTACAGCCGCTTCGGTTCGTCCGGTTAAACCGGCAATTACGCGAGTAGGCGTGTTGCCCTTGGCCAGAACCTTAACCTCTCGAACGACGGCAGGCGTGATTGGTTTGCCACTATTCTGGTCACCCTTCCATTTACCCATCTGAATCTCCATTCTCTCAACGTAGTGAGCGCTAAATCAATGTCCCCACTATCTCAAGCTATTGCCGCATCGGCGGAATGGCAACATTGTAGACCATAGACCCTGATCGTGCACATCCAATTGGTCGCTCGTCCATGCGAACAGCAGGAAACATCGTTTCGATTACAGCGGTGTTCAACTTGCGTCAGCGCGCGATCGCGTGTTACGTACAATTAACTCAATGGCAAACGCTCGTGCACTGACCTTCAGCGAAGCTTACGGATTGACGCTTGATGGGTCGGAAGAGTGGTTTGACCCCTGCATCGTCCTAGATTCTCCGCTTTGCATTGATCCGTTCTTGATGCTCGATTTGGAGCAGGAGGACGAGTTCAAGGGCGCGCATGTTGAAGTCGTCGAGTTCTTTCAGCGCCAATACCACAGGGTTGCCAAAGCCGGAACTGATATCTCTTCTTCGTCAATCCAAACGGTCATTCAGGCGATGCACATGCCCGAAGCGGGAGAACTGTGTCTTGGGTACAGCGAAGGAACCGAAGGTGCGGGGACTGGAGCGGGCCTGGCTAGACTCATGGTTCAGGCAATTATGGCTTCTATTGCGCTCGGATTGAAGGACATCAAGCACTTCGAGGAAATTAGCATCCTTGGCGGCAGTATCGGTCCTGATCGGATTAGCGACGCCACGGCCGGGATTTCCAAGTGGAGATTTGCCCTCTATACCGCTCGGATCTGTGCCGAGCTGAAGATCCCGATGGAGAAGAGACCACTTGACCGAGCTCGGTATGACTTGGCGCAGGATCGTTGGGTGGCGGTCGATGCAGTTGTTCCTCTGAATCCCCGGACAGGGAAGCCGTTACTTCTCACGCCGCAACGGTTTCTACGGCACCTGCCCACCTTGGGTAGCACTGAATTCAATAAGTACGCTGAGCGGCAATGGAGAGAACACCACCGTGAAGAACTTTCAAGAAAGCTTGTCACCTTCGACAAAGTAAAGGTCCTCGAAGCAGCTCGAAAGGACGAGAAAACACGCGGCGAGTTCATGAAGATGGCCGCCCAAATTGGCGGCAAGCCCTATGACTTCAAGCGAGACCGTATGGGCGTGACAATGCAGAAAGCCGCGTTCGATCATTTATCGACTCATCCGTTCCAGTTCACGCCCCCAACTACCGGAGCTGAGATGAAACGGTTTGTACTCGCTCTAGCGAATTACTTTAAGCACTTCATTGAGCAGCAGAAAGGGTGGGAGCTACTGTGGGATGGAACCCAACAAAAGGGGGAAAAGGCTGTTCAGCGGTTGATGTTCGGGCTGGTCTTTCTGATTTGTGCTAAGAACAACGTTAGTGTCGATCCTGAAACAAACGCGGGCCGCGGGCCTGTTGACTTCAAGTTTTCGTATGGCTTTAACGCCAAGTGTCTACTTGAAGCGAAACTGGCAAACAATACTAAGTGGATTCGCGGCGTGACACAGCAGCTTCCTACCTATATCGTTGCGGACGTTGGCAAGTATGGTGTTTACTTACTTGTGGCGTACGACGACTCCCAAAATAGAAACATCTCGCAACTTAAATTCGCCGCCAGTTCCGTGGCATCGCGAGGCATCGAGATCGATGTTGTAGTGGTCGATGCGTCTCGGAATAAACCGTCGGCATCAAAACTGTAGTTCAGGCCCCAGCAATTGATTGCACACTCAATTCTCCATGTTAATGGAATAAAAAATGAAACACACAATTCAAGAACCAGAGTCAAGTCAATGGTCTACTCCCCCGATCCTAGTCCAGACAAAGTGAGAGTTATGCGAGACACTGGACCGTTCTCAATTCGACTAGGAATTCAATCTAGTGGAACCTAACAAGTGGTTCACTACTTCTCGAATGGTGTGGTTCATGGTCGTATTCTCTAAATGAATGACAAGCATCAGCTATGCTCGAAGCCAAATCGGAAACAGAAGCATGAATCAAGTGCCAAATGTCTTTATCCCAATCGATGTACCCAAAGATGAATTTAGTGAATTTCTGTCAATTGACAATAATAGAAGAATATTCTTTTCTGGGAAATATGGGATTGGAAAAACACTATTTTTAAAGAAATTTTTTGAAGCAAATCGGAAATACGATACATATCATCTTTACCCCATTCGTTATCAAATTACAAGCAATGAAAATATTGTTGAACTATTAAAATATGACATCCTCGTTGAATTGCTCAAAAAATATCCAGATGCATTTCAGGGCGAAAACATAAATGGTGTTAAGGATTGGGTTGAAATATTCTATGCATTCGTTAGGGAAAAGGCATCAGCAAATGGAGTTTTACGATCAGTGATAACTACAGGAGAAAACGCATTGGCTATTGCTCCTGATCCTATTCTGCAAATACTGGGCAAACTTGGGCGGCCATTGAAAGAATTGTTGAAACTTGACAAGGAATTCCAAAAATTTAAAGGCGAGTATATTGAACGCGACAATAAGGTTATTGAGATGTTCTATAAAAAAATCGAATCAATGGAAGGCATCGTTGATACAGATTATATAAGTCACTTACTGCGACTGAAGATAAATGAATTAAAAACAGAAACAAAAAAAAGCGTACTCATATTGGATGACTTTGATAGAATCGATCCAGAGCATGTATTTAGGATATTGAATGTACTTTCTGTACATATGGATGATGACGATGAAAATAAATTCGGCTTTGACCGAATTGTAATTGTTGGCGATGTTCAAAATCTTCGGAGTATATATCGCCATAAGTACGGAGCATTAGCTGAATTTTGGGGATATTTTGATAAATATTTTACGATCAGGCCATTCCAGTTCGGCAATAAAGCAGCAATTGCAACTAGAATACCCGAACTGCTATTGCAAATCAAACATGGCGATCCGGGTCTAAAAAATGTTATTGGTCAAAGTAGTGGGATAATAAATTTCATATTATATGAAGTATTGAGTCGTGCATTTGAGAATGGTATGATGAATCTTCGCCAACTATATAAGCCAGTTAAATACTCATTTCCAGAAGTGCGATTTGGCGTATATCCGTTCGAATTTACGAAAGAGTTGGACCATGCGGTAAAATTAAACCATGCTGTACATATTAGTATCAAACTGCTTATCGCCCTCTTGGGGGACAGAGAACACCTTCTTGAGGTATTAAAAAATACTAAAAAATCATTGCCTGATATAGATTCTGATAAGACGGCTAACAATTCAAATCAACAATACGCAATTGCTGCGAGGCCTATGATTAAGTTTCTGCTTCCTCTGCCATTAAAGCCGGGAGACACTGTGTGGCTTGACAAGTACAGGCTTATGATTCGGGAGAATTATGAAAGCGGACTTTGGATTTATCCGGAAGTTACACAATCGAAAGCGCAATATTTTTATGATGTTCTCATTGAATTTATCGAAAAAGTAAAAATTGATGATTTGACATCTGAAAAATAAGAATAAGTCATGTGAGATGAGAGTAAGTCTTATTGAAATTAATATAAAATGTATGCAGTCATTGATATGGATTCAATGCAGATCTAAAAATATATTATTGGAAGTGGAAATTTCATTTCCACTTCGCATCCGGTATGGTTGAGTGTAAAGACCCCTTGTTAAGAGGTCTTTACAAGTCTTATCCGTATAAGGTCTCGGTAAAGGCAAGTCTTGCACCATTATGGCTGGGATTCAGCCCACTACAGACTTGCATGAGTGCAATAGGCTGGTTCCTATTGGGGTGAACTAGGGTCCAAATGTTCACTTCTTGAAGCAGATCGGGTCTCTGCAGCTCTTCACAATCCTTCATCACTTCTGAAGTGGATGATTACTCCCGTTAGTCCCCATTTATGTGACCACACTTACTGGGGTCGGGGCAGTGTCCACAACGGCGGTGGAAAAAGGATGTCAGACAAAAAATCACTTGTCCAGAAATATGTATGTAAAGATTGACCCAATCAGAACAAATCTTTTAAAATTCAAAAAAATGTGAATTGTGGATTCAAACCGTGAAATATTGGATTTTCAATAGATGTAAATCAGCATGTTTCAAGGACCCCATTTCCAGCTCAAAAATGGGGGTGAAGAGGATTGTAAAATTGCCAAAAAAATTTTAAAAAACACCCACACTTAGAAGCCAATGGCTAGCCAAATGGAACTTAGCGGGGACCCATTTCCTAGGAACTGTTCGGACAGGAGTACTCTGACCTCATTCTCAGCGGATTGAGTCCAGCAGGGTGGGGTGTTTAAAAAGGGGATTCCCGGCTGTTAATAGGTACAGGGGATTTGCCCCACATTAGTCTTTGGAACCGTCTGGAAGAGATCGTAGAGCGTTGTGGGGGGTCTCATTCGATCACCGAACGAATTAGGGCCAATAGCCCTTTCTGAACAGGTTCAGACAACCCATTCCAACATTTAATTAAAACTGTTAGTTCTTGAGGAACGCAAGGCGATGCAGGGCAACTGTGGTCAGTTGAGTATGCAGAAGCGGTACGGGTTCTTGAAACAGTGGAATTTAAGCCCGAATTGAGCAGGGGTGGCTGCTTGGAAGGCTGCCGCTCTACCACTGAGCTACTCCCGCAATGAGAGCCGAAGTGTACGGCCTTGCCCCGAATTGTGGCATCCGCCGCGAATCGCGGCAAGCCGCGGCATCCCGTCCTGGTGTCATCCGAAGACGCTGGGCAGGTTGGGGTACATCCAGCGGATGAAGGTGTTGAGGAACTGCGCCAGCACCAGGTTGAGCATGATGATGGCCATGAAACTGGCCACGAAGCTCGCGGTCGCCGCCTGGCCGACGCCGGCGGCGCCGGGCCGGCAGTTGAACCCCTTGTAGCAGGACACCAATCCGATCGCGGCGCCGAAGAAGAGGCTCTTGCACAGCCCACCCAGGGGCTCGCGCCACGAGACGAATTGCGCCGTCCAGTACCAGTAGTCCGCGCCGCTGACGCCGAAGACCTTCACCGTGACCAGCCACGCGCCCAGGCTGCCCAGCATGTTCGAGTAGATCGTGAGGATGGGGGTCATGATGGTGCAGGCCAGCACGCGCGGCACCACCAGCTGCTGCACGGGGTCGGCGGCCATGGCCCGCATCGCGTCGAGTTGCTCGGTGACCCGCATGGTGCCCAGCTCCGCCGCCAGGGCGCATCCCACCCGGCCCGCCACCATGACCGCGGCGAGCACCGGGCCGATCTGCTTCACCACGCTGACGTTGATGATGCCGCCCATGCGGTCCTCCTGGCCGATCGCCGCGAACTGGTTGTATCCCTCCAGAGCCAGGATCATGCCGATGAAGGCGCCGGTGATCGCCACCACCGGAATGCTCATCACGCCGACCGCGTAGAGCTGCGGCCCCAGCAGCCGCCAGCGGAAGCTCTTGGCCGGATGCAGCAGGATTCGGTGGAAGGTGGCGGCGATGAAATCGGTGAAGCGGCCGAAGCCGCAGATGGCATCCGTCACATACGAGCCCAGGGCAATGACTGCGTTGTCCGCCATCGAGCCCGGAGCATAGCCGCCGGCTTTCGCCGCAATGTCCCCGAACGCGCCGCAAAAAGAAATGGACCCCGGATTGCTCCGGGGTCCAAAGATTCAATCAACTCATGGAACGCTTACTGGCAGGCGCCGAAACTCAGCAGCACCAGTCCGATGTCGCCGCCGTCGACTTCGCCCGATCCGTCAAGATCGGTCATGCAGCCCGGGCATGGACCGAAGTCCAGAAGCACGAGGCCGATGTCGCCGCCGTCAACCTCGCCCGATCCGTCCAGATCACCGAAGCAATTCGAGCCTTCGCCGGGGCAGGTGATGTTCGCCTGTCCGGGACGATCGGTGATCGTGTCGGGATTGGTGATGTCGCGGACGCCGGCCCACCAGTAACCGACCGGTGAGCAACGGTAGATGTGATACGCAAGGCCGGTCACATTCGGACCAATCCTCGATGCGTACCACCATTCCTCGGTGGTTCCGGTCGGAGCGGCATGGACCGTTCCCACGATCGAGATGGAGTCTTCGACGCCCGCCCATGGAGTAGTTTCCATGACGCCATCGTCGTCGGCATCCAGATCATCGTTGAGCGCACCGCTGAATCCATCCACCAGCATCAGGGTGAGGTTGTCGCTGTTCTCAAGGTTCAGCGTGGCCACCTGCAGATCACCGGGGAAATCCAGGGCGATGCCGTCCTGGGGATTTGCGCCCTCGGTCTTGAGCGTGATCACGAAGAGACCCGACTCCGGCACCACCTGTCCGGTGAGCGGCACGACGCACTCGATCACACCCGACTTGGTGACGTTGGATCCGTCGCCGACCACGATGAAGGTGAGGGCGGAGAGGTCGGTTCCGGGTTCAGCCTTGATCTCGACGTACTCGTCGACATCGGTGTTGACTTCATCGAAGCGGGCTTCGTTGAGGTACGCGATGGGCGAGCCGCCGCCGCAGGCAGTCAGCGTTCCCGCCGCGTCGACGCAGAGTTGATCCCAGATCACATCGCAGCAATCCGGAGCCACATCACACACGGCCTCGCAGCACGCCCGGTTGAAGCAGTGCGCGTTGTCGTGAGGCATGAAGCAATCGCCGGCGGCGCCGTCTCCACAGTTGTAGATGGCCGGCAGCGAGCAGTCGGCGTTGTCGGCCCGAGGCGTGTCGTAGCCCACGGTGACCGCGCTGGGACCCATGGTCCAGGTGCCGTCCGACGTGCAGCGATAGACATGCTCCGGCAGGCGGTCGACGGTGTCGACGTTGTGCGGTCCGACCACGGTCGAGGAGTAGGCCGCGCCCACGTCCGTTCCATCGGTCAGGCTGACGGAGTCGATGACCGAGATCCACGGCGTCGTGTCGAGCGTGCCGTCGTTGTCGGTATCGAGATCGTCATTGCGCGAGCCGTAGAAGTTCCAGGCGAGCATCACCGTGCCGGTCTTGTTCAGGTCCAGGGCCAGGCCGCCGCCGCTGTTGTAGTTCGGCGTGACGCCCGCAATGTTGAACCCGTTCTCCACCATCAGGAAACGGCCTGAGGAATCGAGCTGCAGGCCGTCGAGCTTGGTGGCCGCATCGACCACGCCGCGCGGATCCTGCGGATTGGCGTCCTGGTCGTTGATGATCACCACGGTGACGCCGTTGAGGGATGCATTGGGCGGTCCGACGATCTCAAGGTACTGGTTGAGCGGCAGATTCGCCGTGCGTGTCGACTCGTCGCTGGTGCGGATTTCATTCAGCTGAATCGCCGGCGGGCTTCCGCCCTGCAGGCAGTAGCCAAAGGAGGTGTCGGTGCAGTTGGTGTCCCACGCCGTCGTGCAGCACGCCGGCAGAAGGGTGCAGACGGTGGAGCAGCAGGCGCCGTTGTCGCAGCCCGGACCCGCGTGGGCCGTGAAGCAACTTCCGCTTCCGGCTTCGCCGCAGTTGGAGCATTCCGGATTCACAGCGCTTGGGGAATCAAGGTTCGCAGCGCCCGCAGCGACGGGATCGAAGAAGCCGTTCTTCCAGGAGCCCTGGGGCGAGCAGCGATAAACATGCGCGGCGGGATTGATGCCGTCGGCCTTGGAGCGGAGCACATTGCCGCCCGCCTCGACGACGGGGGTGTACCACCATTCCTCAGTGGTGCTGACGGGAGGTGCCGCCGCGTCGGTCTTGCAGACGGCCACGCCGTCGACGACCGCAGTCCATGGAGTGACATCCAGGACGCCGTCGTCGTTGGTGTCGAGATCCTGTCCGACCGCGACGTTGCCCGTGTAGTTGCGCACGATGATGTGCGTGACGTTGTCGTTGTTCTCAAAAATCAACTTGTCGGTCTGCAGGTTGCCCGCCTTGCCGAAGGCGATGCCGTCCTGGCCGCCGGTGTTCTTGAGCGTGATCAGGAAGAGGCCGTTGGCCGGCATGGTCTGACCGGTGAGCGGAATGATGCATTCCACGACGCCGGACTTGAGCGAAGCCGTGCCGTCGCCGATCACGAGGTAGGTCAGCGAGCTGAGATCCGCGCCAGGCTCGCCGGAGAGCTCCGCGTACTCGTCGTTGTCGGTGCCCTGCTGGTCGATGCGCACTTCATTGAGCTGGACGACCGTGTTGCCGGAGGCACAGACAGGATTGGCGGCGCCGGGGGTGTCATGGGTCGGGGAAACGTCGGCGAATCCGATCTGCCAGACCAGTGTGGTGGGGCAGCGCTGCACCTTGCTGGGGAAGGAGCCGCCGTCGGGTCCGATTGTGTCCGCGCTGTAGACGTAGTCGGAACTCTGTCCGTCCTGCGGAGTGAAGGCGACCAGGGCGACCGACGAGGAGATGGAGGACCAGAAGGTCGTGTCAATGGCGCCGTTCTGGTCCGCATCAACAATGTCGCCGACTGAGCCGGTGAAATTCTGCACCAGCATGTGCGTCTTGTTGTTGTCGGACTGGAAGTCGAGGAAGGAGAAGAGGTCGGGGGTCGTGAGCGTGTAGGAGGGCTCCGCCACCACGTAGAAACCGCTGGCGGGAATGACGCCGGAGAGCTGGATGGCGCTCTCGATGTAGCCATTCTGCATGCCCATGATGGCGAAGTCGTCGTTGCCGATGACCAGGTAGGTGTAGGTGGAGAGATCGGTGCCGGCGGTGCCGGAAATTTCCGCGTAGATCTCGGTGTCGATGCCGGTCTGCTGAACGCGAATTTCGTTGATCGACTGGGCCAAGGCCGCAGTTGTGGTGGCAAGCATGAGTCCAGCGACGAGGTGGTTGGTTCGCATAAAATGGGCCCTGAGATGGATGCAGCACATGATCCGTTACCTTGGAATCCTTCCAAGGTCGATGAAGCCGGCTATGAACTGCAATCCCAACATAACCCTATTTCAGGCCCACTCAAGCACAAAGTTGCCAATTCATCAAAACCTTTTGGGTCGTGAACGGGACCTGAACCTCGCAGTCCTCACCCTGATTTGATTCGCGGGAGATTTGCGGATTTTTTCGAGGCCGATAATGAAAAAGGCGTCCATTTCGGGACGCCTTTTGAGTGGCAATTGAGGAACAAAAAGCCTTGATGGAGGCCTTATTTCGTCGGCTCGTCGTCACCCTTCTTGGAGCGGACCGGCGCGGCGGCCGGTGCCCCCGAGGAGCGCTCGGTCGGATCACCCGAGGAGAGGATGGGGATGGTGAGCGGGCTGAGGAAAATCTCCACGCGGCGGTTGGCGGCTGCGCCGTTGGGTCCGTTGGCCACCACCGGACGGTATTCGCCATAGCCGGCGACCTGCATGCGGTTGGCGGCGACGCCGTCGGAAACCAGCGCGTCGCGCACGCTGATGGCGCGGTGGGCGGAGAGGTACATGTTGGTCGGGTGCTGCGCCGCGACCTTGCGGATCGGCACGTTGTCGGTGTGTCCCACAACCTTGACCTCGAACTGCTGCGCGACGGGTTGGTTCAGGATGCCCGCGAGCTTGTCGACGAGGGTCTTGGCCGCGGGCTTGATCGCGACCGAGCCGGAGTCGAAGGTGAAGTCGCTGGAGAAGCGGAGCATGCCGGTGCGTGCGTCGAAGGTCAGAATGTCCGGGTACTGCGCCGCGAGATCCGTCAGCGCCTTGTTCAACTCGGCGGGCAGCGGGCCGACGCCCATCTCGCCGACCTGCTTGAGCAGCCGCTCATAGTCGGCGAGCAGCTTGTCGATGTCGCCCTTGGCACCGGAACGCAGGCCCTGAAGTTGTTCGAGATCAGCAGCGGCCGCGGCCATCTGCGCGCGGAGGCGCTCCTCATTGGTGCGCGCGGTCTGCAGATCGCTCTGCGTCGCCAGCAGCGTCTGCTCCTGTCCGCGGTAGGCTGTCAGCAGGTCGTCGTACTTCTGCTGAGGCACGCAGGCCGCCAGCAACACCGGAACCAAAGTCAGAAACGTGATTCGCTTCCATGCCATCGAAGGATCTCCAGTAAACGGTTCGAAAGCGATCTCAAGCGATCGCCGAAGGCGGGGAGTGTAGCCGAAGTGGGCGCCATGCGACGAGGAAATTGCACCGTGTTCCATGCGGCCGGCGGCTGCGACGGCCTGGGCCGGACGTTCGAGCCCGCGGCGCTGCTGTTCGAGGGCCGGAACCTTCGTGCCGCGGGAACTCCACAGGAGATCGGCACGATTGCGAATGCCAATGTCGTGGTGCGGCCGCGCAGCGTGCTGATTCCCCCTTTGGTCAACGCCCATGCGCATCTGGACCTGACCGACATCGGAACGGTGGAACTGGATCGAAGCGCCCCGGGTGGGTTCGCGGCGTGGCTGGCGAGCATCATCGGGCTCCGTCCCAAGACGCCGGAGGCGATCCGCCGCGCCGTGAAGCATGGCGCGGAGCTGAGCCTCCGCGGCGGCGTGGGCTGGGTGGGCGACATCGCGGGACTGCGGTCGATGGACGCCTTCGAGGCGCTGGCGGAGGCTCCGCTGGGCGGCGTCTCCTTCCTGGAGACTTTCGGCCTGCATGGGACGCGCGAGGCGGAAGCCCTCGAGTGGATCGCCTCGCTGAAGCCGCAGACCCGCAATGGCGTGACGCTTGGAGTTCAGCCGCACGCGCTCTACTCGGCGAGCGACCGCGTCTTCGACGCCGCGCTTGAATGCGGTCTTCCCGTGAGCACGCATCTGGCCGAGAGCGCCGAGGAAACGGAATTCGCCCTGCGTTTGGAGGGCGCGCTGGTCGAGCTGCTGCGCAACGCAGGAGTATGGAGCGACGCGATCCCGGTGCGGAAAGCGCGTCCGGCGGAATGGTTCGCCCGGCGGATGGCGGGGCGCTCGTCGCACGCGGTTGTGGCGCACGTCAACGAAGTCACCACCGAGGAAATCCGCCTGCTGCGCGAGCGCGGCGCCTGCGTCGCCTACTGCCCGAGATCCAACGCTTTCTTCGACCGGCCCGGCCCGGCGGGGGAGTTGCATCGCTGGCGCGACATGCTGGCCATGGACCTCTGCGTGGCGATCGGCACGGACGGCGTGGTGAGCCTGCGGAAGGAGGAGCACGCCCGCCGCCTCTCGCCGCTGGACGAGATCGCGCTGCTGCGCCGGCGCGGCGGCGCGGACGACGCGACCCTGCTGAAAATGGCGACGGTGCACGGACTTCGGGCGCTGGGCGTGCCCGAGGATCAGGCGACCTTCGCGCCCGGGGAGAAGATGGGATGGCTGGCGGTGACCGGCCCCGGGTCGGAGGGGTCGCTCGGGGCGATCTTTGATCCTAAGAGCGAAATCGAGTGGATCGTCGCTCCCCGGGAAATCGGCGAGAGCGGTTGACCTGCGGGATTCCCGACCTAGGCTAAGTCCATTCCTCGCGGGCGCCGGCGAGGCAGCCGATGGAGTGCAGGCGTTCGAATCCAAGTTTTGGCGGAGATTGAACCGATACACCAAGAGAGACCCGTGTCGACCGAGCAAACCCAACAACCGAACCTGGACGTGGACCTCAGGCAGCTCGCCGCGAAGGCGGGTCCCTATCCGCCGGTGGCCTACCGCTTTGTTCGTGAGGGTCTGTCGCGCACCGTCGAGGTGATCCACAGCCAGGAATCCACCGAGGCCGACCGCCATGTGTCGGGCCAGCAGCTCTGCATGGGGCTGCGCGAGTACGCCATCGAGCGCTACGGCCTGCTGGCGCCGGTAGTGCTGCGCAGCTGGCACGTGCACCGCACCGACGACTTCGGCCGCATCGTCTTCGCCATGATCGATGCGGGTCTGCTCAGCAAGACGCCGCAGGATTCCTTTGACGACTTCCGCGGCGTCTTCGACTTTTCCGAGGCCTTCGGCCGGGACCGTCTGGTCAACGCGATGCAGCATCGCTGAGTCTCGCGCCGACGCCCGCGCTGCGGGAATCGCTTAGCATGTCGCGCATGCACGACGACAAAAGTACGACGCGCCTCTCCAAATTGCATCTCTGGCAGATCCAGGGGGTCCGCGACGCGATGGTCATCGGGCTGCTGGTGCTGCTTTTCTACGCCGGCTACGCGATGCGCTCGGTGACGGTGCCGCTGCTGATCGCCTTCGGCCTGGCGTACTTGGTCGAGCCGCTGGTGGAGAGCCTGTGCCGGCGCTTCCGCATGTCGCGGCCCGCGGCGGTGGGCACCATCATGGGCACCGCGGGACTGGGGCTGCTCTTCGTGATCGCCGTCACGCTGCCCATCGTCATCGGGCAGAGCGTCTCCTTCGTGGAATCCTTCCGCAGCGGCCGCTTCAACGCGGCGATCGACCGCGCCCAGTCGGTGGTTCCCGATCCCTACAAGGAGCAGGTGAGCAAGATCCGCTCGTGGTTCAGCGAAAATGTCGGGTCGGGCAGCGGCATACCCCCGGCCGCGCCCGCCGGCGCGGCGGCGGATGCGCCGACGGGGGCCTCCGGCACTCCGAACGGCGCAACCGAAACGCCGGCTGTCAAACCGGTTCCCGCGGAGGCGAAGTCGACCCAGCAAGTCAACCAGGAAGTCATCGAGCGGGCGGTCGAGGAGGCCCTGAACAAGCGCGGCATCGTCACCGGACAGCCCGCCATCTCGTGGACCAACATGTTCGGCTCCAGCGTGCAGAGCGTCTTCGCCACCGCGATGGAGTTCCTGACAATCGGATTCCTGACCGCGCTGATTCCCTTCTACTTCTGGTTCTTCTCCATCAGCTTTCCGGCCGCGGTCAAGAAGCTGCGCGGGTTGATTCCCGAGAACCACCGCGCCGGCACCGTGAAGCTGATCGCGGAGATGGACCACGCCGTGAGCGGCTTCGTGCGCGGGCGCATCGTGATCAGCCTCATCATGGCGGTGATGTTCGCCGTCGGATGGAAAATCTGCGGCGTGCCCTACGCGATCACGCTGGGCCTGGTCATCGGGCTCTTCAGCGTGGTGCCCTATCTCTGCGCCGTCGGATTGCCGATCGCCATCGGCCTGCTGCTGGTGGACCAGCTCATCCTGCCCGAGGAGGCGCGGATGAGCTGGCTGTGGATCGTGCTCGGGCCGACGCTGGTCTTCGCGATCGTGCAGACCCTCGAGGGCTACGTGCTGATTCCGATCATCGCCGGTCGGGCCACCGACCTGGGGCCGGTGAGCATTTTCGTTGCGGTGCTGGCGGGGGCGGCCCTGGCGGGGGTGTACGGCATGCTGCTGAGCATTCCGGTGGCGGCGTGCCTGAAGATCTACGGCCGCGAGGTGATGATGCCGCGGGTGAAAGCCTGGAGCAAGGGCGAGGCCGAGGACCTGCTGCCGATGAAGTGAGGCGGCGGCGCGCCCGCAGCGCTCAGCGCTTCTTCCGCGCCTTGAACTTGCTCTTGATGCTCTCGGTGTGGGTGGACTTGCGGCCCATCAGCCCGGCCAGGCTGGGCGCCGCGCCGGGGCCGCCGGCGGACATCTCCTTCATGGCCTTCATCTTTCCCATGGCGCCGAGACCCGCGAGCTGCGAGGTCATCTTCTGCATGACCTCGAATTGCTTGACCAGCTTGCCGACCTCCTGCTGGGTGGAGCCGCTGCCCGCCGCGATGCGCCGCGCCCGGCTCTTCTGCTGGTCGACGCGCTTCACATCCTGGCGCTCGGCCGGCGTCATGCTGCGGGCGATGCCCTCGAGCCGGTCGAGCTGCCCGTCGTCGACGTTGACGTCCTTGATCATGGAGCCGACGCCCGGAAGCATCCCCAGAATTTGTTTCATGGGTCCCATGCGGCGCAGCGACTTGAGCTGAGAGAGGAAATCGTCCATGGTGAACTGGCCCTTGGACATGCGTTCGGCGAGGCGCTGCGATTCGTCCTCGTCGACTTCCTTCTGGGCTTTTTCAACCAGGCTGACCACGTCGCCCATGCCGAGCATGCGTCCGGCGATGCGCTCCGGATGGAAGGGCTCCAGCGCGTCGAAGCGCTCGCCCACGCCCACGAAGAGGATCGGGGCGCCGGTGACGTACTTGGCGCTCAGCGCCGCGCCGCCGCGGCTGTCGGAGTCGAACTTGCTCAGGATGATGCCATCCACGTGCAGGCGATCATGGAAGGACTTCGCCGCGATCAGGGCGTCCTGGCCGGCCATGGAATCCACCACCAGCAGCGTCTGGTGCGCCTCGGTCGCGCGGCGCACACCCTCGAGTTCCTTCATCAGCGATTCATCGACATGGAGCCGACCCGCGGTGTCCACGATGAGCGTGTCGAAGCGCCCCTCGCGGGCGGCGCGATAGGCGCGCTGCGCGACTCCCACCGCGACGCCGACGGCCTTGCCATATTCGGCGCAGCGCTCCGGCTCGCCGAAGAAGGCCACGCGGGCGCCGCCCTTGGCCTCGGCCGCGACCTGCTCGACGACGATTCGCAATTGCTCGACCGCGGCGGGCCGCTGCAAGTCGCAGGCGGCCACCAGAACGCTTCGGCCCTGCTCGCGCAGCCGCGCCGCAAGCTTGCCTGCGGTGGTGGTCTTGCCGGAGCCCTGCAGTCCGCAGAGCAGCACCACGGCGGGGCCGGGTGAGACCTGGATGATGTTGGGATCCACCGGCCCCATCAAGTGGACAAGCTTCTGATGCACCAGGCCGATGATTTCCTGGGCGGGCTTGAGGCTCTTGGTCACCTCGGTGCCGATCGCCTCCTGCACGACCTCATCGCAGAAGTGGCGCACCACTTCGACGTGCACGTCGGCCTCGAGGAGCGCGGTGCGCACATCCTCCATGGCCTCGCGGACGTTGTCCTCGGTAATCTTGCCGCGGCCGGAGAGGCGGCGCAGGGCGTCGCCCAGTCGTTCCGAAAGAGACTCGAACATGATGGGGGAATCCTAGCCGGGAAGGGCGGAGGATCAGGAGGCGTGGATGGCGGACTTCGCCGCACCCTGCCGCGCCTGCGGAACCGCCTCGACCGCCGCGCGGATGGTGCGGGCGATGTGCGCGGCGTCGATGCCGGCCTCGGCGAGCTGCTCGCGGCGCTCGCCCTGGTAGATCCACTGGTCGGGCAGGCCCAGCCGGGTGACCAGGCGCGTGTCCAGCCCGCGCTGGTTGCACGCCTCCAGCACGCAGCTGCCGAATCCGCCGCGCAGCGAGTGATCTTCAATCGTCACCACGGGCACGCCCTTGCTCAGGAGCGATTCCAGAAGTTGAATGTCGACCGGCTTGGCGAAGCGGGCGTCGTAGAGGTTCACGCGGTACTCGCCGTCGAGGGTCTTGACCGCCTCCAGGCTCTCGATCGCCATCACGCCGTAGGCCAGGACCGCGGCGTCCGGAGCGGCATGCTCCACGAGCGCACGGGACTTGCCCAGGACAAAATCGGGGCAGGCCTGATCGGCGAAGGCCGCGCTGACCGCGTCGCGCGGATAGCGCAGGGCACTGAGGCCGCTGTCGTGTTTGCGCATGAACTCAAGGGCCGCCTTCAGGCTCGGCTCGTCCATCGCCGCCATCAAGACCGCGTTGGGCAGCGAGGCGAGCAGGGAGATGTCGCAGAAACCGTGGTGCACGGCACCGTCGCCGCCCACAAGGCCGGCTCGATCAAGAAGCAGTCGAACCGCGAGTCCCTGCAACGCGACTTCCTGGAAGGCCTGGTCGAAGGCTCGCTGCAGGAAGGTGCTGTAGACGGCGAAGAAGGGCTTCCATCCCGTCTTGGCGAGCCCGGCCATCATGTCCATGGCGTGGCTTTCGCAGATGCCCGTGTCCCAGGTGCGCTCGGGGAATGCGGCGGAAACCTTGGAGATTCCCGTGCCGTCGGGCATGGCGGCGGTGCAGGCAACGACCTTGGGATCGCGCTTCATCACCTCGACCATGGCCTCGCCCAGGGCGCTGGTGAAGGAGCGCGAACTTTTCTTGAGCTCGATCCGGCAGCCCTCATTCTCCATGTCCGGCACCGTGAAGGGGCCGGGCGAATGGGTCGCCGAGGGATCGGATTCGCAGAAGGAGAAGCCCTTGCCCTTGACGGTCTTGACGTGCAGGACCATCGGGCGGTCGAAGTGCTTGGCTTCGGTGAAGAACTCGATGAGCGAGTTGAAGTCGTGCCCGTCGATCGGTCCCACCGCGACGATGCCGAAGTGCTCGAACCAGGCATCCTGGCTGATCGCGGCCTTGCTCATCTCGCCCATGCGGTGGTAGAGGTCGGACATTTCGCGCCCGCCCGGGATCAACTTGGCGACGTCCTTGGCGCGCTTCTTGAATTCGGTGTAGCCGTGGCTCATGCGCATCCGGTCGAAGTAGCTCGCCAGGGCTCCCTGAGGCTTGGCGATGCTCATGCCATTGTCGTTGAGGACCACCAGGAATTGCCGCCGCAGCGTGCCGGCGCTGTTGAGGCCTTCCATCGCGACGCCGTTGACGATGCTGGCGTCCCCGATGAGGGAGACCACGCGGCGGCCGTTGGGAGTGAGGCCGTCGAATCCGTCGCCGTTGAGCTGATCGCCGCGGGCCATTCCCACTGCGGTCGAGATGGCGGTGCCGGCGTGGCCGACGCTGAAGAGGTCGTAGGCGCTTTCGCGTGGCTCGGGGAACCCCGCCATGCCGTCGCGCTGGCGCAGCCGGCCCAGCAGCGGCTGGCGTCCGGTGAGCAGTTTGTGCGTGTAGCACTGGTGGCCCACATCCCACAGCATGCGGTCGCGTCCGAAGTCAAACACATAATGCAGGGCGATGGTCAACTCGACCACGCCGAGGTTGGGGGCCAGGTGGCCACCGGAGGTCATGCATTGGTCGCAGATCGCTTTTCGAATTTCAGCCGCGAGCTCGGGCAACGCCGACGGAGGAAGGGCTTTCAGATCGGCGGGAGAATGAATCGAAGGAAGGAGGGCCATTTCGGAGTTCAGTGCGGCGGGCGAAGTGCCTGGTGCGAAGTCTAGCGGAAGTTTTCCGGAAAGTCGCCCCTGGGGTGGCGCATTTTGCGGACCATGGATCCGGGATTCATCGCGTCCGCGTGGCCAGCGCCCGCGCCATTGTGCGCAGCGGCTCGGCCGCGGCGCCCATCGGCTTCAAAAGCTGCTCGCTTTGCTCGTGCAATGCACGGACATGCTCGCGGCTCCACTCCACGCCGTGGACGGCGGGGAAGGTGATCTTGCCCTGGGCGGCGTCCTTGCCCGCGGATTTTCCCAGATGTTCGCTGGACTGCGTTTGGTCGAGGATGTCGTCGACGACCTGGAACATGAGCCCCATGATCTCGCCCCATTTCGTGAGCCGGTCGAGCGACTCGGGGTTCGCCGCCGCGGCGAGGGCGCCCATGCGGCAGGCGGCGCGGAGGAGCGCCCCGGTCTTGCGGTTGTGGATCAGCTCCAGTCGCTGCTGCGGAGTTGCCTCCTTGGGAAATCCTCCCAGCGTGTCGAGCACCTGGCCGGAGATCATTTCGGTGGTCGCCCAGGCCAGCTCGCGGGCGATGTCGGCGGCGCCGCTGCGGCAGGTGAGGGCTTGTTCCATGGCGATCGAGAGCAGCGCGTCGCCGGCGAGGATGGCCAGCGCCTCGCCGAAGGCCACGTGCGTGGTGGGACGGCCGCGGCGGAGGTCGTCGTTGTCCAGCGCGGGCAGGTCGTCGTGGACCAGGCTGAAGGCGTGGATCATTTCAATGGCGACGGCGGCGGGCAGGGCCTTCTCGGGATTTCCTCCCGCGGCGGCGCAACTGCGCAGGCAGAGCAGGGGCCGCACGCGCTTGCCGCCGCCAAGCAGCGCGTAGCGCGCGGCCTCGTCGAGCTTGACGGGAAGCCGGCGTTCGGCCAAGGCCTGGGTGAGCGCGCTCTCCACGCTCGCCAGCAATTCGTCCTCGCTCCTCGGAATAGGCGACTTCATCTCAAGCATCGCGCCCAGTATAGAAGAGCCCATGGGAAGTTCCTATGATGCCCCGATGGGCAATGTCTTCAACGAGTTCCTCGGCTTCATCCAGCACGGCGGACCCGTCATGTACCCGCTTCTGTTCCTGAGCATCTTTTCGCTCTCGCTGACCGTGGAGCGGATTCTGTTCTGGTCCCGGGTCGGCTCCCGCAAGGCGCGCGGCGAGGTGGAAACCCTGATCGAGGCCCTGCGGGCCGGCAAAAGGGACCGCGTGATTTCGCTCTGCGACGGCAGCACGCTGCCCGACATGGCCGTGGCGGCGCGGATGGCGATCGACGGCAGCGACGATGGCGTGGCTGCGGCCGCGGCGGAAATCCAGCGGCACCGGCTCGAGCGCTTCTCGGTGATCCTCTCCACCATCATCACCGCCAGCCCCATGATCGGGATTCTGGGCACGGTGATCGGCATCATCAAGAGCTTCCAGGTGCTCGGCACGCAGAGCGGCCTCGCGGATCCGCGCGGCGTCTCCGGCGGCATCGGCGAGGCCCTGATCACCACCGCCAGCGGACTCGCCGTCGCCCTGCTGACGCTCTTTCCCTACATGGCCTTCAAGGGCCTGGCCGACCGCGCACTGGGGCGGATGGAGTCGGTGATCGCGGCGGCCCAGATCGGCTTGCCGCGCCGGCCGACGCGTTCACGCGAGCTTGACGAGGATCCGGTTTCAAGCCGTCCGGAGCCCGTGGAATCGGTCAGGTGAGCAGCGGCATCCGGCTTGAACTCATCAAGGGCCAGGGCGGCCCCTTCGAATTTTCCGCTGCGGACGCGGTGACCCTCGGCCGCGCCTCCGACAGCGTGATCCATCTGAACGATCCCCACGTCTCGCGCCGCCACGCCTCGCTGAGCTGCCTGCGCGACAAGTGGACGCTGGTCGACAACGGCTCGCGCCAGGGCACGCTCATCAACGGCACGCTGCTGCCGGCGCAGAAGCCCTGTGTACTGGCCCACGGCGACCAGCTGGGCATCTTTCCCTTCGTGCTGCGGGTCGACCTGGGCGGCGAGCCGATGACGCTCATCGATTCGCTGACCGAGACCTCCGTCAACCATGTCCGGGCCGTCGAGCCGGAGGAGCTTGAGAATCTCGCCGGCCAGCGACTGAAGGTTCTGCTGGGAGTGGCGGCCAAGATGCAGGAAGCCCAGGATGAAAAGGCCCTGGCCCAGACCGCGGTGGCCGCGCTGCTGCAAGGCACGGGATTCGGCCGCGCCTTGCTGCTGCGCGGGCACGACGGCTCGGGGTACGAAGTGCTGGCGCGGGAAATCCAGGGTCGCCACGGCGACGAGGAGGCGCGGATCAGCCGCACCCTGCTGCGAGCGGCGTCGGCGGGAAGGCCGGTCCGCCTCGACGAGGCCGCCGAGATGCAGATGGCCGAGAGCATCGTGGGCGAAGGCGTGACCGCCGCGCTCTGCGTGCCGATCCTGCTGGGCATGAACGTGGAGGGATTCCTCTACCTCGATTCGACGGTGGGCTCGGCGCCGGGATCCGACGCCGCGGCCTTCGCTCAGGCGCTGGCCCAGTTCGTCGGCATGGCGCTGGGGGAGATCCGGCGCCGCGACTTGGCCGACCGACAGCAGCAGATCCACCGCGAGCTCTCATCGGCCCACGCGGTGCAGCGCCGGCTGATGCCGCCGGAGCAGGGATCAATGGGACCCTGGCGATGGAAATTCCATTCCGAGCCGGGGCGCGTGGTGGCGGGCGACATCGTCGGCGCCGGCGCCGGGCCCGAGGGGTTCTGGTTCTTCCTGGGCGACGTGGCGGGCAAGGGGATGGGCGCCGGCATGCTGATGGCCAGCATCCAGGCCCATCTCGCTGCCGAGCTGGAGCGCGGCAGCGCGCTGGTGGATGCCCTGAACGCGACCAACGCCTACGTGCGCCGCCATCGCGACGAGACCGAGTTCGCCACGCTGATGGCGATGCGCCTTTCGGACGACGGACGCTCGATGCAGATGGTCGACGCGGGCCACGCAATGGGGGCGATCGTTCGCAAGGGAGCGCCCGCAATCGCCATTGAGTGCCGCGGCGGCACGCCGATCGGCATTGTCGAGGATCCCTATGAAAGCAGCGAGATCCCACTGCAGCCCGGGGACCGGATCCTGCTCTTCAGCGACGGCGTCTGCGAGCAGCAGAACGCCGAGGGGGAGGAGCTGGGGATCAAGCGCGTGCTGGCCTGCCTGCAGGAAAGCGGCGACGAGTGCGAGGATGTCGAACGGGTGATGGCGCTGCTGCGCGAGCACGCGGCGGGCGTTTCATTCGCCGACGACGTGAGCGTGGTGAGCCTGGCCCACGGTCACTGATCGTGGATCGTGCCGGTGTGCATGCGCCGCGCCTTCTGGGCGTTGGTGATGTCCGCCAGGTTCAGGAACGCGCGCATGTCATCGAGGACGCCGTAGTTCTCCATCTTGGTGCTGCCGTCGCCCTTGGCGGAGGGGATCTGCTTGGAGTAGCGCATGAGCGGCATCGCCTGATCGGTGTAGAGCGCCAGGCTGGAGATGTCCGAGTTGGAGATGGTCCAGATCCGCTCCTCGCCCAGCCAGGGCGGAGTGATCCACGCGGCGCCGGGCGCCGTCGGATCGGGATCGCGGTAGCCGGCCTTAGCCTCGCGGTTGACCGGGCGGTCGCCGTGGGTTGGGGGCGGGCCGAGCGACGCCATCGCCTCGTCGGATCCGGGGAGGCCGCGTGAATCGGCGCCGGGCATCGGCGTGTTCGCCTGCAGATAGGCGGCCGGACAGAAGACCGTCATGCGGTCGGGCACCGTGATGCCGCCCAAGGTGCGCGCCATCGGATTGGCATCGTGGTCCGCGTTGGTGGCGATGCGCTTCCCATCGGTGAAGTAGGGGCGCGGAGTGCCGGGAGGCAGGTTTGACTTGTTCGAAATTTCCCACCAGCCGCCGAGGTAGTAGGCGTTGTAGCCATAGGCGGGCTGCAGCGCGGCGGCGCTGCCGGTGAGCCCGCTGGGAACCATCGACGCGAGCCAGGTGGTCAGGTAGGTGCTCTGGACCTTCAGCGGCGGAATGGTGTAAAGCGTCTTGGGATCGCTCGAATTGGAGTCGTCGCGGTAGCCCAGCATCATCTCCCACGAATAGTCGAGGTAGGGGGCGAGCCGCCAGGGATAGGTCTGGGCGACGGCGCGATCGAGCTTGTCGGTGGACTGCCCCTCGATCTTGCCGCTCATGCGGTAACTGACATTCCACTTCTTCTGCACATCGACGGAGAGGAAGCCGGGGATGCACTGGTCGTTGTACTGGTTGGCATAGAGCGACCAGCCGGTGAACATCTGGCGCAGGTCGCTCATCTGCTTGGAAGTCTTGGAGGTCCGGAAGACGCTGGAGATGCCGCCGATGAGCAGCGCCATCAGCAGCGAGATGATCGAGATCACCACCAGCATCTCGACGAGCGTGAAGCCGCGATGTGAAGTGCGCCGTCTCATCGACCGCCCACCGTGATCTTCTCGACCAGTCCCTTGCGGATCTTGTCCACGCCCGAGCCGAGCTCGCCGATGGGATCCGGCGGCACGATCTCCACGATCTTCTCGCCCAGCTTGGCCTCGCCGCGGCGCACCCGCGCCTCGAACTGCTTGCATTCCACCAGCAGCCGGTCGAGGATCTCCTCCTCCGGCACATTGGCGACCTTCTGCCCCTGCACGTAGATGATGCCGCGGCGGTCGCCGGCGAAGACTGCGACGTCGGCGCCCTCGGCCTCGCCGGGGCCGTTCACGATGCAGCCCATGACCGCGACCTTGATCGGCAGCGAGACTTCCTTGGCGAGCTTGGCCTCGACTTCCTTGACCAGTGTGAAGAGATCGACCTGGATGCGGCCGCAGGTCGGGCAGGCGATCAGCTCGACCCCCTTGCGCTCGCGCAGACCCAGGCAATAGAGAATTTCCAATCCATCCTTGACCTCGTCGATGTGATCGCTGGCGTAGGAGAGCCGCACGGTGTCGCCGATGCCGTTGGCCAGCAGCGTGCCCAGCGCAATGGTCGAGCGGATGGTGCCGGTCGACTTCGGGCCGGCATGGGTCACGCCCAGGTGCAGCGGATGGTCGAAGCGCCGGGAGATCTCGGTGTAGGCGTCGATGCACAGCGAGGCGTCCATGCTCTTGGCGCTGATGACGATGTCGTGGAAGTCGCGCTCCGCGAAGATGTCCAGGTACTCCTCCAACTTGGCGATCATCAGGGCCAGCAGGTGGCCGGAGCGGTGCCCCTCGAAGTACATGCCCAGCTCCTCGGCGCGGCGCTTCTTGTCGCGGCGCTCGATGATGGAGCCTTCGTTGACGCCGATGCGGATGGGGATTTTCCGTTCCTTGCAGGCGTCGATGACCTGCAGCACCTGGTCGCGATCGCTGATGTTGCCGGGATTCAGGCGGATCTTGTGCACGCCGGCCTCGACGGCCTCGAGGGCGCGCTGATAGTGGAAGTGAACGTCGGCGACCACGGGCACCCGGACCTGAGGCAGGATGTGCACCAGCGCCTCGGTGTCCTTGCGCTCGGGCACCGCGACGCGCACCAGATCGGCGCCGGCATCGGCGTAGCGGTTGATCTCCTCGACGCAGGCGTCGATGTCGTGGGTGAATCCGGCGTTCATCGTCTGCACGGAGACCGGGGCGTCGCCGCCGATGCGCACCCGTCCCACGCGGTCGTCTCCAACGGTCACCTGACGGGTCTTGCGACGTGTCTGCATCCCGCGAGTGTAGCGGCAAGAGGCGCCGGATCGATCGCCGCCGCTCAGCCGCGAGTGGGTTATCTTCCGCACATGAACGAATTGCCCGCCTGCCCACCGTTCCTCAAGACCCGGCTTTCCATCATGATGTTTCTGCAGTACGCGGTGTGGGGGATCTGGCTGCCGGTGCTCGGCGGTTACCTCGGCTCGGCGGTGGCCAAGGGCGGTCTCGGATTCACGGGCACGCAGATCGGCATGATCCTGGGCACCGCGGGCGCCTGCGGCGCGATCCTGGCGCCCTTCATCGCGGGACAGGTCGCGGACCGTTTCATGAACGCGGAAAAAGCCCTGGGCATCTTGGTGCTCCTGGGCGCGGCGGCCAACTGGTTCCTCGCGTCGGCGAAGACCTACGACTCGTTCCTTGCGGCATCAATCGTCTACAGCGTGCTCTACATGCCCACGCTTTCGCTGTCGAATTCGATCGCCATGACGAACCTGCCGAATTCCAACAAGGACTTTCCGCGGGTGCGGGTCTGGGGAACGATTGGATGGATTGTGGGCAGTGCGGCCTTTCCGCTGCTCTGGCTTCAGGATCACCTCCACCTGACCGCGATCCCGTGGTTTGTGCAGGGAACCGAGAAGGCGGACGCGACCGCGCTGGTTCCCGACGCGCTGCGGGTCTCTGCCGTGATCAGCCTGATCTACTGCTTCTTCGCCTTCTCGATGCTGCCCAAGACGCCGCCCAAGGGGAACTCGCCCCATCCGCTGGCCTTTCTCGAGGCCTTCGCCCTGCTGAAGCGGCGCGGCGTGCTGGTGCTGACCTTCGCGGCGGTGGTGATCTCGATGATCCACAACATCTACTTCATCCGCACCGCGAGCTGGCTGGAGAGCGTCGGCTTCACGAAGGCGACCGCGCCGGCGGCGATGACGGTCGGCCAGATGGTCGAACTGTGCACCTTCGCGGTTCTGGGTTGGTTCATCGCGAAGCTGGGATTCAAGCGCGTGCTCACGCTCGGCGCGTTCGCCTATTTTCTGCGCTTCGCCTGCTTCGCCAGCGCCACCTCACCAACGCTGGCGTACGCGGGGATCGCGCTGCATGGCCTCTGCTACCCGTTCTTCTTCGCGTGCGGATTCCTCTTCATCGACGGCGAAGCGCCGGCGGACGCGCGGCACAGCGCGCAGACCGCCTACGGCATCGCGATCCTTGGCGTGGGCCCGATTCTGGCCGGCGTCTACAACGGTTTCCTCGACAAGGTGAGCATGGCTTCACCTGCAGGTTTTGCGGCCACGTGGCAGGGCATGTTGAAGGATTTTGGCGTCGCCATACCTGCGACCGGCTCAAGCTGGCCCGCAGTCTGGTGGACCGAGTCGGCGATGGGCGCCGTGGTCTTCCTCGCGATGCTGCTGCTGATGCCCAATCGAAAATCGGCGCCGGCACATACCTGACTGTCGTGCGGCGGCCAAGCTTTGGTCGATGATTCGCCCGTCGGCGGCCGAAGTGTTTTAGCCGGCCCGCGCGATGGGCGGCTGCACTTCCGCTTCCGGATGGATCGCCAGATTCTGGACGCCGCCGGGAAGGATGAACTCGATCACGTTGTCGCCATCCTTCACGGGCAAGCCTTCCATCGTGGAGATCGCGGGACGCGGGTTGTCGATCTCGTGCTTGGTCAGCAGGGCCTCGAGGGTTTTCTGCTGCGCCTCGTCCACCTTGGACCACGCCTCGCGGCCGCGGCAGCGCGGGAATCCGCTGCAGCCCAGCCACGGGCCGCGCTTGCCCAGGCGGAGATTCAACTTGCGGGTCTGGCACTTGGGGCAGTCCAGGTCGGTGAGCAGCGGCGGCACCGAGGGCATCTTGATGCGCCCCTTGGCGTCCACGTTGATGATGAACTGCGGCTTCTCCTTGGGCTCGGCGACGGCGGTCGCGCCGCCGGAGGCCTCCAGCGCGAGGGCCTTCTTGGATTTCTTGCGGGCCTTGGGCTTGGGCGGCCGCGGCGGCAGGTCGCTGGTGATGAAGCGGCCGAAGCGCCCGGTGCGCATCACCATGGGTTGGCCGTTCTCCGGGCTGCGGATGTTCACGCGCTCCGGCAGCAGGGGCCGGCCCTCGCGGTCGACGGGGGCGGCGTAGTTGCAGGCCGGGTAGGAGGCGCAGGAGAGGAAGTCGCCGTTCTTGCCGAAGCGGTAGCCGGTCTTGCTTCCGCACTTGGGGCAGACGAAGGCCGCGGGCTTCATTTCCGCCTTGGTGTGGTCCGCCAGCGCCGCCTTCTTCAGGTCGATGTCGAGCTTCTTCCAGAAGTCGCGCAGCATCTGGTGCCACTCCATCTTGCGCTGGGCGACGTCGTCCAGCTCCTTCTCCATCTCGCGGGTGTAGCCCACCTCGATGATGTCGTCGAACTGCTCGATCAGGAAGTCCGTCACCTTCTCGCCCAGCGAGGTGCTCTCCAGGCTGGTGCCGCGGCGCTCGACGTAATTGCGGTCGACGATGGTGCGCACGATGCTGGCGTAGGTGCTGGGCCGGCCGATGCCCTCCTTTTCCATGTATTCGATCAGGCTGCTTTCCGAGTAGCGGGACTTTGGCGAGCTGAAGGACTGCCGCGCATCGATGGAGAACGGGGCGAGCTGGTCGCCGCTCTTGAGCTTGGGCAGCGGAGCGACGTCGGCCATGCGCGGGGCGACGCGCAGGAATCCATCGAACACCAGCACGCGGCCGCTGGCCCGCAGCACGGCGCCGGTGGGCTGGTCGGAGCGCTCGAAGAGCACCGTGGTGCGCTCGAACTCGGCGTCGGCGGTCTGGCACGCCATGAAGCAGCGCCAGATCAGCCCGTAGACCTTGGCCTGGTCCTCGGGCAATTCGCGCTGGGCGACGGATGGATCGCGCGAGGGATCGGTCGGCCGGATCGCTTCGTGGGCCTCCTGCGCACCTTCAGTCTTGTTCTCGTAGAAGCGGGGCTTCTCGGGCACATAGGAGTCGCCGAAGTTCTGGCGCAGATAGCCGCGGGCCGCCTCGATCGACTCCGGGGCGAGGTTCAGGCTGTCGGTTCGCATGTAGGTGATCCAGCCCGCCTCGTAGAGCTGCTGGGCCAGTCGCATGGTGCGATCGGCGGTCAGGCCGAACGCGCCGCCGGCCCGCTGCAGCGTGCTGGTCTTGAAGGGCGGATAGGGGCGCGACGTCTCGCGCTTGCCCTCGACGCTGGACACCTTGTAACGCGCCTTGGGATCGAGTGTCCCGGAGACCTTCACATGGAATGCCGCCGGACCCTTGCCGGCCGCATTGGGGGTGCGCTCGGCCTGGACCTGCTTCAGCCCGACGGCCTCCGCGGCGCCGGCCGCCTCCTTCGAGAGGTCGCGCGGGGCATTGCTCTTGCAGGAGACATCGAACTTGGTGCCCTTGATCTCGATCAGATCCGCCTCGAAGCCGCCGTGGTCGGCGAGCCACTGGGCCTGCTCCTTCTGGGTGGCGCCCTTGCCGCGCTCGTCCACCTTCGCGGCGAGCGCATTCCAGGCCTCGGCGAGGCCCGCGGCCTTGGCGACCTCGTCGGTGAGCCGCACGCAGACGCTCCAGCTTTCATCGGGGATGTGGGCTCGGATCTCGCGGTCGCGCTCCACAACAATGCGCGTCGCCACGCTCTGCACGCGGCCGGCGCTGAGTCCGCCGGCGACTTTCTTCCAGAGGATCTGGCTGACCGGATAGCCCAGGATGCGGTCGAGGATGCGCCGCGCCTGCTGGGCATTCACGCGGTCCATATCGATCGGACGCGGATGGGCGAAGCCTTCGAGCACCGCCTGCTTGGTGATGGCGTTGAAGACGACGCGCTTGGCGACCTTGGGATCCACGTCCACCAGCGCCGCCAGATGCCACGCGATCGCCTCGCCCTCGCGGTCAAGATCCGTCGCAAACCAGATGTCGCTGGATCCCGCGGCCAGCTTGCGGATTTCGCTCACCAATCCCTTGCGGTCGGGATTGATGACGTAGGTCGGCTCGAAGGTCTGGTTCTCGATGTCCACGCCCGGCACCAGCTGCTTTACACCCTTGGTCGCCTTAGCCGGCAGGTCGCGAATGTGGCCGCTGCTGGCGATCACCTTGTAGCCGCGTCCCAAGTATTCCTGAAGCTTCTTGGCCTTGGTCGGGCTCTCGACGATCACCAAATGGGAGCCGCCGATCGTGGCGACCGGGCTTTTGGCGGCCTTGGACGAGGGTTTCCCCTTGTTTTTGGCTGCTGACGGGGATGATTTCGCTCTGGACTTGGCCATATAGAAGGAAGGGATGAATAGCCGACCCTATCGACTCGTCAAGTCGGCGGTGCACAGAAACGAGTCCGAGAACGGGGCCGCAGCGGGGTCAGGAGCTTCCAAAAAGTGCCGTGAGAGCTTCCAGAGTGATTTTTTCAAAAATTTTATTTTCTGTTTTCAAGGTGAGGCATCTTTGCGAAGTTTGGAAGCGCCGCAGCCAGGTGCGCTGCTGCTTGGCGTAGCGGCGTGTCCGGATCTTGATCGCCTCGACGGCCTCGTTCAGGGAGCAGCGGCTTTCCAGTGCGTCGAGCAATTCGCGATAGCCCACCGCCTCCAGCGCCTGCGGTAGAAGGGGCTCGGAGCGCGTGAGCCGGTTCACTTCGTCCAGCCAGCCGGCCTCCACGAATTTCTGAACTCGGGCATTGATCCGCTGGTTGAGGGTCTCGTTCTCCAACTCCAGCAGCAGCATGTGAAAGCCCTCGGGAATGTTCGGCGCGCCGCTGGCCCACTGGCTGCGCGTCGAACTGGCGGGCGCGCCGGTGGCGCGGGCGATCTCCAGGGCGCGGATGATGCGCCGGCGGTCGTTGGCGTGCAGTCGCGCCGCGCTTTCGGGATCCACTTGCGAAAGCCGCTGGCGCAGGGCTTCCGCGTCGAGTTCCTCAAGGCTCCGGCGAAACTCGGGGTCGGGGCGGGCGCTTTCCACCATGCCCTCAAGCAGCAGGCGCAGATAGAGATTGGTCCCGCCCACCACGATTGGCGTGCGGCCGCGCGACTGGATCCCGGCGATCGCGCGCTGCGCCTCGCGCAGCCAGTCGGCGGCGCTGAAGGCGTCGCGGTGGGGATCGGCCAGGTCGATGGCGTGGTGCGGCACCTGCTCCCGTTCCGCGGGTGTGGGCTTGGCGGTGCCAATGTCCATGCCGCGCCACACCTGCATGCTGTCGGCGCTCACGATCTCGCCGCCGCCCGGCACATGGAGCGCCAGCCACAGGGCCAGGGCACTTTTGCCCGAAGCCGTGGCGCCTGCGATCACAATGGCGTGGTGTTGCATCGAGGTTCGGGAGGACTTTCTATCATCTTCGCTTGGAGAACATTGTGCCCAAGAAAACCATCGACCAACTCGACGTCCGCGGCAAGAAGATCTTCATCCGCGCCGATTTCAACGTGCCCCAGAATGAGGATGGCTCCATCAGCGACGACCGCCGGATCCGGGCCACGCTGCCGACCATTGAAAGCGTGCTGAAGCGGGGCGGAAGCGTGATCGTGGCCAGCCATCTTGGCCGCCCCGAAGGCAAGGGAATCGAGCCCGCCTTCAGCATGTCGGCGGTGGCCGTTCGGCTGGGCGACCTGCTCAAGGGCAAGGCCACCAAGGTGCATCTGGCCGGAGGATTGCCCAGCCAGGCTCAGGCCGAGGCCAAGTCGCTCAAGAGCGGCGAAGTGCTGCTGCTGGAGAATCTGCGCTTCGAGAAGGGGGAGAAGAAGGGGGACCAGGCCTTTGCCGCGGCGATCGCCCCCTATGCGGATGCCTATTGCAATGACGCCTTCGGCGCCAGCCATCGCAACGACGCGAGCATGCTGGCCCTTCCGCTGGCGATGAAGCCCAAGCCCTGCGTGGCCGGGCTCTTGCTGGCCAAGGAGTTGAAATTCCTGGGCGAGACGCTGGAGAAGGCGCGCAAGCCCTTCGTCGCGATTTTGGGCGGCGCCAAGGTCAGCGACAAGTTGCCGACGCTGGAGAACCTGATCGGCAAAGTCGATCTGATCATCGTCGGCGGCGCGATGGCCTACACCTTCCTGCTGGCGCAGGGAACAGCGGTGGGCGCGAGCCGCATTGAAAAAGATCTGGTCGACAAGGCGAACGGCATTCTGCAATTGGCGCAGAGCCGCGGCACGCGCGTGCTGCTTCCCGTGGATCATGTCTGCGGCAGGGAGTTCAAGGCCGGTACTGAAACCAAGATTTCTTCGGGGTCGATCCCCGAGGGCTGGATGGGACTGGACGTCGGCCCGCAGAGCGAGAAACTGTTCGCGGGTGAAATTACCAAAGCCAAAACTGTGGTGTGGAACGGGCCAATGGGGGTCTTCGAGATGGCGCCCTTCGACCATGGGACACGGGCTGTGGCCGACGCGGTGATCCAGGCCACCAAGAGCGGCGCCACCACCATCGCCGGCGGCGGCGACACCGCGGCCGCGCTGGAATTGGCCGGACTCTCCGGCGGCTTGTCGCACGTCTCCACCGGCGGCGGCGCCAGTCTGGAGATGCTCGAAGGCAAGCGCTTCGAAAGCCTCGTTCCCATCGAAGAGGCCTGATCCACCGCGTCCAACCCTAGACTCTCCTTGAACTGAAACACTCCATTTGAGTAGATCCAACTCCATGAAACACAACTTCATCCGCTCCCTCTGCCTCGCCTGCCTCTGCATTTCTTCCCTTCTGGTTTCCGCGGCCCGTGCCGATGACGAAGAGCTGGGCGTCGGCAAGCCGCCGCCGAAAATCCAGATCTCCAAGTTCGTCAAGGGCGATGCGCCGGACACGGGCCGCGACGAGGGCTGCGTCGTCGTGGCCTTCTTCGTCCTGAAGGAGGAGAAGAACGCGGGCATGTTCTCGGCGCTCAACGCCGCCCAGAAGGAATTCGGCGCCAAGGGGCTGCAGGTGGTGGCGGTCTCCAAGGAGAAATTCGAGGACATCGAAAAGTCCTTCTCCAAGGCCGAGCGAACCTCAATGGCCATCGCCGTCGGCGCCGACGACTCGGAGAACACCTGGAGGGCGTGGATCGACGCGGCCAAGCTCGACAAGCTGCCGCAGGCCTTCATCGTCAGCCGCGGCAAGATCGTCTGGATCGGCAGCCCGCTCGACAGCTCGCTCTCCTCCATCCTGCGCAAGGCGGTGGTGGGCAAGTACGACCCCAAGCTGCAGAAGAAGGCCCAGCCGCTGCTGGATGCGGCCCGCAAGTCGCTCAAGGTGCGCAACGTGCAGGAGGCCTACAAGCACTACGACGAGGTCATCGACCTCGACAACGTCTTTTTCCTGGACGTGGTGCTGGAGCGCTACAAGGCCACGCTCAAGAACGAGACCGACCCCAAGATCGCCGCGGATTGGATCCAGAAGATCGCCAAGAAGTGCGGCAACGTCACGGCGCAGGGAGAGATCGTCTCCACGATCGTGCTGGACTCCGAGATCGAGCAGCGCGACCTGGAGTCGGCGCTGATCATCGCCGAGTCGATGCTGGGCAAGAACGCCACCGCCGGGCTCGAGGCCAAGGCCATGGTCTTCGCGGCCAAGAAGGATTGGAACCAGGCGATCGACCTGCAGACCGACGCCTGGATGGGCGCGCCGCAGGCGGACAAGCCGATGGCCAAGCAGCGACTTGAGGAGTACCGCGCCGCGGTCAAGCGCCAGAGCGGGAAGACTCCCTAGCGTGGCGCCGGACAAGGACCTCTTTCGAACGCCGCCCGCTCGGGCCATGCTGGCCGCCAGCGTCCTGTCGGCGGACTTCGCGGCCCTGGGCGCGGCCAGCCGCGAGGCCCTGGGCGCCGGTGCGTCGCTGCTGCATGTCGACATCATGGACGGGCACTTCGTCCCCAACCTCTCCATGGGGCCCGCCATCTGCGCCGCGCTGCGGCGGGCCTGCCCGGACGCATTTCTCGACGTGCACCTGATGGTGACCGATCCGCGAAAGTTCCTGGAGCCCTTCGTCAAGGCCGGCGCGAATTCCATCTCCTTCCACGTCGAGGCGGAGAAGAATCCCCGCGAGCTCGCGGCCGCGGCGCGGAAGCTGGGCGTGTCGGTGGGTCTGGCCAGCAATCCCGAGACGCCGACTTCGGCCATCGAGCCCTATCTGAAGGATTTCGACCTGCACCTGGTGATGAGCGTGCACCCCGGCTTTTCGGGGCAGGGCTTCATCGAGGATTCCCTGAAGAAGACCGCGTGGATCCGCGAGCGCGTTGGAGCCAAGGCGCGGATCGAGATGGATGGCGGCGTTGATTCCGCCAATGGATCGCGCTGCGTCGCGGCGGGCGCCGATGTGCTGGTCTCGGCCAGTGCGCTCTTCGGCAGGGGCGCCATCGCGCCGGCGGCGAAGGCGCTGCTCGATTCGTTTTCGACCGCGGGTCGGGTAGACTGAAACGCGATGGCCGAGACGAGCTGGGAATCCTCTGGATTGTTGATGGCCAAGAAATCCGTTCCCGACGGGCTCTGGGTTTCCTGCGACAAGTGCAACGCCACGCTCTTCCGAAAGGCCCTCGAGTCCAACCTCATGGTCTGCCCGCAGTGTGACCACCACCACCGCCTTTCGGGGCGGCAGCGCGTGGAAACCCTGGTCGATCCAGGCTCCTTCGAGCCCATGAACGCCACCATGGCGCCTTGCGATCCGCTGGAATTCTTTGACGTCCGCAGCTACAAGGATCGCGTCCAGGAAGCCCAGGAGAAGACCGGCGAGAACGACGCCATGCAGACCGGGACCGCCTTCGTCAAGGGACGAAAAGTGGCGATCGGCTGCATGGATTTCACTTTCCTTGCGGGCTCCATGGGCAGCGTGGTGGGGGAGAAGCTCGCCCGCCTGATCGAGTTCGCCACCGACCACAACCTGCCGCTGATCATCGTCAGCTGCTCGGGAGGCGCGCGGATGCAGGAGAGCGGATTCTCGCTCATGCAGATGGCCAAGACCAGCGCCACCCTGGCCCGCTTCGACGACGCGCGGGGGCTCTTCATCAGCGTGCTGGCCGATCCGACCACCGGCGGCGTGACCGCCAGTTTCGCGATGCTGGGCGACGTCATCCTCGCCGAGCCGCGGGCGCTGATCGGATTCGCCGGGCCGCGCGTCATCCGTCAGACCATTCGCCAGGATCTTCCGGAGGGATTCCAGACTTCTGAGTTTCTGCTTGAAGCAGGATTTGTGGATCGCATCGTGCACCGGTCCAACTTGCGCAGCGAGATCGGGCGAGTGATTGATTTTGCAGGCAAGTAGCAGCGGAAGTTTCAAATTCGTTCGCTCGGCGCAGGTGGCAGGCCTCTGCGGCCTCGGGTCGGCGCTGATCGCGCTCTCGCTGGACCCATTCAACGCCGCGTGGCTGGCGCTGCCGGCGTGGGCGCCGCTGACGCTGGCGGCGCATCTGACCAGCCGCTGGCGGCAGGAGGAGCTCGTCGTCGACGGCGCGTCGAGACTGCGGGACCGCCGCGCCGCCTGGCGTCTGGCGTTGATCGCCTGGGTCATCGGCAGCCTGCGCTGGTTCTGGCTCGAAAGCTGGATCGGACCCGTCAGCGAATATGGCTGGCCGGCACTGGCCATCGTCATGGGAGCCTTCGACGCCCTCTACGCCGTGGCCCTTTCGCGCAGCGGCCGCTCCACGCGCTTCCGCAACTGGCCCCTGGCGCTTCGCGCGGGCATCATCCTCTGTGGCTGCGAGTGGTTCCGCGGCCGCGTCTTCATGGATGGCTATCCCTGGTTCATGCCGGCCCAGCCGCTGATCGACTTTCCATGGCTCGCACAGAGCGCCGAGGTGATCGGTGCCGCGGGTCTCGGGTGTCTGCCGGGAGTGATCGCGGGAGTTTTCGCCGCGCTGGCCGCGCCGCCGCGGACGCATTGGCGCACCGGGGTCGCCATCGCCGCGCTGTTCTCGGCCGCACTATTGTGCTTCGGGTTCCTGCGCCAGCCGAACTTCAAGGATTCCGAGTCGTTGCGGGTGCTCGTGATCCAGACCAATGTTCCACAGAGCAACAAGATGGCGCCGACCCGCGAGATGCAGCAGGAGCAGTTCGACACCGCGATGCGGATCACGGTGGAGGCCTTGAACGCGCTGCGCTCCAGCGGCCCATCGCCCGACCTGATCGCTTGGCCGGAGACGGTGCTGCCGGGCGTGGGCCTGGAGAGCGACGCGATCATGCTGCAGCGCGAGCGGGGACTCTGGCCCGCCGACCGGCTGACGTCGCAGCTTGAGCGATTGGTCTCCGAAGGCGGCGTGCCGCTGCTGGTGGGCAGCTCCGCCTACGAGGGTCTGCGGATCGAAGGCATGCAGTACAAGTGGAACCGCCACTACAACAGCGGCTACCTGCTCAAGCCCGGCGGCCGACATGAGCGCGTCGACAAGGTCGTGCTCACTCCCTTCGGCGAGACCATGCCCTACATCTCCTACTGGAAGGCGCTCGAGCAGGCGCTGCTGGATTTCGGCGGCCGCGGCATGGAGTTCGACCTTTCCACCGGCGAGAGACCGCGCACGTTGTCGATGCAGACGTCGAAGGGCCGCGTGGCGCTGGCGGTGCCGATCTGCTTCGAGGACACCGTCTCGCGGGCGGTGCGCGGTCTGGTGAACGCCGACGAGGGCGCCGACGCGATCGTGAACCTGAGCAACGACGGATGGTTCGGTGATTTCGATCCGGCGCGGCGCCACCACGAGCAGGCCGCGCGGTGGCGCTGCGTGGAGTTGCGCCGCTCGCTGCTGCGCGTGGTCAACACCGGCGTCAGCGGGGCGTTCGATCCGGCCGGCCGGCGCATCGGCGAATCGCTGCCGGCCCGCAAGGCGGGATGGATGGTCGCGTCGCTGCCGCTGGAACGAACCCGAACCCTCTTTGCTACGATCGGCGATGTATTCTCCTGGACCATGTTTCTGGCCTCGTTCCTCATGTACTGCTTCCCCAACAAACGAAAACACACGACTCATTCGGCGGGGGCGGCCGCGGCAGCCATGCTTGCCTGCGTTTTTATTGCGGGATGCAGCGACTCCAAGCAGACGAAAATGCCCTCCTGGAGCAGCAAGGAGCAGAGCGTTTCGCCCGAGGGCGACGCCACGCTGTCTCGCCGCAGCGCGTCCAAGCCGACGATCCCCGTCTCCAACTCAAGCGACCTGGGCCGCAGCGCGAGGCTGGTGCTGGACGAGGCCTCGCGCAATCCCGACCGCGCCCTGCGGGCCCACGCCATCGAGGCGATGCAGCATGACTTGACGATCTTCGAGCCCGCCGTGCGCCGCGGGCTGGCCGACCCCGACCCGAGCGTGCGCTTCGTTTCGGCGATGAGCGTGGCCAAGGTGAGCCTGCCGGGGGCGGCACCGCTGCTGGAGCCGCTGCGCCTGGACCCCAACGACAGCGTCCGCGCCGCGGCGATCCTGGCCCTGAAGCGCTGCGGCGTGGAGGTGGATCCCACCCCGCTGGCCGCGATGATCTTCGCCCAGAGCGCCGAGCTGCGCGGTAACGCGGCGATCGTGCTGGGGGAGCTGGGCAACAAGTCGGCCCTGATGCTGCTCAAGGATGCCGCCCACCACCCGATGAACCGGGCCACCGCCTCGGCGGTCAAGATCGTGAACCTGCAGATCGCCGAAGCGATGGTGCTGCTGGGCGACACCACGGAGATCGAGCCCATCCACGCCGCGCTCTTCTTCCGCTCCGACCAGAGCGAGTGCATCGAGCTGGCCTGCGAGATCTCCAGCCGGATCGCCGACCAGAGCGCCCTGCCCATGCTGCAGCGGCTGATCGAGGCCAACGGCACGGACATCCGGCCGATCGAGATCCGCCTCTTCGCCGCGATCGCGGTGTGCAAGATCATGAAGCCGGCGCCGGTCAAGCTGGCCGAGCTGGGCACGATCGCGTCGCGGGATCCCAACGTCCGCGTGCGGACGCTGGGCGCCAAGCTCTTCGGCGTGGTGGGCGGACCCGACACGGAAGCCACGCTTTCCAAACTGCTTCGGGACCGCGAGCCCGAGGTCCAGGTTGCCGCCGCCGGAAGCATCCTGCGCCGCCAGGCGAACGCGCCGACCTCCACCATGGCGCCGGTGCCGGTCCAGCCGCCTCCGCCCGAACCGGCGGCATCGGAACCTCCAAAAGATGCTAAATTGGAGATTCCTCGTTGACATACCCACCCGGATGAGGGTAGATATCTCGGCGGCGAGTGGGGCGTAGTCCGCGAGACCTGTTGGGAATCCTTTTGATGGAGTTTGGCCTGTGCATATTCTGACCAAGATCTTCGTTGTCCTGACCTCCCTGCTGACCGTCGCCCTCGTTCCGCTGGTGATGCTCAACACCGCCAATGAGGAAACCTTCAAGAAGAAGTGGACCGACGAGCAGGTCCGCGCCACCATCGCCGTCTCCGCCAAGGACACCGCGCAGCGCCTTCAGGAAACCGAAGTCCGCGCCGTCACCGACCTGGCCAAGGATCTGGAGATGAAACTGGGCAAGGCCCAGGTCGAGCGCGACGCGGCGATTGCCGAGGCGGCACGCATGACCGGACTCGTCGCCAGCACCCAGGCGCAGCTCGATCGGCTCACCAGCAACCTGCAGGTGCTCTCCGAGAGTGACAAGATCAAGTTGGAGCTGGTCTCCAACGTCTCGAAGGAATTGACCACGCTCCGGTCCAGCCTGACCAAGGCCGACCGCGACAACGTGCAACTGGACGACCAGGTCGCCAGCCTCACCAGCGAGAACGAAGTGGTGAAGGCGCAGCTCCGCCAGGTGCAGGAGCAGCTCAAGCAGGCCAACGACGAGCGCGACAAGCAGGCCAACGAGATGAAGGCCGCCAACGACCAGCTCAAGAAGTACGGCACCTACGCCGGCGCCCTGCCCACGGCGCGGCCCGGCGCCACCAGCGGCGACGCCCGCATTCCCGCCGACCGCGCTCTGAGCGCCACCATCATCAATGTGCGCCGCGGCACCGACTCCACCATGGCCGAGATCAACGCCGGCAGCCGCGACGGCGTGCAGCCGGGCTGGGTGATGAGCATCGCCGACGGCGGCAAGTACATCGGCAACCTGCGCATCACCACCGTCGACGTCAACCGCTCGGTGGGCGTGGTCGAGTTGGAACAGGTCGGCAAGGGTGAGGTTCGGACCGGCCTGCGGGTGCTCGCCCGCAAGGGTGAGTGAGTCTTCCATGCGGAATTCGACATGAGCCAGTTCAACCCCAACATCCCGCAACGCAAGCCGACGCTCAACATCTACTCGGCCCTCCTTGCCGCCAGCGTGCTGCTGTTGCTGGTCGGGAGCGGCTGGATTGCCCTGAAGAACATCGAGCTCACCTCGGGCGGATCGACTCAGGGCGGGGCGTTCGAGTACGTTGAATACAAGGGCAAGTGACCGCGCGGGCGGCCTTGCGAGCGTTCCGTTCCGCATGAACGGTGTTGCATCGACGGCATCGGCCGCACGATCGAGGATGGAGCTCCCATGGGTCTGAAATCTCTTCTTGGTTGGTTCAGCGTCGACATGGGCATCGACCTGGGCACCTGCAACACCCTGGTGTGCGTGCGCGGCGAGGGCATCGTGCTCAACGAGCCGAGCGTGGTCGCGGTGCGCAAGGGAACCAACAAGGTCCTCAACGACGGCACCGCGGTGGGTTTCGCCGCCAAGGAGATGCTGGGCAAGACGCCGGGATCGATCAGCGCCATTCGCCCGCTCAAGGACGGCGTGATCTCCGACTTCGAGATGACCGAGGCCATGCTGGCCTATTTCATCCGCAAGGTGAACGGCCACGGCCGCATCTTCGGTCCGCGCGTCGTCATCGCCGTGCCCAGCGGCATCACCGCCGTTGAGAAGCGCGCCGTGCTGGACAGTGCCGAGCGCGCCGGAGCCCGCAAGGTCTATCTGGTCGAGGAGCCGATGGCCGCCGGCATCGGCGCCGGTCTACCGATCATCGAGGCGACGGCCAGCATGATCGTCGACATCGGCGGCGGCACCACCGAAGTGGCGGTGATCAGCTTGGCCGGCATCGTCTATTCCAAGTCGATCCGCGTGGCCGGCGACAAGATGGACGAGGCGATCATCCAGTATTTAAAGCGAAAGTATAACTTGCTGATCGGTGAACGCACCGCCGAGGCGATCAAGATCACCGTCGGCAGCGCCTATCCCAACGGGGAAATCAAGACGATGGAGATCAAGGGTCGGGATTTGGTGGCGGGCGTGCCCCGGGTGATGGAAGTCAATTCCGAGGAGATCCGAGAGTCCATCGCCGAGCCGGTGCATGCCATCGTCGAGGCGATCAAGATCGCTCTCGAGCGCACTCCTCCCGAATTGGCGGCGGACATTATCGACAAGGGCATCGTGCTTGCCGGCGGAGGGGCCCTCTTGGCTCATCTCGACGTCCTGATCCGCGAGGAGACGGGGCTTCCGGTGACGATCGCCGACGATCCTCTTTCTTGCGTGGTCCATGGTACCGGCAAGGCCTTGGATCAGCTGGATTCGCTCAAAGGGATTACGGTGAATTCGTATTAGCGCCGTGGCGTCCGTCTAGGATGTCCGGTCGCCTCTTCCAGGTCATCGAACTAAACAAAAATCTCGGGCGCTTTTGCGTCCGGCATGGGGCTTGGAATGTTCCGTTTCCGGCAAAAATGGAAACTAGGTTTACTGATGGCCGCGCTGCTCGCCGCCACGGTGTATTTTTCCGCCGCCGCTGAGAGGTCGCCGAATCCGACTTGGTACCAGCGCTGGTCGCAAAAGGCGGTGTCTCCCGCGGCGAAGGTTTTATCTTCGGCGTATTCCTGGGCGCATTCTCGTTTTGGCGAATATCTTGAGTTGAGCGGCGCTAAAAAGGAAAACCTGGCCTTGAAAGGCCAGCTGCAAGAGTTGCAATCCGAGCTTTTGAAGGCCCGCGAGGAGAATCGCGGCATGAAGGCGGCGGAAAACCTCTTCTCCGAGAGCGGCTTCGCGAAGGCCGAGGCCAAGGCGGCGCGAGTGGTCGGCTACGATCCCGTCTCGGTCTTCCGCAGCATCACCATCGATCGTGGCACCGAAGACGGCGTCGCGCCCGACCAGGCTGTGGTTTCGGGGGGCGGCGTCATCGGTCGGGTGATGAAAGCCGGGAGCCGCAACAGTCAAGTTTTGCTGGTGACCGACTTGAACAGCTCGGTCGATGTGCTCGACGCCCGCACCCGCGCCCGCGGACTATTGGTGGGCAAGCGCCAGGATTTGGGCCTGCGGCGCGAACGCTGGCTGACCCAGGCCGAGTACGTTTCGGCTTCCGAGGAAATTCGCAAGGGCGACCTGCTGCTGACGTCGGGCTTGGACGGGATCTTCCCCAAGGGCTTGCCAGTCGGCGTGGTGAGCCGCGTGAAAAAAGATGACAGCGGATTGTTTTGGCAGGCCGAGGTCGAGCCCTATGCCGAATTGAACAAACTGGAAGAAGT